>CAIMLA010000056.1 GCA_903842085.1 uncultured bacterium | reverse complement strand
CTTCTTTGCTCCCTCAAGTCTTTTCTCGTCACCCGTTGAAAGAATGTATCTGATACCACCATAAATTAGCATTAGCATAGCTAGAGAGCCGGCGATAGCAAGAACCCAGGTAATTATTGTTTGTAAAAGATTAACGATACAATTAGCGTCAGTACAAGACCCCGTGAATACATTAATGTCGGGCGATGCCCAAGTTACGATTGGCAAGAAAACAAAAACACCAACCAGGGCCGGGTAAATAAACTTAGTTATTTTTTTGTTCATCTTTTCTCCTTTTTTTGTTTTATGGTTTAATAATAGGATAAGACAATTTTTTTGTAAAGCAAAAAATGTTATTTAGCCGACTGAATTAATTAAACCGCCAACCAAAGAAATCATCGCAAAAGATAAAGTGGCGATGATAATCCCAACGATGGCGTACGTTATCACCTTCTTGGCTTGCTCCAGCCGTTGTTCGTTACCAGAAGAAGTAATATAAATAATGCCGCCCCAGATAATCATTAAAACCGCAATCGAGCCAATAATGGCCAAAAAGATATTAAAAACATTTCGGGCGATTTTGATTAAATCACTCCAACCTCGATCCTCGCTAATACCATCCGCCCAAGAGGAGGGAGAGTCGCTGGCTAAAACAAGGCCAGAGCCTGATCCACCGCTGCCACTAAAAACCGGCTCAACAATGTTAATGAGGAAGAACGTATTGAGGAAAAGGAAAGAGATAAAAATTATTTTTTTCATATGATTTAGCTTTGGTTAATAAATGGATTAATAATACTAACAATCATATAATAACCAACAAAGATTGCAACTCCCAAAAGAGCTGAAAAAATTATTTCGCGACCTTGAGAAACTCGCTTAGGGTCGCCGTTGGCGGTAATAATCCGAAAGGCGCCAAATAAAATCATAATCGAGGCCAGAATAGATAAGAGGACGTTGGCATTGCTCGCGATGTCCTTGGCCGCTGCCACGGGGGATTGATCAATACAGAAGGTGTTTGAAAGCCCTCTTTCACAGCCGGTCGGTGACTGCCACTCATCTCCCGGCGCGGTTGGGCCAGTCACGACAGCGTAATAATTATCGGCAAAAACTTTGTTGGTTTGGGTATCGGTAAGACCAAAATAAGTCGGGTTTAAAAGCTCTGTGACCTTAGTACTCCCTGAAATCTTACCCTTATTGATCGTCGCTAACGAATTTAGCTTGGCGATCACTTGAGACTCAATCACTTTAAAGTCTTTGCTTAAAAGATATTTAACTAACTCACTAATTGTAAAGTCCTTGATTGAGGTTTTATTGTTGTACTTTGCAGTTGCCATGTCTTTGAGGGTTATATCGATGCTTGGAAAAGGAGCCACCTGAGCATAAACAGCTTGGACTTGGTCGTAAGCAGTATCATAAACAAAAGACGTGTTTAAGCCGGCCGCCATAAGGGCCTCGACCGTCGTGCTGTCGCCACTTATTTGGTAGGTACTTTCTTGATTATTCAAAGCGGTTTGTAGACTATCGATGAGTTCGGTGGTGGACACTTTAATATTATTTTTTTTGTATTCATCAACGATTTGCTTGATCGTCAGCTTCTTAACATCAGTATTTAATTTGGCGGCTATCTCTTCCAAAGAAAGCAGGTTAAGGGCCGGAATCGTTGACGTCGTTGAGGATGTCGCGAAAGCAAAATTCTGGAAAATAGATGAACTAACGAGGTTAAAAACAAAAACTACCAAAACCAGAACGAGCACAACTCGCTGGAGTCGGTAATAGGTTTTTTGTTTCAAAATCATCGAATTTTAGGTTGTTTTGGCGTTGACTTTTAATTTTCTCAATTTATTAACCTCGGCCTTTGGCATGCGAATTGTCAATATCCCCTTATTGAAGGAGGCGGTAGCCTCTTCGGGTAGGCCCTTAACGGGCAAATTAACTGTGCGAGAGAAAGTACCCCAATAACACTCTTGAATATGGTAGCTGTTATGGTCTACTTCTTTTTCTTCTTTGCGTTCACCTTTTATGATAACCATTTCTTCGGTCAGGGTAATATCAATATTTTCTTCATCTCCTAAACCAGCAATGGGCGCCTTGACGACGAGGTCTCTCGCGGTTTCAAAGACATCTACTGCCAGTTCCCCATCAACGGCCTTCTCGGGTCCGCTCTCGAGCCAATCACTGGTAAAAGTATTATCCTCAAGAAAGAAACTTTCTTCAGTGATGGTTGGTGCATTCTTGCCATCTTTTTTTGCCATCATCATATATACCCCCCTCGTTTTACTAGTCTAATTCTATATCAAAAGAAATCGATAATACAAGAGAAAAATGTTTATTTAGCCCTAAATCGGGCTTCTCAATAAAAGACGGGGTCATTCCCTGATTGTCTTTAGGACTTCCTCAAGGCTAGTAATCCCATCTAGGGCCTTAAAAATGCCATCTTGCTCCATCGTGATCAGGCCACCCGCTAAAGCGGCTTCTTGAACCTCAAAAATAGGAACATTTTCATTGATCAATTTTTGTAAGCTCTTATCGATTTCTAAAAGCTCGTAAATTCCGATCCGACCCCGAAAGCCGATCCCTTGGCAGTCATCACAGCCGTTGCCGCGAAAAAAATTATAAGGCTCGGTTGGACGAATCTCTTCTTTCATTTTGTTTAAGATTTTATTAAATTCCTTCAATTCGTATTCGGTGGGCTCATAACTCGCTCGACACTTAGGGCATATTTTACGAACCAACCGTTGAGCGATAATGACATTAGTTGAGGCCGTAACGAGATTAGCATCTCCGATCATCTCGGTGAGGCGAATGATGGCCGTGACGGCATCATTGGCATGAATTGTTGAAACCATCAAGTGACCAGTTAAGGCGGCCTGGAGTGCCACTTGAGCGGTCGAAGCTTCTCTAATCTCACCAACCATGATGATGTCTGGGTCTTCACGCAAGACGGCCTTAAGCCTTTCGGCGAATGATTCGCCTTCATTGATCTGGGATTGAGTGACTCCCTCCATCTCGTACTCAACTGGATCCTCAAGAGTAATAATCTTTACACTCTCGCTATTTAGCTGATTTAGAATGGCATAGATCGTAGTCGTTTTGCCTGATCCTGTTGGACCGACCATGATGATCATCCCGTGGGGACGTTTCAGCGCCCCTTCCAGAATCGGAAGGGCGTATTCAGATAGGCCCAGACCGTCGAGATTGAGCATTTTTGATTGAGTATTAAAAAGACGCATAACAATATCATCGCCGTGCATGCTGGGCATGGTTTCGACACGAACCCCCAAGTCTTGTTCAGCGATTTTGATGGAAAAGCGGCCATTTTGGGGGTAATCAGCATTTAGCTTTAAATTTGAATGAAGCTCGACTTGCGACAAGATATAGCTGTAGCGCTCCTTGGGGAGATTGGCAACTTCGTGCAAGACCCCATCTAAACGCATTCTGATAATGGTATGGTCAGAGTGAGGTTCGACGTGAATATCTGAAGCTTTAGCATTGAAACCCATTAGGAGAATTAGGTTTAAGAGATCTTGAATCGGGGCTTCTTGAAGTTGGGTATTGAGTTCCTCAAAGGTCGGAATGCTTTCCGTTTCAGTCAAATCAATAAATTCTTCTCTGGTTTCACGGGGAGACTGCTTTCTGACCTCATCATAAAAAGATAGACCATCGACATAAGACGCATCTGAAACAATGACCGGGATGACATCTTTCAGTTTAAAGTCTTCCATTAAGTCGGCTTTTAGCTTGCTGATATCGAGTGAGGGGTTAGTGATGCCGATATATAATTTTTTATTTTCAACACTGATGGGCAAGGCTTTATATTTAATAACCTCTTCTTTGGATAACAAAGACAGGACCTCGTTCTTTGCGGACATGTGGGTCAGGTCAGCGTAGGGCAAATCAAAAGAGTCGGCTTTTTCTTGAGCTTCTTTCTCAATTCCAGCGCGATATAGGTCTTTGGCTACATCTTGTGAAGTTTTAGCGATTTAGTCCCCCTTCTTGTTAATTGTAGCAAAAATAGATAAATTAAAACATATTGGAGAATAAACTATATTAATCTTGTACAGAAGAATTTGATCTTTTTTGATTTTGGTAGAAATCGAGTCGTGATTTTGAGGTGGCAATTTTATACAGTTCCTGCTCTTGAAGCCAGGCGCGATATTGATCATCATCAATTATTTGCTCTAAGTCTTGTCCTTTTTGAATCCTGACGGTTGTGGCTTGATGCTTTTTTCCGTCTTGGGTTTTAACGCTCACCTTAATTTCTTTATACCACCCATAGTCGACTAACTCCCAATTTTTTCTAAGTAGATCTTGGACCGAGGTTGATTTCGGCAGTTTAGGGCTCGGTTTATCCGGAGTTTGCTCCAAGTGCTGTATCCCGAGGCTGTAACCAGTAAGAACGGCTTTTTCCCCTAACAGATCAGTCTCAGGTCGGCCGAGGATATAGGCCATCTTGCGTTTGCTCCGGTGGGTGCCGCAGCCGAAAAACAAAAAGCGATTGGAGGATGGTTTAAGATGACTCATAACTATAATTTTAGCAGAAAAATTTAGTTTAAGCCTAGCCTATTATCCCTCGGCCCTAAATCTAAAGAACTTCCTCAGGGAACTGTCCGGCCTGGAGTCTTTCGCTGTCGGTGGATTATGCACCCGAGATTAAAGTAAAGTTATAGCGATGAAGCTTTTGTATCTTTTAGCCAAATCCTTATCAAAAGTAACAAATTCAGTACAGTGACTTGTTAAAGCGCAAGCGATTTGTAGCGCATCTTCAAAGCCTTTGTCTTGACAATTCTTAGCTGCCCAAAGGAGTTCGGTTGTGCCTAAATCGGTGAACTGATGTTTTAATAGTAAGTCGAGCAGAAGATCAAGATTAAGCCCGTCCTTTTGACCAAAATAAATAAACAAATGGGCCGTAAGTGGTGAGATTATGACATTATGGGACTCAATATACTGCTGAGCCTTTGAAACATTTTTTCGGCCCTGTAGAACAGATTCTAGTAGGACGCTTGCATCAAGACAGACAATGTTATTCATGGCCGCTCTGGTAGCTTGGATCATGGTCAAGCAGTTCGTGATAAAGTTCTTTTATTGGTTTATTGACATTAAGGGTGGAGTGGCGAGGTTGCATATTGATTTTACGGACTTGGTTTATATAGTTTCGCATCGCGTCCTGGCTACCTGGTCTAGTGGATGTGTTTTTGGTGTTATCTGGCTGAATAATGAAGGCCGCCTTGGACCGATAAGTGACTCGTATTGACTCGCCACGGCTAGCTCTCTTGACGATTTCGTCTAGATTATCTCTTAAAGTTTTTGCTGATATGGTTTTCATAGTTAAAGTTTAACTCAGACTTTAACTTTAGTCAATTTCTTTCTGTCTTTTTTTTGGCGGAGAGGGTGGGATTCGAACCCACGGTAACCTTACGGTCACAACGGTTTTCGAGACCGTCCTATTCGACCACTCTAGCACCTCTCCAAATTATTTTATAACATACAGGTACACCCCATTTTCTTGAGCTATCGGGATCATATTATCGAGCGTAAAAGCATTTGAGACAATCCTAGTGCCGGATCTTAACTTCTTAAAAGTCGTGTGGGCTAACTCGTTCATCGCCCGGGTCGATAAAAAGCAAAAAACGATGTCGGCATTCGAAATGTCCTTTTTGAAAAAATTACCCCAGATTATCTGGCCCTTTGTAAGACGGAGGGTCCGTTTAATATAATAATACAAAACTAGGGGCACGGATATTTCAAAGCCAATAGCCTCAGCCCCTTTTTGGGCGGAAGCGTCTACGATTTTGCCATCTCCGGCGCCAAGGTCGTAGACTCTGTCACCTTGCTTTATCTTGGCCAGATCAATCATTGTTTTTGTTCTTGATTTAGAGGAAGGGATAAAAGGAGCCCAGAAAAAAAAGAAAAAACTAGTGAGCAAAAAAACCAAGCCAGGAACGACTAAAAGCAAAACCCAGTAAGAGTCAAAAATCTGAGCTAATGCCATGGCGATGATGACGATGATCATTTCAAAGATTATCTCAGGTGCCAATTTATCCCTATAATTATGGTGCCCACGAGAGGATTCGAACCTCTGACCTTCGGCTCCGCAAGCCGACGCTCTATCCGCTGAACTACGTGGGCAAATTAAGGTTCTTTTATAGTTGGTTTAAAAGTTGTGACAAGCTAAGGTTATTCACTGACAGCCCAAAACCAAGTCTCCTAAAAAAGCGGACAGAAGAACTTTAGGCTAAAAAAGCTATAATTTCAAGAGTCTAATGATTCTGTCGACAATTGGCTCGACGACCCCCTCTTGCTCTGGAAGGTGCTCTTGCAAGATGTTTCTAACGTCTTCGCTCTCGATATTGGTGACGTCGAGGGTCACTTGCGGCATATACTTTTTGTTTAAGAGCATATGTAAATTTATTTGTTTTTTCGTTTCGATAAACCAAAAAGAGTGAATCTCATGCCAACCGTAATACTTATTGCCAATATATAAGCCGTGACTTGTTAGGGTGTAATTAATTTCTCGAGGCTTTTGGAGCTTGTAGAAAATAAAAACAACAAACATGACGATTAAAAAGACGGCTCCAAAATAATATTTTACGTAAATGATATAGGCCAATAAGACAGCGACAATAATGCCAGCCACAGAAAAATAGCGTAACCGATTATTAAGTTCCTCATGATCAAAGGCTGACCATTCTAGGCCAATTATCTCATCATCCTCATCTTCTTCTTCGTTTTGATCGAGATCTTCAAGGGCCGGATCGTCTTCGGCGACGGCTTCTTCGGTGCTTACGAGCTGGTCTTGTTGTGGGTGATCGTTTTCTTGAACAACCGTTTCAGGCTCAGAGTCTAAATAGCGATCCTTAACCGGGGGAGAATCGTTTTTCTTCTCATCTTCGCTATAAGGATCTTTGGGCATAATGTCAAAGATACGGTTGTTCTCAGGCATGTCCTAATAATCCTCACTCTGGATTTGGAAAAAAGCCATTTTATGATCACATGAAGGACAATTATCTAACGGAGTTTTGCCAAAATGAACATAGCCGCACTCCCGACAGACCCAAGAAACCGCTTGCTCTTTCTTAAAGACCGACTGCCCTTTTACGATAGCTAAGAGCTTGAGGTAGCGCTCCTCGTGATGCTTTTCGGCGATAGCAATGGAACGAAGACGAGCCGCGATCTCAGCGTGCCCCTCATCTTCGGCAATTTTTGCAAAATCTGGATACATTTTAGTCTGCTCGAAATTTTCTCCTGAAATGGCAGCTGCCAAATTTTCCGAAGTGGTTCCGAAAACAGTCGGCGCTTCGGCCTCGACCATGATCGCCTCTCCTGATTTATTCAAGGCGCTGATCAGCTTGAAAAGACTTTTGGCGTGTTGCTTTTCTTGGTTAGCGGTTTGTTCGAAAATCTCAGCAATTTGTTCAAAACCCTCTTCGCGAGCTGTTTTGGCGTAAAAAGTGTATCTATTTCTCGCCTGACTTTCTCCGATAAAGGCTTTGGTTAAGTTTTGTAACGTATTTTCCATCAATCCTCCTTCGATTTACCTTGATATTGTATCATAATTTGGGATATAAACAATTTATGAAAACGATTAAAAGAACTAAAACCCGATAACTAAATTTCTGAAAGCGATTTCTCGGATGGGGCAATCATATCAGTAAAAATTACAGCAAAAGCAGGGTTACATGGGCCTCAAAGTGCCGAAGAAGACTTGCCAAGCCAGGAGGCTTTTTGCCACTAGAGACAGGACAATGTAGGCTTTCTCTCCATAAAGATAATTTTTCCATGGGCCCACTTTTTTATATTGAAGAATCATATTAATCGCAAAGACATTAAAGAAAACAAACAAAGAACCGTAGATCCAGTAGACGAACGATGGGACTTTTCCACCGTCACCGCCAGAGCCGATTAAATAAATGGTGATGGCAATCCAGGGGATTAACCCGGCGATAGAGCCAAAGATAAAAGAAGTCCAGTCTGTTTTTGAGGTGGTCTGATTGTGTAACTCCATCATCCAGCCAAATAAAATCATCATGGCGTTCAAAAAGAAGATAACTAACAAGCTGACGATATCATAGATGCCGACGAGCATCGATATGACGACGATCATCAATGAAGAGGTGATCGAATATTCAATCCAACGTCCATAATTGACGCCCTTTTTTAGATTATTCGTATACCAGCCGTTGATTTTTGGCAGGGCGAGAAGGAATAAAGCGAGGGCCGAGAGGAGGAGAAAAGAAGCGACCAATGGTCCAATTTTTAGGTTAAACAAGATTTTATGAACTGGGTCTAAGGTCTTAGTGAGAAGATTAAACTTCAAAAAAGAAGTCGTCACTGGGAGCGAAAAACTGGTACTCTGCCAAAGCATGACCAAGCCTTCAACAAACAAAATTAAGCCGACGACGAAATTAAATTTACGTAGAAACGAGAAACTTTTAAGACTCTCAGTCATTGTCACCTCCTTTAATGTTATTAGCATAATATTATTTAGATTAGGTCGTCTAGGTTTTTGTCTTAACGCCGATAGCCTGGATCAGGAAAAGCAATAAAAAGGCTGTAAAAGCCATGAGAGGGATGGTGATATAGCCAAATTCAAGAACGGCGATGTGGGCGCAAGAAGTGGCGCCATTAATGAAGGAACAAGTCGTGGCAGCAGGTAATATCTGGAATTGTATTAGATAATGATAACCAGATAAAAACATTCCTAAAAGCGAGAAAGGCAGGCCATAGAGTAACATTTTGTTATCTTTCCGCCATAGGGCCAAGCCGAATAAGAGAACTTGAGGATAGATCATGATTCTTTGAAACCAACACAGTTCACAGGGAAAGAAGCCGGCCACATTGGAGAGAAAAAGGCTGCCTAAGGTGGCGATAAAGGCGATGACAAAGGATAAAAAAAGCGCGTTTTTTGAAATTAGTATATTAAGCTTGCGAATAAAATTCAGTTTAAGAATAAAAAATATTAAATAAAAGACGATCCCGATTTGAGAGACTATAACAAGAAATGAAAGTAGTTTTATAATAAGATCAATCATCTTAATAAGTATACAACGAGATGAAACATTTTTATATGGCGGAGAGAGTGGGATTCGAACCCACGATACCGTTGCCGGTATGGCAGTTTTCAAGACTGCTGCCTTCAACCACTCGGCCACCTCTCCTTCTGATTGAGCTTTTGGCGGAGAGGGGGAGATTCGAACTCCCGCGCCGAATTACTTCGACCTACAGGTTTAGCAAACCCGCCCCTTCAGCCTCTTGGGTACCTCTCCACAAAGCCGTTTCAGCATTATTTAATAGACCGACAAATTATAGCCGATTTTAACCCTTAAAACAAGATAATGTTATAGGTGAGTACCTAGGTAACACTTTACTAGTGTTAAATAATCTATCTGTTTTTAGTGTAACATATTCAATTGGTCTTTTTAGTTTCAATGAATGATGAGGTCTTTTAAAGTTATAGAAGATAAGCCAATTTATAAG
>CAIMLA010000055.1 GCA_903842085.1 uncultured bacterium | reverse complement strand
CTTATAAATTGGCTTATCTTCTATAACTTTAAAAGACCTCATCATTCATTGAAACTAAAAAGACCAATTGAATATGTTACACTAAAAACAGATAGATTATTTAACACTAGTAAAGTGTTACCTAGGTACTCACCTATAACACTTTATTGAATTACAGAGAGATTTTGCTACAATTATCCTATGACTGCCAACGATATAAGACAAAACTTTACTAAATATTTTGAAGAAAACGGACACAAAGCGATCCCTTCTTATCCCGTTGTGCCTCAGAACGATCCCTCGGTTCTTTTTACGACGGCGGGGATGCACCCGCTGGTGCCTTACTTGATGGGGGAGGCGCATCCATTAGGACGAAGACTTGTTGATACACAAATCTGCTTGAGGACGAATGACATTGATGAAGTCGGTGACTCTGACCATTTAACTTTTTTTGAGATGCTTGGATATTGGTCATTTGGCGATTATTTTAAAAAAGAATCAATTAAATATACCTTTGACTTTTACACCCAGGTCCTAGGCTTTGACCAAAATAAAATTTCAGTGACAGTCTTTGCTGGTGACGAAGATGCGCCATTTGACGAAGAATCGTACAATATTTGGAAAAACGAGATTGATATATCCGAGGAGCGGATCTTTAAATATGACAAAAAAGAAAATTGGTGGGGGCCGGCCGCTGAAACCGGACCGTGTGGTCCAGACACTGAAATGTTTATTGATACTGGTTTAGAAAAATGCAGTCCATCTTGTGGCCCCGCCTGTCACTGTGATAAATATACCGAGATTGGCAACAATGTTTTTATGGAATATTTTAAAAATGTTGAGGGTCAATATGAGAAATTAAGTCAAAAAAATGTTGATGTTGGGATTGGTTTAGAACGGTTAGCGATGCTTTCTCAGGGGAAGAAATCTGTCTTTGAAACTGACTTGTTTAAGCCAATTGTTTCCAAGATTGAAGATCTGGCGAAAGTGAGCTCAGAGAAAAAAGAAAAATCGATCAGGATTATCGCTGATCATCTCAGGGCGGCAACCTTTGTTTTGGCTGAGCAAATTGAGCCTTCAAATATTGATCGAGGTTATATCGCAAGACGACTAATCAGGCGGGCAATTAGACATGGACGGAACTTGGGCATAACCGGAAATTTCACCTCAACGGTGGCCAAAGAAGTCATAGCGGTCATGGGTGAGAGCTACCCGCTTCTGAAAGAAAATGAAAAATTTATTAATCGAGAACTGGACCAAGAAGAGGAAAAATTTAGAAAAACTCTTGAGAATGGTTTGAAAAAATTCAATCAAATTGTTATACGGCGAGATCACCAGGGGATCTCAGGCAAAGAGGCTTTTGATTTGTTTCAAAGCTTTGGTTTCCCCATTGAGATCACAGAAGAATTAGCTGAGGAAAATAAATTGACTGTGGATTTAGAAAATTTTAAAGTTGAATATAGAAAACATCAAGAACTCTCTCGGAAGGGCTCGGAGAAAAAATTTAAAGGTGGTTTGGGTGATCAGTCGGAACAAACAATTAAATATCACACGGCCGCTCATTTAATGCTGGAAGCTCTAAGAAGGGTTTTGGGTCCTCACGTTAGTCAGCGAGGCGCAAATATTACTCAAGAAAGGCTCCGTTTCGATTTTTCCCACCCAGATAAAATGACTGAAACTCAACTAAAAGCAGTTGAAGAGATGGTTAACGATAAGATTAATTCAAAATTACCAGTCATAGAAACCATCACAACCGTTGAAGAAGCAAAAGGCAATGGGGCGACTGGTATCTTTGATTCAAAATATGGTGACAAGGTCAAAGTCTATACTATTGGCGGTGATCTTTACTCAACTGAGGCTTTTTCTAAAGAAATTTGTGGTGGTCCACATATTAAAAACACCGGTCAGCTAAATTACTTTAGGATAAAAAAAGAAGAATCGTCCTCGGCTGGAGTGAGGAGAATTAAAGCCATCCTCGAATAAGATTGTCTTTTGGCCAGGATTTGCCTACAATAATAGGTAGATATAATTTATGAAATTATTAAAGAAATTTTCGAAAAAAGAATCAAAAGCTCCACATTATGTCGCCCTTGATATTGGTACAGAATTTGTCAAAGCCCTTATCTTTAAAATAGAGGATGGTAAAGGGGTAGTAGTGGGGGCTGGACGTCAAAGGCAGCGGTTAGGGGATATGCATGGTGGCGCAGTTACAGATATTGCCGGCGTGGTTGAAAACTGTTCCAAAGCCTTAGACCGAGCCGAGGAAATGTCTGGCGTGGTCGCTGACGAATGTATCATTGGCATTGCCGGAGAGCTAGTAAAGGGGACAACAACGATCGTCCACTATGAAAGGCTCAAGCATACAGAAAAAATTGATTACAATGAACTTAAAAAAATAGTAAATAAGGTCCAGTGGAAGGCGTTTGATGCTGCACGCAAACAATTGGCTTGGGAGACTGGCTATAACGCGATTGATGTCAAACTCGTCAATGCTTCAATCGTCGATGTCAAAATTGATGGTTACAAAGTTACCAATCCGATTGGGTTTCAAGGAAAAGATGTTTCGATTGGTATTTTTAATGCCTTTGCGCCAATGGTACACTTAGGGGCACTTCAAACAATTGCGGCCGATCTCGGCCTAGACTTAATTAGTATCGCGGCTGAACCATATGCGGTCGCTAGATCAGTCGGGGTCGATGAAGCCGGCGAATTTAGTGGCATTTTTATCGATATTGGCGGCGGGACGAGTGATATTGCGGTCGTTAGAAACGGTGGGCTAGAAGGGACCAAAATGTTTGCGATTGGGGGCAGGAGTTTTACCAAAAGACTTGCTCAAGCCTTAGGGGTGACCTTTGCGAAAGCGGAGGAGATCAAGCTTGCTTATGCAAACGAACAATTAGAGGAAAAAAGTGAGATTAAAGTGAAGGAAGCTCTAGAGCTAGACGCGGAGGTTTGGCTTTCTGGGGTGGAACTGTCTTTATCGGAATTTTCTAATGTCGATTCGCTTCCCTCAAAAATTTTACTATGTGGTGGTGGGGCGGCCTTACCCGAAATAAAAAAGGTCCTCGAGGGGAATGATTGGTATAAGAATCTACCTTTTGCTAAAAAACCAAAAGTAACATTTATTAAACCTGCCGAGGTCTCAAACATGATCGACAAAACTGATGAAATTAAGGATCAACAGGATGTCACCCCCTTGGGTCTGGGAAGTTTAATTGTGGATATGGATTTGGGGGACGACGTCATGCCGACAATTTTACAAAAAGTTGTAAAAATGATGCAGAATTAAGGTAAAACTCAGCTCTATCAGATTAAAGTTAGATAAGTAAGATTTAAAAGAAGACAATTAATAAGAACGAAAGACAAATAATGGTTGAGCCAAAAACAATTTATTTAGAGCCGGATGAAGAGGTCACGTCTGTTATCGATAAAATCAGAAAAACTGAGTTTAAGGACGTCATTTTGGTCGTGCCAAAAGAGGCCAGCTTATTACAGAGTGTCGTTAACCTTAAGCTTATTAAGCGACAGGCAGAGAATTTAGATAAAAATCTTTCCATAATTACTCAAGATAAAGTAGGACGAAATCTAGCGGAAAAGGTTGGGCTCGCAACTGCGGCCAAGGTTGGACAAGTTCCCAAAAAGAGGGATCCTGAGGAGGCGTTGCCAAAAGATAATGACAATGATCTTGAGCCAAAGACTGAAGGTCCAATTGAGAATACAGAAGAAGTTGTCCTGAAAAACACAGAGAAGGAGAATGAGATTCCAGACGATGAGCTGGTTGTTTCTGAAAAAGATGATTTAGAGGCAGAGGCAAACTGGAGCAAAAAGGAAATCGAAGAAAAAGAACCAAAAAATTTGATGCCGAAGTTGCCCAAAAAGAAACTTTTATTGATTGGTCTACCAATTGTTTTGGCCTTGATTATCGCTGGGTTTATCTTTTTACCCCGGGCCAAGGCCTCAATCTACGTCAAAGCCGAAAAAAAACCGATCTCCGTAAACATAACCGGTGAAAAAGACGCTAAATTAAACACCGACAAAGCCATTATTCCGTCCCAAACCATCGAAGCGACCAAAGATGCAACAAAAAAATATACTGCCACCGGGAAGAAAAATGTTGGGACAAAGGCTACCGGTTCTGTAAAAATAATCAATACGAGCCCGACCGACACGATCACCTGGACAGCTGGGACCCGCCTTTATCCTGAAGGAAAAGCAGAGATAGTTTTTAGAACTGGCGCGGAAGTAAATATTACACCGGCTCAAACATCTCAAACGGTTTCGGTCGAGGCTGATCAAATGGGTGATCAATACAATGGTTTTAATAATGTTGTTTTTTATTCTGTGACTTTGGGAGCAAAACCAACTGTATATACAGCTACCAGCATGGGAGCGATGGCCGGGGGGTCAAACAAGGAAGTCACTTTTGTCACTCAAAGTGATATTAATACCGCCAAAGACAACTTGACGAAAGAGGCTCTTGATAGTGCCACCATTGATTTTAATAAAAAGATTGGAAGTCTCAAAGTAATAGATCAGACGAAAAAAGAGGAAGCAGTTTCGGCGATAGCGAGCCCAGTTGTTAATAGTGAGGCGAGTGATTTTAATATGACCGTTAAGGTTTCGATTAAGGCTTTGGCTTATACTATGGATGACGTTAACAAAGTCATTAAAGCGGAAGTTGAAAGGCAATTTGGTTATGCCAAAGAGATTGTGGATGATGGGGTTAAGAATACGGAAGTAGAGATAGATACGAGTGATTTAACAACCGGTAAATTTACTGGCAGCGCCAAAACTAATGCCTACGTGACAAGCAAAATCGACCAAGATAAAATCAAAGATGACTTAAAAGGCAAAAGCGCCGCAAAGGCAACTGATTATTTAAAAGCGATCGAAGGGGTGGAAGAAACAAAATTCCAATTTTGGCCCTCTTTCATCAAATATTTCCCAAGAATCAAGAGTCACATTTATCTAACAACCCAAATCTCAGAAGGCTCCCATAACTAGATGGCAAAAATATTAGCGCTTGATGTTGGACAGAAAAGAATCGGCCTAGCTGTTAGCGATGAGCTGAATATTATCGCGATGCCATATAAAACGATTGAAAGAGAGACGGCCATAGAAGAATTAGTGGGGATCATTGAAGAAGAAAAAATTGATCTTCTTGTGGTCGGACTACCTTTATTAGCGAGTGGGGATCCAGGATCGCAGGCAAAAGATGTTGAAGAATTTACGAATGAATTGAGGTTAGAAGTAAAGCAGGAGCTTGTTTTTGAGAATGAATTCTTGACCTCGGTTGAAGCGGTTGAAAAATTGAAACAGTCGAGCCGGAAGAATATCGTAAAGGCAGAAATTGATCAAATGGCCGCCGCCATTATTTTAGAAGCTTACTTAAAGAGTCTTAATGTTAAATCATAAATTACAACTTAAAGAGAGTGATCAGGGGAAAAGCAAGAAAAAACCCTATGTGATTATTGGGTTATCAGTTTTTGTAGTAATTGTGGCGATTGGCTTAGTCTGTCTCCTTGGAAGCTACCTCTACCTTAATCATTATATGACGGCGAAGAATACCACTAAAACTGAAAAAGCTTTTATTATCAAGGAGGGTGATGGAGTCAGGCAAATCTCAAAAAATCTTCAGCAAGCCGGGCTTATTTCTACTGATTGGCCACTCTTAATTTATCTAAAAATGAATGGCTTGTCAGGCAAGATCATCGCTGGTGAATATAGTATTACTCCTGAGAGTACTCCTAGAAAAATTGTGGAGATTATCACTGGCGGAAAGGTTTCAACAGACAAAATTACCATTCAGGAGGGTTGGACCAATAACCAGATCGGTGATTATCTTGAAAAGAAAAAAATTGTCTCAAAAGCGGCTTTTTTAACTGCGGCTAAGAAAAATTATGATTACGACTTCTTAAAAGACAAGCCAGCGAACGCCGACCTGGAAGGTTTTCTTTTTCCAGACACTTATCAGCTTCCGACAAAAGTCACGGCTGATCAGATTGTGGAGATGATGTTAAAGAATTTTGATAATAAATTAACGCCTCAGCTTAGAAAAGATGCAGAAAAAACAGGGCTAAATCTATACCAGGTCGTAACCTTAGCCTCAATCGTGGAGCGAGAAGTTGCCAAACCGGAGGATCGGAAACTTGTGGCGGGGATTTTTTTATCGCGCTTACGGGAGGGCATGGCCTTAGAATCATGTGCGACTATCCAATATATTCTAGGTGAAAACAAAGAACAACTGACTTATGATGAGACCAGAATCCCTTCTCCTTATAACACTTATTTAAATCCAGGGCTGCCATTGGGCCCAATCGGGAATCCTGGGATTGACTCAATCGAGGCCGTTATCTTTCCGGAGATTACAGAATATCGCTACTTTTTATCAGCCGATGGGGTGACATATTTTTCAAAAACGTTTAATGAGCACGAGGGAAAAAAGGTTAAATATCTACAGTGATTGTGACTGAATTTATCGATAGTCTTTGTGGTCAAGGAAATTCTCATTTCAATCTAAACAGGCGGCGCTTCGTCTTGACAGCTGTAGAAATAACAAATATAATATGGTGCGTAACTGTGGAGGAGGACAGAAGAGATTTATTACAAAATCTCTCGTAAAAATGTCTAAGCTCGGTCACAAAATTGTAAGAACAATCAAATTACTTACAGCCTTTTTCAAAAAAATGCCGACTCGTCTAAAACAGGTCTGGCTTTTTTTTGTTGACAAGATCGCCAAAAGAGGCGCTTCTAAGGCTCAGAAAAAGACAGTTAAATTCTATAAAGGCTCAATGAGCGACGTTTCCCATCTCAGTATTCTGGTTGTAATTGTCTTTGTTCTAATAAGTGGAATCCCAGGTAATCTAGATGGTAAAAACAAAGTTACCTACAATCCTTTTATCCCAGTCCAGAACGCGAATCAGGTCTATGTCTCAACCAATGAGAAAAGAATTTTAGAAGCGGACTCTGTTGCCACGATTTCAGCGATTTATAGCGATAAGCTTGGTCAAGACGCTTCGAAAGCTGCGGCAGACCTCAACAATAAAATTGATATTGTCTCAGGAGGCAGTGATTACATTACCGAACAACCAATTGTTTCAATGCCCGAATCGAGTAGTACTAGAAGTAAAATTACCAAATATGTAGTTCTAGACGGGGAAACAGTTTGGACAATTGCCAGAAAGTTTAATATTACAACAGACACCATCCGGTTCGCGAACAAGCTAGAGGATGAAAATAGTGTTAAGCCAGGACAGACTTTAACAATTTTGCCGGTAGTAGGCCTAGTCCACACCGTTGGTGAAGGTGACACGATTGATGGTATCGCAGCTCGCTATAAAGCCAATAAGGAGATGATTATTGCTCAAAACGATTTATATGGCGAAGACATAACTTCAGGCATGGAAATTTTAGTCCCAGATGGGGAGATACCAGCGGCACCTAAGCCGGTCGTTGCCACTCCAGTCGCTCCAGCCCCATCTTCTTCTTCGTCGTCATCATCTAATTCTGGTGGTTATGGCAGTAATGCATATATTGGTCGATCAGGTTCTTTCCAATTTCCAACGATTGTTGGCTCGATGGGTTATTATAACGGCTACCATAATTGGGCCATCGATATCCCAAACAGTATCGGAACACCAATTTTTGCCGCTGATTCAGGAAGAATTGTTGAAGCTCAGTATGGCTATAACGGTGGTTATGGGAATACTATTTTAATCGATCACGGCGACGGCTCGCAGACTCGCTATGGTCATATGAGTAGTTTAGCCATAATTGGAGGCTACGTTAGCAAGGGTCAAGTCATTGGCTATATGGGCAGTACCGGCCGCTCTACTGGTTCTCATCTTCATTTTGAAATCATTATTGGTGGAGTTAGACAAAATCCTATGAACTATTTCTAACAATGAACTATTTCTAACTATAAAAAATACTTATTTTGTGCTAAAATTCATAAACTATGTTTTGTGATATTGCTGAGATAAATATAAAAGCAGGGGATGGCGGAAGTGGCCGGATGAGTTTGTTGCACGAAAAATTTCGCGAATATGGTGGCCCAGACGGCGGGGATGGCGGTGACGGCGGGGATATCGTTTTTCAGGTTGATCCTAGCTGGAATACTCTTTATTTTTATAAAACCCATCGAGAGATCAGTGCAGAAAACGGAGAAATCGGAAAAGCCAACCGAAAACACGGTCGTCAAGGCGAAGACACGATTGTCCGAGTTCCTATCGGGACAATGGTGTTTGATCATCAAACTGGCAAATTATTAGCCGATCTCTCTTATGAAAACCAAAGTGCTTGTATCGCTAAAGGTGGTGAAGGCGGTTTTGGTAACGCCCATTTTACGAGCTCAATTAGACAAAAGCCCATGTTCGCTGAACTTGGGACTCAAGGTCAGTCTCTCAACTTACGGTTAGAATTAAAACTAATTGCTGATGTTGGTCTGGTTGGACTACCTAATATTGGTAAATCCACCTTGCTTTCTGTCATCTCGGCGGCTAAACCGAAAATAGCTGATTATCCTTTCACCACGCTTATTCCTAATTTAGGAG
The DNA here is from genome assembly GCA_903842085.1 of uncultured bacterium. Lineage (GTDB taxonomy): Bacteria > Patescibacteriota > CPR2 > UBA1875 > CAIMLA01 > CAIMLA01. The sequence continues at coordinate 18,130 of CAIMLA010000055.1, read as the reverse complement.
TCGTAGAGAAATACAGCAACAAGGGTTTTGTTATTGCCGATATTCCAGGATTAATAGAAGGGGCCTCCGTGGGTAAGGGTTTAGGTGATGAATTTTTACGTCATATTGAAAGGACGCGCTTGATTGTTCACCTGGTGGATGCTTTGAGCGAGGATATAGAAGCTGATTTTGTCCTTATTAACAAAGAACTTTCGATCTATAGCAAAGATTTGCTTAAGAAGCCTCAAATTTTGGCAATTAGCCGAACAGACCTTCTGAATGAAGCAGAAGCCAAGGTACTGACAGAGCAGGCTCAAAGGATTATCGATAAGAATAAAAGAATTATTAAATTTGGCAAAAAGCCACTTCTTTTTTCGGCAGTGGCGCATCTCGGCATAGAAGCATTAGCCTATGAAATTGAGAAGGGACTTGATGCTATCCCGAAGCAAAAAGTAGAAAAAATGATAAAAGTTTTTACCATCGCAGACGTAAGACAAAATATTTTTGAGGTCAAAAAGAAGAAATCTAGCTATCTTGTGACGGGAGAGAAGATAGAAAAATTTGCTCAAAAAACAAATTTTGAAAACGAACAGGCGGTTTATCGGCTATATGATATTATGAAAAAGATGGGCATTACCAAAAAAATCGAAAAACTGGGAGCTCAATACGGAGATAAGATCTCTCTAAACGATCACGAGCTAGACTTTAAGGGTTAGTCCTACTTATCTTAACCACATAACCCTGCCTTGACCGATGGCTTTATCGGGGACTTAGTTTGCTGGCAGCCAGGTGAGTTTTTTAAGAGGTTTGTGATGTGCGATCAGTCGGGCTTAAATAGAATGCTTTTGATGATATAATTTTGATGATATAATTTAAGGCAGTAGCAAACGTTAGCGGCCATTGGTTTACAGCAACACTAACCTTGGTCATATAAATCTCACCGTGAAGACCTAAATCGAATCGATTTAGAAGTCTGTTTTGTGAAATCGGCGGAACAACAGTCCGCGACTAAAGGAGGGCGAGTCTATATGATTAATAGACCCAAAAAAAGGACAGAATCATTAAGCGATCGCCTTAAGGAGAGACTTAAGGAATTGAATTGTTTCTATAGTATTTCATCAATAGTTGAGACTCCAGACATTACTTTAGAAGAGATATTACAAAAGGTAGTAATCATTTTGCCTCGGGCTTGGCAATATCCCGAGATCGCCTGTGCTAAGATAGTCTTCAATAATCTTGAATACAAAACAAATAATTATAAAAAAAGCAAATTGGCCTTACAAGCAAATATGCAAGTATTTAGGAACAAAGTAGGGTTAGCAGAGGTGTCGTATCTGCCAGAAAGGTTCAGGTTTGATCAGGAGCCCTTTTTAAAGGAGGAAAAAGCCTTGATAGAGGCGGTCGCTGAACGTCTTGGGCGAATAATTGAGAGATTTGAAATGGCAGACGATCTCAAAGAGAGCGAGGCTCGTTATCGGGCTTTATTTGACTCTGCCAATGATGCAATAATCAGCGCCGATGAAAATGGTAAGATCATTAATTTTAATCTTAGTGCCGCAATAATCTTTGGTTATTCGAAAAATGAGGTCATAGGAAAGCCAATCGATATTCTAATGCCAGCTAAATATCAAACAGAACATCAAAAGGGGTTGGAGCAGTTTGATGTTGTCGGTGATCATCGTCTAATCGGAAAAAGCATAGAATTAGAAGGAAAGAAGAAAAACGGGGAGAGCTTTTCTTTAGAGCTTTCTCTCTCAGAATGGCAAGCTGAAGACAGAAAATATTTTACAGGAATCATTAGGGATTTGACGGAGAGAAAAAAAACCGAGGCGGCGCTTGAAGATAAGCTAGAAGAACTGGAGGCGATGAACAATTTAATGGTTGGGCGAGAGCTTAAAATGATCGAGCTAAAACAGCAAATTAATAGCCGTGAAATGAACCCAATTAATGCCAAAACAAAGATAAAGGACGGCTTCCTAGAAGGAATCAGCTTAGAGGAAGGCTTAATTCAAGATCTAGAAAAAGATTATCGTCTCTTAACCAACAATTCCGACCTTGACGACAAAACTAAAGAATTTATTCGGGAGAAGCTTGCCATTTTAAAGTCGGAGAGCCAAGAGCATGAGAAAAAACTACAGGAACTATATAATGAAAAATAAGAGAGAGCAACTCTTGCTCAGTTTTAATGAACTCTACTCGATTGAAAAAAGAGCTTATGAATATTATCAGGATCAATTGAAGGAAGATCTTTCAATAAATGAGGCACGAGTCATAACAGGAATCATGAATGATGAAAAGTGTCATATGGACACAGTCAAAAAAATTATTAATTTGATCGAGGAAGCAGCATGAGTCTAAGAAAAAAAATAATAATTTTGTTTATTCTTACCTTGATCATTGAGATAGGACTTGGAAGTTACATCTTGATCGAAAAAAACGAGGCCATCGCTTTGCTTCAAACTAAGCCAGAGCAAATTATTGCGACAGTTGAAAACGATGTGTATTTTTCGTCACTTTCTCAACAACTCAGATATTATGACGAAATTTTAACCCAATCAGCGCGAAATTATGCCTTTACTGGGGATATTGACTGGAAAAATCGGTATTATGAGGCAGCTTCAAAAATGAACTTAGCCTTAAGTGAGGCAAGCGGAAAAAGCGATAAAGAAACAAATGAGCTTTTTGATAATATCAACCAGGTAAATGACGAATTGGTCGAGATTGAAACTCAAGCGATAGAAAATACAGATCAAGGTAAGGGGGTAGAAGGCTTAGCCGAACTAAATAGCAACAACTACCTTGAACAAAAACGAGTCTTGAAAACATCGCTTGAAGAATACTACACAAAACAAGGTCGAAATATTGATCTTTTGGTCGAAAATTCATTTGAAAGCCTATCAACGGTGAACGAAAAAATCATCGCAATTATCAAGACGAATGGCCTCTTTGTTATCTTTCTGCTACTCATAACTCTCTTACTTATTATTCTAACTTACCTTTTTGTTTATATTTTTATTATTAAAAGAATCGACAGATTGTTGCTCGTAGTCATAGAAATAACAAGGGGAAATCTAAACGAAATGACCAAAGACAAAGAGAATGATGAAATCGGCTTACTGGCAACAAGTATCAACCAGATGACGAACGCGCTGAAAAAGACCAATGATGATTTTGAAGATAAAGTTTTAGAAAGAACGGAAAGTTTGGAAAAAATAAACAAATATATTACCAGTCGAGAATTAAAAATGATTGAATTAAAGAAAAAGATAAAGGCGTTAGAAGCGCTACTTGATCATGGTCACAAATAAGCCAAGCTAGACATATATTATGATAAAATATTTAAAAAATAATTATTGCGGTACAAAAGAATGAAATTTAGAACAAAATTGACCCTTTATTTAGTTGGGACGGCGATGCTCCTTTTTTCAGTGACTGCGATAGATTCTTTCTATAATATAGACTCAACAATTATTAAAAGCATCAAAAACGAACTTGGAGCGATTGCCAACATCCAAGAGAGTAGAGCTCAGGATGCTTTGAGTGATTATGAAAGGCGAACCGTTCAGATTGCCAGCCTAGAACATCTTGGGAAAAACTTGGTTGAGGCGTCTAATAATGACAGTCTTGGCCTTAAAGCATTGAACACTTTTGTTGATGACTTTAAATCAACGGATTCTGATATTAAAGCAGTCTACTTTATTGATAAAGACGGAAAACAAATCTTGCTGAATAACCAAAGCAGTCTCAGCCAAGAACTGGCTCCACAAGAATATTCAGGGCTAAAGGGAGCACCAAGGATATTTGTTTCAAAAGCAGAGAGTCTTTCAAGGGATTTTGTTTTTACGGCCCCGGTTGTCTACCAAAATGAATTTGTGGGCGTTGTTGTGGCAGTTTACCACGGAGCTAATTTAAAGAAAATCGTTCATGACTACTCTGGTCTTGGGAAGACTGGCGAAACAGTCATTGCTTACAAAAAGGACGACCAGACCGTTGCTTACATAGACGTGCCAAGGCTAGCAGAAAGGAACAAAGAAACCACCGTCTCAGTTTTAAAGGCTGAAGTCGCGGCAAACCAAGCGCTAATAAATAATGAAGCTATGTTGGAAAATAGTATAGACTATGCAGGCAATAAGGTTTATGCCGTTACTAGAAAAATCGACAAGACAAACTTTGGTTTAGTGGTGAAAATGAATAAATCAGAAATATATGAACCTTTATTTTCACATGCATTGCAAATGGGAGCTATTAGTATTGCCGCGCTTCTGATTGCTTTTGTGATTTCTTGGTTTATTGCAAGGAAAATTGAAAGACCACTCAATGATATAAAAATTGGAATGAAAGAAATAGGGCAAGGCAACTTTTCATATAAAATAGACAATAAGAGTAACGATGAAATAGGAGAGCTTGCCCGAGCGCTAAATTATATGGGAAACGAAGTCACTAAATCTAGACTTGAGGTCGATGATAAGATAAAGACCCAAACTCAAGAATTATTATTAAAACAGCAAGACTTAAACGATCAACGAAAAGCTATCATTAATATTCTAGAAGACGTTGAGGAAGAAAATTTTAATGTCCATAAGGAAAAAGATAAAATTGATGCCATTCTGCATAGTATTGGGGATGGGGTTTTTGTCATAAATACAGATAACGAAATTTTACTCTACAATCAGGCCGCCGCAGATATATCTGGATTTTCGGCAAAAGAAGCCCTTGGTAATCCATACACGAAGACGTTGAGATTTATTTTTGAAGAAAATGACAAAGTGAACGATGTCTTCATCAATGAGGCCATTAAAACCGGAAAAACCAATGAAATGGCTAACCATACCTTGCTAATAAAAAAAGACGGGTCAAGAGTCCCGGTGGCGGACAGTGCGGCTCCACTAGTAGGTAAAGATGAAAAGATAATCGGCTGTGTGGTTGTTTTTCGTGATGTCACCAAGGAGCGAGAAATTGATCAAGCCAAGTCAGAATTCGTTTCTCTGGCCTCACATCAGTTACGAACTCCAGCGACTGGTGTCAAACAATTTGTAGGCATGCTTCTTGAAGGATACGCAGGAAAGCTAACAGAAGAACAAAAAGAATTTGTTCAAGACGCTTATGAGAGCAATGAAAGACAACTTAGAATTATTGATGATTTATTAGAGACCGCAAGGATTGAGGCCGGAACCATTAATATCAAAACTCGCAAATTTAATGTTACATCAATGATTGATAATGTGATCTTGGAACAAAAAAATGCTTTTGCCGAGAAGAAACAGTCTCTTATATTTACCGACCGTCAGAAACAAGTTTTCATTCAAGGTGACGAGAATAAAATTAGGAGGGTAATTGATAATTTAGTTAACAACGCCAACAAATACACCCTTGAAGGTGGTAGAATAAAGATTGAAATCAAAGACAACGAAAAGAATGTCCAAATTTCGGTCGGTGATAACGGCATAGGCATATCTAAAGAAAATCAGAAGCAGCTGTTTACAAGATTTGATCGAATCCAAAGGAAAGAAGCAAAAAATATTGCTGGAACAGGCTTGGGACTCTATATTGCAAAGAAGATTGTCGATTTACATCAGGGCAAATTAGAAGTAAAATCCGAAGTTAACAAAGGCACAACGTTTAATATAATATTACCTAAAAAAAGGAGCAAAGATGGGGAAGAAAATATTAATTCTTGAGGACGATGTTTTTTTATCAAAGGCCTATGTCATTATTTTAACCAAAGAGGGGTACCAGGTCACAAATTATCCAAACGGTCGGCAAGGGCTGGACGCCACAAAGAAGGCTAAATTTGATTTGATTCTCTTGGACCTTTTGATGCCCGAGCTTGGCGGAATCGAATTTCTAAAAGAATTTCAACCAAAGAAAAACACAGAGACAAAAGTAATTGTTTTTAGCAATATGTCTTCTGAAGAAACAATCAAAGAAGCCATGGAATTAGGGGTTGTCAAATATATTGCTAAAGCCACTTTTTCACCGAAGGAAATGGTCCAGCTAATCGCTGAAACATTAAAAAGTAAGTAGCTTACTTCTCGATATCGATAAATTGAACCTTGATCGCTTTTTTGATATTAGTGATATGCTTATTTTCATTGATGAACTTTACAATCGAAATATCGCCTAGGCCAAAGATATGGATTTTACGAAGCAGGATAAAGCCGATCAGAAGCGGTAGCCAAAAAGTGATGCCTCGATAGGTGAGAGTAATCAATATGGCTATTTCAGCTGGAACGCCTTGGGAAGTGAAGGTTAAGGTCATCGCACTCTCGGTCAGACCAATCCCGTAAGGCGTGATGCCGACGATTTGAAAGACGACGCCCATCACAAAACCAGAAACCAAAGTCCAGATGGACACTTGTTCGTTAAATGCCATAAATACAAAAAACAGACTCAAGATATTGATAACATGTACTAAAAAGTAGCAACCGATTAGCTTCCAGATCTCTTTCGTTTGTTTAGTTATATTTTTTGAGGCGTTATTAAATTCAATGACGCCTTCTTCGATCCAATCATCTTTAAAGCGTTTGCCAAGATGGAGAGATTTTGCTAGAAAGTTTAAGGCTTTTGTTTGCCAGCAAAGATAAGCGTTTAGCGAGGAAGGTTTGTAGATGCCTAAAATGATGATTGTCATTAAGAATAAGGTTAGAAAAGCCATTAGCCCTGTCGCTAGAATTTGATACGCTTGTAAATCTTTAGTTGAGTAGAGAGAGAAGACGCCGAGACACAAGATTACACCAAAAGTCAAAAATTGGGCAACATTGGCAATCAAGACCCCGGCCAAGGTTCGGATTGGCGACTCTTTGCGCTTTGAAGCATCAGTTGCAAATAAGGCGGCGCCACTAGCCCCTCCTGTCGGAGCGACCACATTTACGAAAATGTAAGCAAAGGTTAAAGGGAAAAGCCTTTTAAAGGTTTGGGGAATATTGACTAGTTTAAAGGCAATTTTGTAGGTGAAAGTAAAGGCGACAAAGTAAAAAAATTGAGTAAAAACTGCTAACACAATGAAAAGGAGATTGCTTTGTTTGATGTTTATGTACAGATCTTTTAAATCAGCGAACTTTAAAGTAAAAACAAAAAAGAATAAAAGAATCAATATCCAAAAAATAATTCTTCCTCTATCTCTGGCAAAAAGACTTTTGTGGTTTTTCATAATAACAATAAATATTATAACGGTTTTAAAATTAATAAAAAATGAGATAATTAACTCTATATGTTTGTTAAAGATGCCATTGTTTGGTCCAATAAGGCCCTAATCACCAGTCGAGTTGATAGTCCTCATAATTCAACCAATCTTTTGCTGAGCGAGCTCTTAGGGGTGGATAAGGCCTATTTGATTGCGCATCCTGAAAAAGAATTATCTAAATCAGAAGAATTAAAATTTAAAAGTTGGGTAATAAGACGAACCAAATTTGAACCAGTCTGGTATATTTCGGGGAAGATAGATTTTATGGGCTATCCATTTTCGGTTAATAGAGAGGTTTTAATTCCGCGTCCAGAGACAGAGCTATTAATTGAAAAATTTATTTCCGATAATGCTAAAGACATTTTACCGGATAGTCGTTTGTTAGAGATAGGGACTGGCTCAGGGGCGATTATTATTAGTTTAGCGGCTAGACTAAAAGGTCAATATTTCGCCTCTGACATATCAGAGAAATCCTTACAAGTTGCACAAAACAATGCTGGTTTGTTAGAAAATAGAACAAAAATATTATTCAAAAAAGGAAATCTTTTTGAGCCATGGGAAAAAGAAAAATTTGATTATATATTAGTGAATTTACCATATATACCACACGCCCAAATGTCTAAGCTACCACTCGATATTTTTAATTTTGAACCTAAGATTGCCTTAGATGGGGGAGAGGATGGGCTAGAAATCTATGAAAATTTTTTGATTAAGGCTTCAAACCACCTCAACAATAAAGGAAAAATATACGGCGAAATTGGTCATCAACAAGGCGTAAAAATAGTAAAACTGGCCAATCAATACTTGCCTGATTCAAAAACGGCAATTATCAAAGATTACGGAGAGTACGATCGGATATTTATCATTCAAAAGAACTAATTAATGTGATAAAATTACAAAGTTAAAAATGGGCCCGTAGCTTAGCTGGTAGAGCGCCTCCATGGCATGGAGGAGGTCGCAAGTTCGAATCTTGTCGGGTCCACCATATTAGAATCAAGGTCATCAATGTGCTGTTTTATGCTGAAAGGAAGGGATAATACTGGTGTTCTAAACCTCGTTGCGAAAGAGTATTTGGGGTTTTGAACAAAAATCATATTGTGGATTAAGGTTTTGGCTTCATTGCTAGCATTTTTCCATGTTTCTGCCGGTGTTCCATATATTTCGGCTAGGGTCTACCAAATTGACCAAGTGAAAAATAGTAGAAGGTAAAGAGGAGACAGAAATGTCTTTTTTTGTAATATTTAATAAATTTACTTTAATTAAAGAATATAAAATTAAACTCTAAAATCAAATTCGGGGTTTTGGTTACCCTATAATAATGGGGGTTTTCCCCACCAGTCTTTCCGTCTTATTGAACAAATATGAGTAGATTCAAGAACAAATAAATTCAATTATTTTTATCACTTTCGTACCATCTACCTAATATTATATTATCAAATTTATACGATTCAATTCACAATTCGAGTGAAGACAAATAATTTTTTACTTCTTGCTCTAAAAAAGATTTAACATCGGAGCTTTCCTTAATTGGCAAGCCATTGTCTATCTGTTCGATACCGAAATCTTGAATATCTTGAAAATATACTAGTTGCGACAAAAAAAGTTTGGGACTGAAAATACCCCCATATTCTTTTGTGGTCAATTCGATAATTTCTTTCAAGGTGAAATATTTATTGAAAAGCAAACTAAAAACATCGTAGTAATCGCGCCAGACGCCCCGTCGCCCGATAGTATAGGTTTTTTGTGCAGCAAGACCTGGAAGAGTGAAGACCTGAACATTTTGATCTAAGAAAATGCAATCAAATATTTTGGAGAATGGATACGACAAGAAAGTTAATTTAACTTCATCATCCACGATCAGGCTCAGCTCGTCTTCGGTATCGAAGGTTGGTTTAACAGAAGAAAAACCAAGCTGGCTGATTTTTTCTAGTGTGTTTCTAGCAATCGGCTTTGGAGAGAAAAAATCGAAGTCAAAAGATTGTCGTTGTTTTATCTGCAATGCCAAGGCCGTGCCTCCGCCGAGAGTAAAATCTTTTAAGATTGGCTGAATCTTTAAAAAAACTTCTTGTCTCTTTTTATCTAATATTTCCAGATGTATTTTTGAGATATTTTCGCTCATCGATCGGCTCCTGATTATTGAGAATATATTTATTGATTAATAAAAAAACAGGTCGGGAATAGATCTTTTTTGGATATTGTAAATATGCCTGACGGATCTTTTCTATCCCAATTTCATGTTCCATTGCTCTAATCTCATCGAGTTCTCCAAGAGACATTACCTGATGAATTGTTTCAGGATTATCTAGCACTGCCTCTCGATTATACCAGGTATATTTTTGATAATTCATACTATAATTATATCAAAAATTAACTTTAATAATAGACATTATTCGCTTTTTTTTGTTCTATTTTGGTTATCTAGGGTTTCATAAATCAGCTTTAATATAGGCTCACGCTTAAGAACAATATCAAAAAAGGTGTTCCATGTTTTTCGGTTAAGCTCCACCATTTTGACCAAAGAGAAAATAGTTGGAACAAGAGAGGCAGAAATGTCTCTTTTTGTGTTATTATTTTGTTATGAAAAAAGAACCAAATATTTCTCTAAGAGACGCAACAGAAAAAGATACAGAATTTGCAAGAGTAACTCATCACACCGCTTATCGCGATGTTATAATCAAACAATTTGGTTCTTGGGACGATAAGCTACAGGACAAGTTCTTTTATGTTAACTGGAATAATCCGGGGTTTAAGATAATTAACCTAAATGGTAACCCCTGTGGATACACTCGTATAGAATATCTTCCGAACCAGGTTGAGGGGCACGAACTTGTCATTTCACCCGATTGTCAGAGTAGGGGCGTAGGAACCTTCATCTTGCATAATCTAATTGAAGAAGCGAGAAAAAGAAATGTTCCTGCAAAATTACAAGTTTTTACTCAAAATCGTGCCATAGAACTCTATAAAAGAATTGGGTTTAGAGAAATAGACAGAAATGATAATCATATTATTATGGAGTGGCGCCCAAAGTAGTAGAACTCTCTTGCCACCTCTTTAATTCCTTGATTAAATCGTTCCAACTATTTTTCACGTAGTCCACCAAAAAAATTAAATCAAAAGTTCAATATAGTGTACCAGTAAACTCTGTTTTAAAGTTCGAAATTAACAAATATAAAAAATTAATTTGTGCTTAAATAACTTATAGACCATATAGAAGTGCAGCTTACCTGTGTTTAGAGAAAAGTTCGGTTCTAAGCCCCTGTATTATGTCTATTGCTAACTTTATAAAGAATTGTTATACTTATAAAGATATGAAATATTCTACTTGGCTAAAATCAATTCAGCAAGCTAGCGGTTGGTCTCAAGAAGAGATGGCCCGACAATTAGGAGTGTCTTTTGCGACCCTCAATGCTTGGTTTAATAATAGAACTGAACCAAGGAAAAAAGCCGCTGAGAAAATCAGGATATTATACTTTGACATTGTAGGTGTCGACAGTATTAATCTTGACGAACTCACTCTAGCAAAAGAAAATGCCGCTAAACTAAAAACTACCGTCAAAAAGATCACTGAAGATAAGGCGACGCTCGACAGACTAACACTTTATCTTACATATCATACCAATACTATTGAAGGAAGCACGATGACATTTGCCGATACCGAGGCAGTGTTATTTCAGAACAAAGTGCTTGCCAACAGAACCCAGACAGAACAAGCAGAAACACACAACCATCAGGCCGTTCTTATATGGCTACTGGGTGAATTGCAGAGGAAAGATTTTATTATCGATGAGCAGCTTATTAAGGGACTACATTTACGGCTTATGAATGGCATTATTACAAATGCCGGACTTTACCGAAATCACGGTGTACGCATTGTAGGAACTCGTACTATCGTTGCAAACTATGGAAAAATACCGTCTCTCATGGAAGAACTTATTAGGGGCTTAGACTCGAACCCAACGGATTTAATTGCAGAAATTACCTCTACTCATGCGGCATTTGAACAAATTCACCCATTTAGCGATGGGAACGGTCGTATCGGCCGCTTGATTATGCTTGCTCAGGCTTTAAAGGCAAATCAGATACCGCCACTTATCTTAAGAGAGAGAAAGTTTGCTTATTACAAATATCTTGAGTTTGCACAAACCGAAGATAATAAGGCGCTCTTGGAATGGTTTATCGCTGAATCAATGGCGGCAACAAACCAGCTGCTTTTTAGAAGGTGAATTACTCAACGGTTTTCTTGATCCAACTTGTCTTAGTCAATACGACTGGATGAATATTTTCAAGGTAAAACATACGATCTTAGAAATTTGTTAACCGTTATTTAATTGGTTATCCTTCCATAAATCACTCTTAAACCAAACTTCCACCCAAGAATAATTTCAAAGAAAGTGTTCCATTCTTTTAGGCTTTGGTCTGCCATAACCTTATTGGCCGAAACAGGTCATTAAGTTTTTTTATTTGCAAACACAAAGATTAGCCTCATCTGGTTTTTTTGTCCTATATTATTCCTTCGTATATGCTAATATATTTAAATGCTTTTGGTAAAAAATATAACAAAAATATACAAACTTGGTAAAGTTGACGTACATGCGCTTTCAAGAGTTTCATTCAAGATTGAGAGCGGTAAAATGGTTGGGTTAATGGGCAAAAGCGGCTCAGGGAAGACGACCCTAATTCGTCAATTGAGTCTAATCGATAAGCCAAATAGTGGCAACGTGATAATCGATAATGAAGATGTGACAAAAATATCGGAAAGAAAAAGATCAAGCCTTAGATTGAATACCCTTGGCTATATTTTTCAAGAATATGCCCTGATTCCTGAGCTGACCGCCTTAGAAAATGTTTATTTACCCGCCATGATGTTGGGCTCAGGTCATAAAGAATATGTCATTCGGGCCAAAGAGTTACTCACTACAGTCGGTTTACGCCGCCAGATCAGTCATTTACCGAAAGAGCTATCTGGAGGTGAGCAACAAAGAGTTGCCATTGCTCGAGCGATGATCAATAATCCCAAAATAATTTTTGCTGACGAACCAACCGCAAACCTAGATAGTCTTTCTGCAAAAACCGTCATGGACACCTTGATGAATCTAAATAAGAAAACTGGAGTCACGATTGTTTTTGTTTCACATGACCCTGATGATAAAAAATATGCCGATCAATTAATTTTCCTAAAAGACGGCAAGATCACTGAGGATTATTAATGAAATTATTACGTTCAATTCGTGTCTCTTTATTTCTAGCGGTCAGATCTTTATGGCGAGGAAATCATGGTATTACAATTCTCACTATTACTATGCTGGGTTTGATTTATATCAATTTATTATTCTTGCCATCACTGATAGAGGGTCTAGTACAAAAAGTTAATCTACAATTAGTAGAGACACTGACCAGTAACGTTGTTATCTCATCTGCCAAAAGTAGCTCGGATATAGCGAATCGTGGTGATTATCTATCTAAAATCCGCTTGAATAGCGATGTCTTTGCTGCCACCCCCACCTATAAAGTCGGCACTCAAATTAGCAATGGGGAGTCTTCCAATGTCTGGTCGGTCGATGCTATCGATCCAAGTTCATTCAAGGATGTTTTTACGACCCCGAGTAATCTCATTGAAGGCTCATATTTGGAGGAAGGTGACACCGATTCCATTCTCTTGGGTCTAGAGATTGCAGGAGCGGGCAAAACTGACATCCAGGGTTATGCTCTTTCTCTTAAGGACATCCATGCTGGTGATACTGTTTCCGTAAACTTAATCAACGGCAAAAAACAGGATTTTAAAGTAAAGGGTATCTTTGATAACAACTTTCTTCAGTCTGATCAAAAAGCTTATATAACTCAAAATGAAGCTGGACTACTGCTACCAGCGAGTATTGATCATGCGTCTTCAATCTATGTTAAAGCAAAAAAAGGGACAAATGATGCCAATCTTGGTCGAGATTTGACTCAGCTAGAACCGGGGGTCAAATATCAAACGTCAGATGATTTAGCCGGGGGCGTCAAGGATCAAGTAAAGACATTTGGTCTCATCAATCAAATACTAAGAATTATCTCGTTGGTTGTCGCGGCAATAACAGTCTTTATCGTGACCTATGTTGACTTAATTAATAAAAGAAAACAGATTGGAATAGAAAGGGCGATTGGGATTCAACCTGGCGCTATTGTAGGCAATTATTTGCTAAAGTCATTATTTTTTGCGATTATTGGCATTGGCATTGGGGCCTTGGTCTTTTTGTATATTGCGGTCCCACTGATCATTAAGCATCCATTTAAATTTCCTTATGGTCTAGTAACTTTATATATTAATTCGAGCGAAATGATCCAAAATGCGATTATATTAGGGGTGGTGGCATTTGTTTCATCGCTTGTGCCAGCCGTACAATCGGTCAGAATAAAAATTCTTGATGCTATCTGGGGGATATAAGAACTTCTGAGTCATTATGGCCTTCTCAACCTGGTACGACTTTGCTAATAAATTCCAACTGCTTTTGATAATGTTAATCAATAAAGTAATAAAGAAAGGATACAGATGAGTAACGTTTATAAAAATGCCATGAAACAGCTACATGAGGCCGCTAAATTAATCCAGCTCAATCAGCATATCGTGGAGATACTAGAGAGCCCAAAGAACACTGTTGAGTTTAATATCCCAATTAAAATGGATGACGGGAATGTGGCGCTTTACCGTGGTTATCGAGTTCAGCATAATGATGCTCGAGGCCCATATAAGGGAGGGATTCGATTTCACGAGAATGTCGACATCGATGAAGTTCGATCCTTAGCCTTCTGGATGAGCATTAAGACAGCTGTGGCTGGGATTCCATATGGTGGCGCGAAAGGTGGGGTCACTGTTAACCCAAAAAAACTATCTGACTCTGAAAAAGAAAAAATAGCTCGAGGCTATGTCAGGGGAATACGCGATAATATTGGCCCCGATCGTGATATCCCAGCGCCAGACGTCAACACAACCCCGCAGATCATGGCCTGGATGATGGATGAATATTCTCAGCTTTCAGGTAAGCAAGAGCCAGCCTCGTTTACCGGAAAGCCATTAGAGGTAGGGGGAATGGTTGACCGGGAGCCTGCGACAGGACAAGGCGGCGCTTATGTGCTGGATGAATACATCAAAAATCTCAAACCAGGGGAAAAAGAATATACGATCGCTATTCAAGGCTTTGGTAACGTTGGGCGATTCTTTGCGGAAATTATCCATTATATGGGAGCGCCCTATAAAATCGTAGCTGTTAGTGATTCTGGAGGGGCTATTTACAGCCAAAAAGGGTTTGATATACCTTTTGTCATCTCTCACAAAACAGAAACAGGCAGCGTTAAAGGATTTGAAGGCTCTAAGGCGATTTCAGAAGAGGCACTTTTCGCTCTTGATGTTGATATTTTTGTTCCAGCGGCCTTGGAGAATGCGATTGATTTAACTCGGGCAAAAAGCCTAAAAGCCAAAACAGTCTTAGAACTTGCTAATGGTCCGATCACGGCTGATGGCGAAGAATTATTATTGCAAGAAAAAGTGACTATCCTGCCGGATGTTCTGGCTAATGCCGGTGGAGTAACGGTTAGTTATTTTGAGTGGATACAAGGTAAAACTGGCGAAGTTTGGGATTCTGAGACAGTTCAGAAAAAGCTAAAAACGATTTTGACCAAATCATATTACGATATTGAAAAAATCAAAAAGCAATACCAGACGGACTTTCGAAAGGCCGCTTACATCTTAGCCATATCACGAATTAGCAAGGCCATGGAAATCAAAGGAATTGAAAATTAGATCATGAAGAAAATTATTGAGGTGCCCCATTGGATCCAATATTACGATATCAAAGATGACAAGTGGCAAGATCGCTCTTGTGGCATTGTCTCTTTGGCGATGTTGATGGAGTATTATGGCATCGAAGTTGATGTTGAGAGCTTGATCGAACTCGGTCTCAAAAAAGATGGTTACCTTAAAGGTATTGGCTGGAAGCATCAAGTCATCTGCGACCTTGCTAAACATTTTGGTCTACAATCGTATCGGAGTGAAAACGAGACGATTGAAAAACTGATGGAATCACTCGAGAAAGATGAGCCAGTCATAATATCAATCCATAAAGATTTTGATCAAACGAAGGGGGGGCATCTGATCGTTCTAAATGGCTATTATGTCTCAAATGAGGAGCTGTTGGGCTTTTATCTTAATGATCCAATTGGAGCGTCATATAAGCACAAGAATCAGTTTATCGAGCTTGAAAAATTTGAACAGGGCTGGAAAAAGCGGGCGATATATGTTACAAAAGCAATAGAATGAATACCTATAACCATAAAAAAATTGAAAAAAAATGGCAGGAAATTTGGGAAAAGACAAAGCTCTATCAGGTTGATTTAGAAAAAGCCGAAAAGCCATTCTATAATCTGATGATGTTCCCTTATCCAAGCGGAGAGTACCTGCACGTTGGTCATGGCTACTCTTACACAGGAGCGGATGTCTACGGACGATATATGAGACTTCAGGGAATGAGTGTCTTTGAGCCAATTGGTTATGATTCCTTTGGCTTGCCAGCCGAGAACTATGCAATCAAGGCTGGGGTTCATCCTGATATAAGCATTGCCAAAAACATTGAGATTGCTAGAGAGCAATTAAAATCATTTGGCTGTATGTTTGACTTTGAAAAAGAGGTTGTCACGAGTGATCCTTCATATTACAAATGGACCCAATGGGTTTTTCTAAAACTCTATGAGCAGGGGTTGGCATATCAAAAAGAATCTCCGGTTAACTGGTGTCCAAACTGTAAAACCGTTCTTGCAAATGAGCAAGTGATCGCGGGTAAATGCGAACGATGTGAAGCCGAGGTTATCCAAAAGAAGCTAAAACAATGGTTCTTCAAGATCACTGAATATGCCGAGCGGTTGATCAAAGATTTAGATCAGGTCGATTGGCCAGAATCATCTAAAATTAAACAGAAAAATTGGATTGGGAAATCACTTGGGGTTGAGTTTGAGATGGCAATTGTCGACCATAAAGAAAAAATTGGCGTCTTTACCACCCGAGTAGACACAGTCTATGGTATGACTTATGTCGTTATCGCCCCAGAACATCCTTTAGTTGAGGCGATCACGGTTAAAGAGCAAAAAAAGGCTGTTGAAAAATATCAAAACGAAACTCAACGGCTAGCTGAGATCGAACGGCAATCGACCGAAAAAGAAAAAACAGGAGTCTTCACCGGTTCATATGCGATTAACCCATTTACTAATAAAAAAATTCCAATTTGGATTGCAGATTATGTTATCTATTCATATGGGACTGGCGCCGTCATGGCGGTCCCGGCGCATGACGAGCGAGATTATGAGTTTGCAAAAAAGTTTGATTTAGAAATAATTACCTCGATTGTGCCAAAAAATAAACAAAAAGCAAAAGGTGTTTTTGTTGAAAAAGGGGTTTTGGTTGATTCGGAAGCATTTACCGGTTTAACTTCTGACGAGGCCATAAATAAAATGGCTGACTGGCTCAAGGTTAAAAAAATTGGGGGGAGTAAGATTACTTACAGACTTAGAGATTGGTCTTTCTCGAGACAGAGGTACTGGGGCGCGCCAATCCCAATTATCTATTGTCCACAATGTGGGACGGTCCCAGTCTCAGAAGAGAACCTACCAGTTGAGTTGCCAAAAATAGAAAACTTTAGACCGACTGGCTTAGGCGAGGGACCCTTAGCCTCGGTAGAGACCTTTGCTTCAACTACATGTCCGAGATGTGGGTCCTTAGCGAAAAGAGAAACTGATACGATGGATACTTTCGTTGATTCAAGCTTTTATTATATGAGATATCTGAACGTTGGCGATGACCGGGAAATAATGAACAAAAAAATTACTCAAAAATGGCTCCCGGTGAATATGTATATAGGTGGGGCAGAACATGTCACGATGCATCTTTTATATGCTAGATTCGTGGCTAAGGCATTCTATGATGCCAAGATTGTGAACTTTCCTGAACCCTTTTTGAAATTGCGTCACCAGGGCATGATTTTAGGTCCAGACGGGAAAAAGATGAGTAAGTCTAAGGGCAATGTGATTATTCCTGGAGAAGTGATAAAAGCGGCGGGCGCTGACGCCTTTCGAACCTATATTTTGTTCATGGGTCAATTCGAAGACGGCGGTCCTTGGAATCCAAACGGACTTTCCGGAATAGTTCGTTTTTTAGAAAAACTTTGGCGGTTATTTGATCAAGAAATAGTTAACGCTGAACCAAATATTGAAGTTGAGAGAATCATCAACAAAACGATTAAAAAAGTTGGTCAAGACATTGCTGACTTTAAGTTTAATACCGCGATTTCGGCTTTGATGATCTTGGTTAACTTTCTTGGGGATCGAAAGATTCAAAGTCAAAGAGATTTGGAAGCGCTGGCGATCATGGTTTCTCCTTTTGTTCCTCATCTGGCCGAAGAACTTTGGGAAAAAATAGGTCATCTTGAAAGCGTCTTTGAAGCTTCCTGGCCGACCTTTGATAACGCCCTAATTCAAGATACGATTTTGACAATCGCGGTTCAGATAAATGGAAAAGTTAGAGATCAAATCTTGATCACTCCAGGTTCAAGCCAAGATGAGGTTATGAAATTAGCCAGAGAATCGGAGAAAGTAAATAAATATCTTGCCAATTCAACGATAATTAAGAAAATATATATCGAAGATAAGCTCTTGAGCCTGTTAACTGACAATCAAAAGTGCAGAAGTTTTCCATCAAAAGTGCAGTGATCAATAGTGCAGTAGTTTTTGTTAGTTTTTAGGTCCAAGGACAATAACCTGGACCAAGACTTCTTTGTACCAAAGCCTGATCTCCGGTTTTTGAGGGTCGTCGTAAAGATGGACCATGATCCTGGCCCCCTCAGGTACGTGTTTTGGAATCTCTAGGTATCTGTGTCTGAAAGAGATCTGTCCATATCCGTTAACGATTCTTGATTCCTTGATGCAGAAGATATCCTTAATCGATGT
>CAIMLA010000054.1 GCA_903842085.1 uncultured bacterium | reverse complement strand
CTTATAAATTGGCTTATCTTCTATAACTTTAAAAGACCTCATCATTCATTGAAACTAAAAAGACCAATTGAATATGTTACACTAAAAACAGATAGATTATTTAACACTAGTAAAGTGTTACCTAGGTACTCACCTATAACAATAAATTGCAAAATAAAGCCTCACATGATAAAATCTAACAGATTTATGATTAAAAATAATTTTAAATATATGGAACTAGTTAAGGAGCTCGCGCTCACAGACTTTAAGCTAAAATATCAAGGGTCGGTACTAGGATATCTCTGGTCTTTAGCAAAGCCTTTATTGCTTTTTCTGGTTTTGTACATCGTATTTACAAGAGTTTTTAAAGTTGGTGGTTCTATACCTCATTACCCGGTTTATCTTTTATTGGGTGTGGTTATTTGGGGATTTTTCACTGAAATTACAGCCATGTCTCTTGGGGCGATAGTTGGTAAGGGGGATTTAATTAGGAAAGTATATTTTCCGAGAATTGTGTTAGTGGTTTCTGGTGGTGTTTCCTCTTTGATTACTTTTCTGTTAAATTTAATTGTCGTATTTTTCTTTATGTGGTTTACTCATGCGGAGTTTAACCCTTATTCACCACTTTTTATTCTTTTAATTATAGAGCTTTTCATCCTTTCTATAGGAGTAAGCCTTATATTGAGTTCATTATTTGTTCGTTTTCGCGATTTGTCACATATTTGGGAAATAATATTAATGGGAATGTTTTATGCGACACCCATCCTATATCCTCTCACTCTAGTTCCAAGTCCATATAATAAATTAATAATGCTTAGCCCCGTTGCACAAATTATCCAAGATTCAAGATATTTATTAGTTACGCCCCAAACGCAAACGGCTTGGTCGATAATGAATGCAAGATATTATATAATTCCTTATCTTCTTCCCTTCATCATCCTTATTGTAGGTTACGTATTATTTGAAAAATCAGCAGCAAAGTTTGCTGAAGAGGTTTGATAAATTTTTAATAATTATATATAAAAAAATGTAAAATAATAAATTAGAAAAATGAAGTGATGATTTAGGATTTGCGATTAGTGTGGAAGGTCTGTCTAAAACATTTCGAATTCCACACGAAAAAACGACAACCTTAAAGGGAGCAGCTCTTGGATTATTTAATAAAAAGAAATATTCCGAATTTAAGGCCCTCAAAAACATAAATTTCAAAGTAAGAAAGGGCGAATTTTTTGGCATAATAGGCAGAAATGGTAGTGGGAAAAGCACTCTTTTGAAGCTGCTAGCAGGAATCTATGTTTCAGACAGGGGTGCCGGGAAAATTACGATTAACGGCAAGCTATCACCTTTTTTGGAGCTAGGCGTAGGTTTTAATCCTGAGTTAACTGGTAGAGAAAATCTTTTTTTAGGGGGATCAATTCTTGGAATGTCAAAAAATCAAATTGAGGAAAAATTTGATAGCATTGTAGCTTTTTCGGAATTAAGGGAATTTATTGATATGAAATTAAAGAATTATTCTTCAGGCATGCAGGTTAGGCTGGCTTTTTCCTTGGCTATAAATGCCCATGCAGAGATTCTGTTAATGGACGAGGTCTTGGCGGTTGGTGATACTAATTTTCAAAGTAAATGTCTTTCAGAATTTAATAAGTACAAGGAACAAGGGAAAACGGTTGTCTTGGTTACTCATGACATAGCAACCGCACAACGATATTGCGATCGAGTTATGTTATTAAGAAGTGGCAGAATCATTAAGATTGGAAAAGCCGAAATAGTAGGAAATGAGTATATTCGTCAAAACATGTCTGACGAAGAGGAACGTATTGAGAAAGAAGAAATAGAAGAAGTTGGCACAGCGAAGAAGGATAAGAACACTTTTGAAATTACAGGTGTAAAATTTCTCGATAAAAAGGAAAATGAAAAAAATATTTTTGAGAATAGTGATAATATAGTTGCAAGAATTTATTATAATGCTACTAAAAGAATATTAAAACCAGTCTTTGGTGTGGCAATACACACCCATGACGATACTCTTGTTTTTGGTCCGAACACAAAGACTTCAAAATTCTTCATTGATTATATCGAGGGTCAAGGATATATTGACTTTGAGATAGTTAATAATCAATTATTCACAGGTAAGTACAAGCTTACGGTGGCTTTGTATAATTGGGAATGTATTACGCCCTTTGCCTTTGAAGATAGAAAATATAGTTTTAGTATTATATCAAAAGAAGAAAATCAATACGGAATAATTAAACTAGATCATGTATGGAAGAAGTAATTAACAAAGAGCTGAAAAAGAAATTATCATTTGACTTGTATGGGCGATATGCAGACATACAGCGAATTATAGATTGCAATAGAAAAGAAGACTGTAGCTTTAGAGTATTAGACATTGGCGGAAGAGGTAATATTTTAAAAAAGTTTTTGCTACATGACGATGTTTTTTATATGGACCCTTTTGTTGAGTCAAAAGATAAAAACTTTATCAGCGGTGATGGCTGTGACATTCCCTTGGCTGACAACTCGTTTGACTGGGTGACATCAGCTGATGTTTTCGAACACATTCCTAATGAAAAAAAGAAGGCCTTTTTAGAAGAAAACATAAGAGTTTCCAAATCAGGTATTATAATAGCAGCTCCCTTTTTTTCAAAAGAGGTTGAGAGAGCGGAATTTACGGCAAATGAAAATTATAAAAAGTTTACAAGTGGAAATGATCACTTATGGCTAAAAGAGCATATAGAATATGGCCTACCAAAGGAAGATTACATAGAAAACTTTTTGACGGAAAATCGTCTAGAATTTCAAAAAATACATAACAATGGATTGTTATTATGGGAAGGATTAATAGGATTAAGTTTTTTCACGGAAGTGATTAACGATAAAGAGATAAATCAAGAAATGAGGGCTCTTCATGAATTTTATAATAATAAAATATACCCTTTCGATAGCTCTGAACCTTCTTATAGAAAAATATATTTCATAAAAAAAGATTCAAATTTACTTGATGTAGAGCAAAAAGAGATGGAAATTGACCACTCATTACTATCGGAGATTATCAATAAAACTTTAAACATAATGGCAATGATTTATATGAGAAAAAACATATTATTGAAACAAAAAGACGCAGAGATCGATAGCTATATTATAAGATTAAGGGCAGAGAAAGACCTCGTCAAATCTTTAAAAAAGAATAATTTAAAAATCTCTAGCGAGGTCGCTGCGATCAAGGGCTCAAGATCATACAAATTATTTAAAAAAATTTCAAAGATTAAACGACACCTCTAGTTTATTAAGAACGTACTAGCAACGCAAAGTCTGACTAAGCAAACTAGACCAATCTCCACAAGGAACGAAAATAAGTCGCTAAAGATTAATTATTTTTTTTATACAATTGAACAAAGTAATCAGCGCTGACGAAATTGCGAGCAATCTTCTGAGACTCAAGTGACATTTTTGCAAGTGAGAAGTTACTGTTTTTAATATCGAGCAAATAACTAATTTTTTTAGCTAAATCGTCTACGTCTAGATCATCAAAAAGATAGCCATTTTTACCATCCTGTATTTGTTCTTGCCAACCAGATGTATGGTTTCGAAGCAAGAGGTGACCCATTAACATGCCCTCTGCTAAAAATAATCCAAAAGTTTCATTTAGTGAGGTACAGACGGTTACATTACAACTGTTTGTTATTTGCAAAGCCACTTTAAAGGGGACGACTGGGTGAATATGTAAATTTTTTCCCAAGAAAGATTTTCCAATCGCCTTAATCTGTTCAGAGATGTAGTCGTCACCTATAGCGATCATATCTATGGTGTATGGCCTAAACTTATTAGGATTATTTGCCTTGTATTTACTCTCAAAAAGTTGTAAACCAGCCAAAAACAGGAGCTGTCCTTTTCTTCCATCGCTTGGGATTCCTGACATCATAAATTTTATCGTGTTGAAATCACTTGCGGGTCTTACTTTTCTATAAATTTCAGGCACTTTGACCCGAAGCTTAATCGGCTTGATCTTGTCTGTCTCAAAAAAGTTATTGTATTCGATCGCGGTTTGTTGTGAAGGGACAAAAATTAATAGTTTATCATTTGAAATTAGTTCCTTTATTTTTTTTATTTCATTTTTATCATCAAATCTTAATTTAGGCTTATCTTCATGGATAAACCACCTTGCACAGTTTAGCTTTTTTTTATCAAGCATCCAGTAAATAAACATTCTATAGCATTTATAGACTGCGACCGTATTCATCAATACAAAATCATCAGGTCGAATTAATAGATTAGATTGAATCTCTCTAGCTCCAAGATTATCAGGCATTCCTTCAATCTCAAAATCTTTATCAATCAACTCTTTTTTTAGTTTTTTCTTAATTGCTGGGGCAACAATATGAATATCCTTACCTTTATAATGTTTTGAAAAGTCATTGGCAACTTCAATTAGAACAAGTGGTGCGCCGGTATTATCGATCGGATGAGATAGAAAAATTACTTTTTGACTAGACTGCTTTGATTTTGAAACAAGTTGTGCTTTCGTTAAGTTTATTGCAAATTTAGCACTTCTTCTTAACCCAAGTTGTTTTGCCTTGGCAGTATACGCTTTTAATTTGTGATACTTAGACGCAGCGGCGTATCGATACTTTCCAATAATTGATTTATCACTATTTATTTTAATATTATTTTTTTTGATAAAGTCTAATTCCAGACCATAGGGGGGGTATTCATCCAGGCATAATCTCCAACTAATTATTTGAGTAATCTTTTCCCAATAAAATTCTTCACGAACTGTTATTAAGTTACTTTTTGTATTATCTAAGATGGCCTTGTTGTTTATAACATTTTCTAGGTTTTTTATGATGTCAATTTCAGTGATGTCTGTTTTTAAGGCCGCTTTGCTAGAAACAAGAAAATCACTTAATGGGTCGCCGCCATTTGTTATCATTGGTAGGCATCCCCAAACATAATCCATGACTCGAGTGCGCCATGAATATTCATTTTCCTCACCCTCTCGATTTATACTTATAACTAAGTCGGCGTAAGCATACCACTTTAACCTGTTTTCAAAATCAACCCAGTCGACAAAAAAAACAGTTTTATTAGTAAGCTTAAGCTTTTCAAATTCATTATAAACATAATCATATTGTTTCGAAAAATCAGGGTGGCCATTAAAGGGATTCTTGCCGCCGACTAAAACCAATTTTAGACTTAAGCCTTTTTTTTGAGAAAGCTTGTCAATAGCCGCAATCAGCGGTTTAAAATCGAACCAAGGATAAAGTCCGCCGAACCACAACAAAACAAAATCATTTTTATTAAGGCCAAGGCTTAAATATGGATTATCTTTAATCTCCATTTTAGGGAAAGGCACATCATCAATTCCGAAAGGGACGAGTAAGAGTCGATCTTGTCTGTAACTGTGTGGGTTTATAATACCCAAGCTGCCAAGAATGCCCATATACATGTGTTTTTGAGGCTCGTTAGCACATAAGAAATAGTCACCACGTTTTAAAACTTGATTAAATCTGTTTATTTCATAAAGATAATTTTGTAATTCACTTACTTTGTTCTCGGAGTCTCTAGCGGAAATTTCAATATAGATTGGAACATAGCAATCTAAAATTAAGGCAATTTTATGCGATAATTTTTCTGCAACAAAAACAGACAGGTCGCCCATGCTATAGCTAACAATAACTGCATCAAAACTATTAATAAATTCGGCAAAATTCTTATCTAGAGTCCAATTGCATAAACGGATGCCCTCGTGTGATTTATTGCTTTGAGGAAAGCTATTGTTTATCCCCACCGTTATGCTATGTCCGTTTTTTTTAAGGCCAATAGCCAAACCCCAACACCGCATACCGCCACCTTCAATTTTTTTATATTCATCGGTTGGCACCGGCCCGTAGCTCAAGATTAAAATATTTTTTTCTATTGATTGTTCATCATTGTTCATTTGCATACCATATTATAACTTATCCTGGCCCTTTTGGGTAGGCTTATGAGAGAGCTAAGTTTCTCTCATAAAATTGCTAAGATTAATTGTATAATAGCTCTATTTGTGAGAAGATAACCCCGTAAAACAGCAGAATTAATTATTGTTTATAAGCATGAAGTCAGAATCTAGTATTAATAAAATTAAAAAAATATATAAAGAAAATGGACTTTTTTATTTAATAAAAAAAGTATTAATAACAATCTACTGGAGAATTTTTAATTTAGCAAAACAAACAATTTACAAAAACAATAAAGAAAGCTCTTATGGCAGATGGATCCAAAAATATGAGGTTAAAGATTTACGCTCACCCTTGCCTGAGCCTAAGATTTCCGTTATTGTACCCGTCTATAATGTTAGTCCAAAGTGGCTCGATAAATGTATAGAGTCAGTGACGAGTCAAAGTTATAAAAATTGGGAATTATGCCTGTATGATGATTGCTCCAACGATAGAAACACAAAAAAAACACTGCAAAACTGGGAGGGAAAAGATCAAAGAATTAAGATTAAGTATGGTGAGATCAACCAGCACATTTCAGAGGCAACCAATCAAGCATTAAAGATGGCAACCGGAGAATTTGTTGCTTTTGTCGATAATGATGATGAAATTACCGAAAACGCTTTAACAGAGATATCTAGGGTGATAAATAAAAATAACCAAATTGATTTTATATATAGCGACGAAGATAAAATTGATAAACATGGGAAAAGATTTAGCCCTTACTTTAAGCCAGACTGGAATCCTGACCTTCTTTTGTCTCAGATGTATACCTCTCATCTCAGTGTTTATAGAAAATCAATTATAGACAAGGTAAAAGGGTTTAGAGTAGGTTTTGAGGGCTCGCAAGACTATGATCTAGTCTTGAGGATCACTGATAATCTTGATCCAAACAGAATCCACCATATTCCTAAGATTTTATATCATTGGCGAGCCTTGAGTGGCTCTACTAGTATAAGTCAAGATAACAAAAACTATACTACCCAAAGCGCTATCAGGGCCCTAGAAGACTATTTACATCGAAAAAACATTAAAGGTTCGGTTGTGTCCGGGAAGGTGGCTGGAACCTACAGAGTCAAAAGGAAAATAATTGGCAACCCATTGGTTACCATTATTATTCCATTTAAAGACAATAAAGATACTCTGGATAAATGTATCACAAGTGTTTTAGAAAGAACAAATTATCAAAATCTTGAAATTTTGTTAGTTAATAATCATAGCCAGGAGAAAGCAACAAAAGAATATTTGGAAAAAATAATAAAAAGCAACATTCGAATTATTGATTATAATCTACCCTTTAACTTTTCAAAAATAAACAATTTTGCAGCAAAAAGGGCACGAGGTGATTTCTTGCTTTTGTTAAATAATGATACCGAGGTAATTAACTCTGAATGGCTTACAGCGTTGTTGGAACAGGCTCAGAGAGAAGAAGTTGGCGCTGTTGGTGCGCAGCTAATATATCCAGACGACAGGGTTCAGCACGCTGGGGTGGTATGTGGGCCCTATGTTGCTAGACATGCCTTTAAATATCTCGACAAAGAAGATCTCGGCTATTTTGGTCATAAGGAGATCATTCGGGACTATTTGGCAGTTACGGGCGCTTGTTTAATGATAAATAAAGTGAAATATTTTAAGATGGAAGGCTTAAACGAAAACAATTTATCAATTGCTTATAACGATGTCGATCTCTGCTTAAGGCTAATAGATAAAGGCTATATAAATGTTTACACACCCTACGCAAGAATGTATCATTATGAATCGCTAAGTAGGGGCGATGAAACTCCGGCCATAATTAAGCAGAGCAACCCGACTAAATATAAAAGGATAACCTCAGAGGTTGATTACATGAGAAATAAATGGAAGAAATATATCGATAATGATCCCTTGTATAGTCCAAATTTAACTCGAGAAAGAGAAGACTTTTCAATCAGAGAATAAAATGATCAGTATTATTATCATCAGTTATAACAAAGCCGACCTTACCAAGAAGTGCTTGGAAGAGGTTTTTAAAAATACTAAAGACGATTTTGAGGTTATCGTAATTGATAACGCCTCAACCGATGAGGCGATCGATTATCTTTTTCGAGAAAAAAGAATCACTTTACTTCAAAATAATAAAAACTTAGGTTTTTCTAAAGCCAACAATCAGGGGGCGCAAAAAGCCAAAGGCGAGATACTTGTTTTTTTAAATAATGATACAGAGGTTCAGCCAGGCTGGCTAGAGCCGATCATTAATATTTATAAGACCGAGAAAAACGTTGGGGCGGTTGGCGTAAAATTACTTTTTCCTGATGGCCTAATCCAGCATGCTGGGGTAACGATCTCAGAGGATCACATTCCAAGACATCTTTATTATCGTGAAAAGGCGGATGATCTAAAGGTTAACCAAGAAAGAGAATTTCAAGCCGTGACCGCGGCCTGCATCGCCATCCCAAAAAGGGTTTTTCATGAAGTTGGTGGCTTTGATGAAGAGTACGTCAATGGCCTTGAGGATGTCGATCTGTGTCTAAGGATAAAACAAGAGGGCTATCGAATAATCTATACGCCCAAAAGTGTCGTTATCCATCATGAGAGTGTTTCGCCCGGTCGCTTTAAATTTAATCAACATAATTCCGATCTCTACATGAACCGTTGGCGAGAGGCGGTGCCTGATGAGCACAAATATTACCAGGAAGATGGCCTCAATTGGTTTCAAATCCTTCTTCGAGACTTCGTTAGTATGGGCTATAGCAAAGACGAATATCACACGACACCCAAAAGAATTAAATACGGTCAGTATCTTTATAGGCCACTTCAAAAATGCTTTTTGGTCTTAAAACTATTATTTACCCTTGATTTTAAGACCCTAAACCAAAAAATAAGGAAAGTGGTTTAAATGATCAAGGCGAGCATTATTACTGCAGCCTATAATGGTGAAAAATATATCAAGGAAACCCTTGATTCCTTGTTGAGTCAAAGCCTAAAAGAGATTGAGGTATTTGTCATAGACAGTCACTCGTCTGATGGGACAGAAAAAATCATAAAAAGCTACAGTGATGAACGGATTAAAGATTACCCGCATGAGAAAACCGGTGGACCGGTGGCACCGAGGAATTTGGGGATAAAAAAAGCTAGTGGTGACTTTGTGGGCTTCTGTGATCAGGACGATCTCTACTATCCAGAAAAACTAGAGAGGCAGATTAGAGCTTATGAAAAATGTGAGACTAGAAATGAGGTCGGCCTTATTATTACGTCAGCTGATTTGATCGATGAGTCAGGAAAAATTATTGGCCATAATCTCCAGTCAGATGAAGGCTTTATGGAGAGCAAGCAAGCGCACCAACGGTTGTTAAAAGGGGACTTTATCACCGCTTGTTCAGCTCTGGTCTCAAAAAAGATCTTGGACGAAGTCGGGCCTCTTGACGAGGCTCTAATTGGGGTGGATGATTATGATTTGTGGCTTCGAATCACAGAAAAATATGGCCTCTTGATAATTAAGGAACCACTTTGTGCTTGGCGGCAGAGCTGTTCATCACTTTCCGCCGATAAAACAAAGCAGTATCTAGAAACAGAAAAGATATTTTTGAAACTAGGAGACCAGACGGAAGATATTCGAATTGGTCATGGTCGAAATTTGATGAGAATTTTTCTTTCCTTGGCTTTAGCGAAGAAATTTAGTGAAGCCACCGTTTATAGGGAGAAGTTAAAGCAGTATCCAGCCAGTCATAAAATGAAATTCTTATTAAAGACCTTTGACCTCTCAGTTACTTTAAGCTATTATCAACTCGCTTTACTTAAAAAGATGGGGAAGGTCTCATTATGAAAGAAGTTTCTATCCTTGGCGTGAAGATCAACGTTTTTACTAAAAAAACCCTCAGGCAGGAATTGGGGATTTGTTTTAGGGGAGCTAGGGGTTGTTCTTTTGCTAAAATAAATTCAGAGTTTTTACTGAGGGCATCTAAGAAAGCTGATTTTGCGGAGACTTTAGCGAAGTTTGATTATGGAATTGCTGATGGAATTGGCGTTTTGTGGGCGGCCAAGTTTTTGAGCTTGCCCATAGTTAAGAATAAAGCCTTAAGGGTGCCTCAGGCCTTCTATCAGGGGCTCTTTACTGCTTGTAGTTTAGTCATTTACCCAAAGTATGTTCAAAAGCCTATTCCTGAAAGAATTCCTGGAGTGGACTGCCTCTATCTAATGCTTGAAGCGACCGTCGAGACTGAAAGTCCGGTCTATCTCTTTGGGGCAGAGCAAGAAATACTAGATCAAACCAAGGAAAACTTAGAAGCACGATACTCCCAGCTTCGTATCGTCGGGTCTCATCATGGTTATGGTTTTGTCGAAAAGGAAATAATTGATGAGATTAATCGTTTGGGGCCAAAGTTATTAGTTGTGGCGCTTGGTTCTCCTAGGCAAGAGAAATGGATTAGGGCTAATCTTCAATCTCTGCCGTCAGTGCGAGTTATCGTTGGCGAAGGTGGTTCCTTTGATTTTATCGCGGGGGCCTTTAAGCGAGCCCCACGGTGGCTTCAACGGCTCGGTCTTGAGTGGCTATGGCGACTTTTTATGAATAAAAGCAAAACTCAGACCGGGAGTCGATTCAAACGGATTTGGCAAGCGGTCCCGGTCTTTATGTGGACAGTGGTAAAATATAAAATAAAATATGGAGCAAACAAAAGTGAAGAGCAATAAAGCCATTTTTAACCTGATCGATCTAATCGCTGTCCTTCTAGTTATTGGTCTTTTTATTTTCGGCTACTTAGCAATTTCCCATAAAGCTGAAATCGTTGGCCAACCAACCTTATTGACTTATACCACCACCAATAATGTGGAGACCATTTATAACGAAGCGGCCAAGGCCAACTCAATTTATTTAAATAGTGTCAATGAACCGGTCAAAATTGTTAAAGTCACTAAGTCGGCTAATGGCCAAGAGCTTGATATAATTTTATCGGGTCAAGGCAAGATCGAACAAGATCGGTCTCTTTTCAATGGCGCCAGGGTTTTGCTTGGTCAAAAAGCCGAGCTTCACGGCCTCTTTTTTTCACAGGGCATGATTAAATCAATAAAATATGAAAAATAATTTCTATGATTCATTTTTCTATCGCGTCTGGTCGTTTTTGTTTATCGCTAACAAAAAGTGGGAAATATCAAAAACCCGAGTTGGTAAAATCTTCCAAAAGGCCTATATACCCCACCTGACTGAAGTCTTGACGATTATCGCTGTCTCGATCTATTGGTACGAAGGGCTCATCATTAAGTATTGGGCTGGGTTTCCTTCAGATTGGCTCGCCTTATTATGTGTTCTTTTAGCTCTCTTTTTTGCGGATAAGGAAAAAATGGTTTTTGGTAAAGCTCAACTCTATCTATTGTTTTTTTATCTGGTCCTGGTTGTCTCCGGCTTAGTCGCCATCTCTCAGGGGGCAAGCCCGGCTATGATTTTTAAGGGGCTTTTACTCTTTTTACAATTTGGCTTAATTCTCTTTACGGGTTTAAGCCTAAGCCGGAACATTACTAAAATAGTAATTTGGCTGAGTTTGCCCTTGGGACTAATTGGAATATACCAGTATCTAGTTAAAATACCAACTTCTTCTCTTTGGCTATCGCCCGGGGAGAAGCTGACCCGAGTCTTTGCCTTTTTTGGTAGTCCTAATGTTTTTGGGATTCTGATGGCCGTGATCTTTTTTCTCTCGCTCGGTTTTTTTCTCAAAGGCAGAAAATACGTCTATTTACCCCTGTCGTTTGTTAGCTTATTTGCCGTTGGCTTGAGCTATTCGAGGTCGGCTTGGTTAGGACTAGCCATTAGTCTTGGCCTTTGTCTTTTAATCTATAATTACAAATACTTGATCTATCTATCGCTTTTATTATTAGCGCTCGTTCTTCCTCAAATTCGAAATCGTTTACTTCTAGCGACCTCTGCCAGTTATCTTTTTGATTCAACCTTAGATGGTCGGCTCTGGGCGATCAACAACGGGCTTTATGTTTTTAAACAATATTTTCTGATCGGCTCTGGGCCAGGGAGTTATGGCGGCAAAATTGCCCTAAACTACGCCAGCCCAACTTATTTAGATGGTTTACAGCGTGGTTATACCGCTTTGTATTTTACCGACAATCAATATTTACAACTTCTGGTCCAATTTGGCATTTTGGGGATCTTATCATTTATGGGCTTTCTGGTCGCTTCTTTTTCGTCTTTGATTCGTCAATATGGGGTTAAAAAGGATATAATGACTCTGACGGCGATTGGCGCTTTTTCTTGTTTTGTCGTCTCGGGTCTTTTTGCGAATGTGCTAGAGTTTGGGGCAATCGCCATTCCGGTCGGTTTGATTTTAGGGATAGAGCTGGGTGAGACTAACTTAAACTAAGGATTCAATCTATTTATGACCAAGAAAAAAGTCTTAATTATTTATAGCGGCGCGAGAGTCTGGGGTGGAATCGAAACCTACCTCGAGAATTTATTTAAGTTTTATGATCGGAAAAAACTTGAGCTTATTTTAGTTAGCCTAGGTGAGTGGGCCTTGACGGAAAAGCTGGAAAAGAGAAAAGACCAAGTCATCTCCTTGTCGGGTCAACGAATTAGATTTAAGACCATTGAAGAGCTGGTCAAGCTGGCCCATGTCGAAAAAGCGGCTTTGATTGTCTCTCAAGGTGTCGTCGCAAATGCCTATGCTCGCTTGGCAGCTAAAAAATGTGGAATCCCGCATTTAGTGACGGTCCATAGTGACATCAATTATGACTATCCAGATCAAGTCAGAAAAATTCTCTATAAAATCTCGGACAAGCAACTTCGGAAAGTGACCAAAAAGTATATTACCGTCTCAAAATATTTGAAGGCTGAACTAATGGAGTCTGGGGTCGGAGCGAATAAAATCTCAGTCATCTACAACGGGGTTGATGCAACGCCCTTTAAGGATGAGGGGAGAAAGCCAAAGGCCAAGAACCTCACGACCATTGGCTCGATCGGTCGATTCCATTACACCAAAGGTTACCATAACTTGATCACCGCCTTTGCTTACATAAAAGATTTACCCGTCAAGCTAGTGATCTATGGTGATGGTGATGAAAGGCAAGAGTTAGAAGAACTAGTCAAGCAACTGGGACTATCTGGCCAAGTCTCACTCCCGGGGTATATAGAAGAGATTGGAGTCGCGCTCGAAGGGATTGATTTATATATTCAGCCATCTTTGATGGAGGGCTTTGGCTTAACGGTCGTGGAGGCGATGCTGGCCAAAAAACCGGTGATCGTCACGCCGGCCGGGAGCTTGCCTGAGTTGGTGACAGACGGTCAAACGGGGTTGATTACTGGTGACACTAGACCAGAGTCAATCGCGGTCACACTAAAGGCCTTAATCGAGAATAAAGCTTTAGCCCAAAAGCTAGCTGAGGCTGGAGAGATTGAGGCCAAAAAGCGCTTTTCAGTGACGACTTGGATTGCAGAAACGGAGAAGATATACTTGGAGACTGCCAGATGAAAATAATGCAGATTATGTATTATCCGGGGCAGGGCGGAGCGGAGCAATACGCTTATTTGTTAGCTAAATATGCCAAACAGAGCGGCCATCAAACTTGTTTTGTCTTTGGTCAGAAGGGTCCATTTGAAGAGCGGGTCAAAGAACTAGGCTGTGAAATTTATTACCTAAAAATGAGATCACCCTTTGATCCACTTGCAATTACGGGGCTAAGTCAGCTTTATCAGAAATGGCAGCCTGATATCGTTCAAACTCATTTTCTCAGAGAAAACTTTATTGCGATCGCGGCCAACAAACTCGTTTCGGTCAAGGCCATCTTCTCGACCGTTCATCGCCTTGAACCAAAGACAAAAGCTCAAGCCGCTTTTAATCGAGCCTACAGTAAGGGTCTCACGAAATTTATTGCGGTTTCGGAGCTTACGAAAGATTACTTGGTGGCAGAAGGAATTAATGAATACAGGATAACGACTATTCCCAATGGGGTCGAAATCTTAGACTACAATAAGGCTTGTTTAAAAAAAGAGTTAGGTCTTCGCGAAAATGAGCTGGTTTTTGCCTGTGTGGCCAGATTCGAAGCTGAAAAAAAGCACGACTTATTAATTAAGGCCTTTTCACAGCTTGAGAACCGAAATTATAAACTCTTGTTGCTTGGTACGGGGAGTCTTAAGGGAAAGATCGAGACTTTGGTGGGCAAAAAGAAGCTTGAACAAAGGGTTATTTTTCTCGATCAAAAATATTTAGGTTACCAGGTTATTGGGGTTAGTGATTATTATGTCCAAGCGTCACAGCTTGAATCATTTGGACTAACTGTCGTTGAGGCGATGTTACAAAAGAGACCAGTTATTGTCTCTGACCTGCCGGCCTTTAAGGCGCTCACAAAAAATGGTTCTCTCGGTACGCTCTTTAAGGCTTCTAGCCAAAAAGATTTAAAAGATAAAATAGTTGAGGTCTTAGAAAATGACAGAGCGATAAAGAAAAAAACGGCCTTAGCCTATGACTATGCCAAAAATCGATATACCGCTGAGATCATGTGGCAAAAAACCGAAGCTTTATACAAGCACTTTCTCGAGAAATAGAAGTGTTAACTGACAATCAAAAGTGCAGAAGTTTTCCATCAAAAGTGCAGTGATCAATAGTGCAGTAGTTTTTGTTAGTTTTTAGGTCGAAGGACAATAACCTGGACCAAGACTTCTTTGTACCAAAGCCTGATCTCCGGTTTTTGAGAGTCGTCGTAAAGATGGACCATGATCCTGGCCCCCTCAGGTACGTGTTTTGGAATCTCTAGGTATCTGTGTCTGAAAGAGATCTGTCCATATCCGTTAACGATTCTTGATTCCTTGATGCAGAAGATATCCTTAATCGATGT
>CAIMLA010000053.1 GCA_903842085.1 uncultured bacterium | reverse complement strand
TGGTTTATCATTTTGGGTTTTCTCGTGGCGGCCCTGGATGTGTTGCAACTGGAGCAAATCAATGAATTTTTGCGCCAGGTCTTGGATTATATCCCGCGGGTGATTGTGGCGACCTTAATCTTGATTATTGCCGCGATTGTTGCCGATGTGTTACAAAAAATTGTGGTGGCTTCAGCCAAAGCGGCGGCCGTTTCGTCGGCTGAACTTTTTGGCGGGATCACCAAGTGGCTGATTTGGCTCTTTGCCTTTGTGATGGCGCTAGAACAATTAGGCCTCGTTGGCCCGTTTTTGCAGATCTTCATGACTGGCATTGTGGCGACCATTACCATTGCCCTTGGTCTATCCTTTGGTTTGGGTGGTAAGGATGCGGCCCAAAACTTCATAAACAAACTCCGTGGTGAAATCTCCAATCGCTAGACAATTTAATTTTGGGCTTTTGAAAAAGACGTCTTGTTGACGCCTTTTTCTTTAATGAAAGTTGCGGTTTCTGCTTGCAACGATTAAAATTAATAAATGGAAAAAGATTTTGATAATTGGAATAAAAATAAGAAACAAATCCATGATCTTGATGAAAATAAACTTTACCATGAGCGTGAGGTTTGGTGGTGCAACTTGGGGGTAAATATTGGTTTTGAAGAAGACGGTATTGGTGAGATAGGGGAGAGACCCGTTTTAATCTTGAGAGGTTTTAGTAAAGATGTTTGCTTAATTATCCCCCTTACAAATTCAATTAAAGAAAATCCTTATCATTTTGCTCTTGGTGAAATTGATGGCCGAAAGGCTTTCGCTATTCTCTCTCAAATTAGACTTGTTGATACCAAAAGATTGATAAACAAAATTGGGTTTATTGATCAACCGTTATTTGAAGCCCTAAGAAAAACCGTTAAAGACTTGCTTTAACGGTTTTTCTTTTTTCTCCCTGCCGAAGCAGGGCGAGCCCGAAGGCATTTGTCCCTAAATTGTATTCTCTGTTTCCTTAAAAGTCAAGCGCTTGACGGTGGGGTTTTTTCGTATATACTATGGGGGTCAGTATGAATAGAACAATTAACCCTAAAAACAAGCGGTCAAGATAGCTCAAGTTTTTGAGCCGTCCTAGAACCCGCTTGAAGAAAGCGGTTTTTGTTTTCAGTCAGAATGTCACTTTGATAATTGAATGCCATCACAGCGATCATATTCCAATTTATTGGGGTCTTTGGGTCGATGGAGATGGGTAGGTAGACCCCAGTACCAGTACGGTACGGGGCAAGAACTGTAAACACAGACAAATAAAAACAAAATGGTTTTTAAGTTTCCTGTTAGGAAACTAAGAGCGCAGGGTGGATGCCTTGACTCTAAGCAACGATGAAGGGTGTGGCTCGGCTGCATTAAGCTTCGGGGAGGTGCCTAGCAACCTTTGATCCGGAGATATCCGAATGGGGAAACCCCTCTACTTTCAGTAGAGATCTTAATTTTAATTAAGAAGTAAACCCGGGGAATTGAAACATCTTAGTACCCGGAGGAAAAAAGAATAATAATTATTCC
>CAIMLA010000052.1 GCA_903842085.1 uncultured bacterium | reverse complement strand
GATAACTGTCCGAGAGTTTTATAGCGATAGCGAGTATGAGGGCAGTGAGAGCGAGGAAACGATAATGGATAAAGACGGAAATGAGATAAATAATTTTGTCGAATATCTTTTGGAGTTTATGGGTTGTCCAGAGGATAGCGACAACGAGCCAGAAGCCGACCCAGACGATTTAATAGATGAGATTAGAGAGTTATGTAATAACTAAAACTCTGAATGAAGAACCAGTAGCAGTGTCTATATGCCACGGATACGGCGGAGCAATTAAAATTGAAGCCGTAGTAGACGGAATTAGATATATAATAGAGCGAGAACATATTGTGGACTTGCTAGAGGATATGATACTAGCGAAAGGCTACACCGCTTATAAGAAGAAGCACCAAGTGATACCGAGGTTAGAAATAAATAAATAATATGGAACAGAAAGAATATACACCGCCGATATGCAGTGCGTGCGGACAGGAAGTATTTTTTAACTTAGATATATACGATATGACTGGTATGTGTGGAACTTGCACCACAGGAGAAGCCAGACTTAATTATGAAGAAGACTAATATGAAGTATTTTAACAAATGTGAATGTTGCGGAAACCTAGTCAGAGCATATTCTCATAGCCTTAACTCACAATTAGTTTATGGTTTAGAACAGCTAGTCAATTTTTGGCGGAAGAATAAACGAGGGTGTAATTTGCAAGCTGATTTATCTTTAACTAAAAACCAGTATAATAATTTTCAAAAGCTACAATATTTTCAGTTAGTTGAGAATAAAAAAGACGGTTGGTATCCTAAAGGTAAAGGTTGTGCTTTTATTGACGGGACAATTACAGTTGAAAGTTTAGTAGCTACTTTTGGTAAGGAAATATTGGATAGTAAGCACGAATCTTGGCAGACAGCAGAGAAGAAGCCTAGAATGGTGCATATATCAAGTATAAAAAATTATAACTGGAAAAGACGATTAGATTATCTTAATGAATAAAAAATATGAAAATAGAAATAAGAGCAGACTGTAAAGTTTGCGGTGGAGAAATTGTGTATAACAGGTGGAGAACTTATTGCAGTAAGGAGTGTAGGACAAAAAGAAATAACCAAGAGTATAAAATAAAACAAGACCAGTGGGCGAAAGAGAAAAGAGATAGGATAAAATATCTTTGTGAATACTATGCAAAAAAGGACGCCACTTTACAGAACCCAAATACAATTTTATAACACTATTTTTGTTCATTAAAACTTCATTTTCGTTTGACACTGGCACAGCAGGGTATATAATATACACATATTTTAATCACCTAGTCCGTGAAATAAAATAATAGGCTCACCGTTTAGGTGAGTAGCAATAATAAATAGTGGTAGACCACTAACGCAATATGGGATTAGGAAATAATGAGGGAGGTAAGTTTATATCTATTGTCGGGGGTCGGTTTTGTATTAGAGTGCCAGAAGGCACAGCAGGAGCAGAAACTAGAACTAACAAGCTAGGTAAATTAGTCACAGAGAAATACTATGACAATTTCACAGCTAAGTTAGTTGGTTTGAAAGTTACTGACGGAAACTATGGTAAGCAGTGGGAGTTTAGTTTTCAAGACGGTGGTGAGGTTTATAAATTGCAATTAGGATACACTAATTCTTTTGCAAAGAACATTTTAAAAATGTTACCAAATGCTGACCTTTCAAAAGAGATGAAGATATCACCTCAAACAAAGGTTGAAGCAGACGGAACAAAGAAGTCATCAGTATTTATAAACCAAGACGGTAAAGCATTGAAGCACGCTTACACTAAAGATGCTCCAAACGGTTTACCTCCAATGGAACAATTAACAGTGAAAGGTGTTCAAGTTTGGGATGATACAAAGCAAATGATATTCTTAGAGCAAATGGTGAACGATACAATTATTCCAAAGTTAGGTGGTGTCGCTCCGGTAGCGAGCGAACCAGTAAAGGATAGCTTAGACCAAGCAGTTGAGGAATTACAAGCGGGTGCAGAAGATATTAACCCAGAAGATATTCCTTTTTAATAGAAATTAGAGTTTAATAGAGCCAAATCAATGCTACAAAACAAACCACAACAGAATACTCGCAACCAAGACACCGCTAATAGGACTCAAGTGAGTAG
>CAIMLA010000051.1 GCA_903842085.1 uncultured bacterium | reverse complement strand
TCCTGACTTAGGACATTTTTGATTTTCATCAAAAAATAGCCTCAAAATTTCTAACAGCGGGACACTAAGGCATATTTTTGCGATAATACGAGGTAATGAGAATCCGTGTGGTATCTACTGCCTCGGGGAAACACGCGCTCCAAGTTGTCTCCAAACGATCTGGTGTTGTTAAAGTACACAAACATATCGGGACCTACGGGAACGATTCAGAGAAAGCTATCCTCTACCAAAAAGCCCAGGATTATATCCAGAAATATAGCGGACAGGTCAGCTTTACTGATTATCTTACCAGCCCTTCATTGTCCGATGTCATTATCACTCAGAGTAGACCCCTGTTTGCCTATGAGTTATTATCGCGCTGTTATGATAAACTAGGATTTGCCCAATATCCAGATTCCCTTATCAAAGATCTGGTGATTTCCCGGCTATATCATCCGGCGTCAAAGCGGGGACTCCATGAATACATTTATGAATCATTGGGGCGAAGCTATTCTTTGAGGACTATTTACCGACATGTGAAACAAAGCTTAAAAAATGGGATTAAGGAAGCGTTCCAAGAGGCGCTCATTACCTTTGCCAGACAAGATCTGGGAGACACGCTCCAACTGGTTTTCTACGATGTGACAACTCTATATTTTGACAGCCAAGTCAAAACCACACTCAAAGACTTTGGCTTCTCTAAAGACCACCATTCTACTGACACCCAAATTGTAATCGGGCTAGTGGTTAACAAGCAGGGTTTTCCACTCTATTTTGATGTGTTCTCCGGCAAAACCTTTGAAGGACATACTTTAGTTGGAGTGATTGAAAATATCCAGCAACTGCTTCAATCACCTGAATTGATAGTGGTGGCTGATGCCGCCATGTTGAGTCAGGATAACATTGACCATATGATGGCCAAAAAGATTGGATTTATTGTTGGCGCCAGGTTGGCTAACCTTCCGCTTCGTTTTATTGATCAGGTTCATACTCAGTTGAACAAACAAGATAATAACATTGCCATATTTAGCTATCGTAACCAACGTTTAATCTGTCAGTATTCAGCGAAGAGAGCGTCTAAAGATAGAAGCGATAGAATCAAACAAATAGAAAGAGCAAAAACGGTTATTGATCATCCTACTGGAATTATGGGCCGGTACCGATTTGTGAAAAAAGCCAAGGATCTCAAGTATTTAATCAATACCAAATTGATTGATAAAGCGGAAAAGCTGGAGGGAGTGAAGGGATATATTACTAACACCAATCTTGAAACGCAGATGGTGATCGATCGTTACCATGATCTCTGGCACATTGAGAATTCCTTCCGCATTACCAAATCAGACCTGGAGGCAAGGCCGATCTTCCATCGTCTGGATGAGACTATTAAAGCCCATATGGTTATGGTCTTTGCTGGGCTTGCCATCTCTAAATATATTGAGCAATCGACAGGTATGAGCATTAAAAAAGTGTTGCAGCATAGTAGTCGAGTCCTTACTCATACTATAATCAATACCAAAACTGGGGAAACGATAGATAAGGAAACATCGATTGACGATACTTACTTAAAACAAATCATTGAACTCTTACGAACCGTGGGACACTAAATGTCCTAAGTCAGGA
>CAIMLA010000050.1 GCA_903842085.1 uncultured bacterium | reverse complement strand
CCTCGATGTCGGCTCGTCGCATCCTGGGGCTGAAGCAGGTCCCAAGGGTTTGGCTGTTCGCCAATTAAAGCGGTACGCGAGCTGGGTTCAGAACGTCGTGAGACAGTTCGGTCCCTATCTGTCGTGGGCGTTGAAATTTGATGGGAGTTGCTCCTAGTACGAGAGGACCGGAGCGAACGAACCTATGGTGTATCGGTTGTTCTACCAAGGGCATTGCCGAGTAGCTATGTTCGGAAGGGATAAGCGCTGAAAGCATATAAGCGCGAAGCCCACCCAAAGATTAGATTTCGTTATAGACCCCTTATAGACCATGAGGTTGATAGGCTCTACGTGTAAGTACGGTAACGTATTAAGCTGAGGAGTACTAATAGGTCAATGACTTAATTTGTTAACTGATTTTGTTCTTAAATCTTTTAAGAATACAATCAGTTGTCGACTGGTAATTTGTAACCATCAATGGTTATATGACTGCGCTTTAGCCGCTAGTCACCCAGCTCTATGCAAGTTTAGGCGGAAGATTTGTAAAACTAGAAATAGGAATAACACTTCTACCAACAAAACAACCAAAGAGCCGGGTGTCTGGTGGCTATGGCGAGGAGGTCACACCTGTTCCCATCTCGAACACAGAAGTTAAGCTCCTCTGCGGCGATGATACTTGGGTCATCAAGCCCTGGAAAAGTAGCACGCTGCCAGTTTATGAAAAAAGATTCCGTAAGGAATCTTTTTTCTTTTTAGAGTTTTTTTCTTAGAATAGAATTAATCGGATATTTATTTAATAATTCGACAAATACTTTTTGGTTTATTGTGCCTGGATTTATTTCAGGCAGATTTTGGTTTTCTAAGTTTGTTATGTTTATGATTTTATCTTGATGGTTTCCGTCAGGGGTTAGAACCTCAATCTTATCATTTAACTTAATTTTGTTTTTTACGGCGATTAAATTGTTCTTAGCGACGACAATGCCGAGATATGCCCAAGCCTTATTTTGATGACGACCAGCTGATATTTCACCTAATTTTGCCTCATTAAAAGCAAACCCGGTGGTATAGCCTCTATAACTAAGTTTTTCTAGTTCCTTTTCTAGCCTATTCTTCTCTTTTTCCTGATAGCTATTATTCTCAATCAACGTTAAGGCTTCACGATAAGCGTGTCCGGTTGTGGCCAGGTAATACTCACTTTTGTTTCGACCTTCAACCTTAAGTCCAGTAACACCTGCTTCAAGGACTTCTGGTATGTATCTTATCAACCTTAAGTCTTTAGAGCTCATGATAGTCGTCCCTTCTTCAGATTCCTCAATTGGATAGAGCTCGCCTGGTCTCATTTTTTCTTCCAGGAAAACATTATAATGCCACCGGCATGGCTGAGCACAATCACCGAGATTAGCTTTACGGCCAGTCATGTAAGAGGAGAGAAGACAGCGCCCTGAATATGAGATACACATGGCACCATGAACAAACATTTCTAGCTCCATATCAGGGACAGACTTATGTATTTCTTTTATTTCAATCAGGGACAATTCACGACCAAGGACGATTCGTTTTAGCCCCTGTTTCTGCCAAAATTTGATAGCTTCAAGATTGACGGTATTGGCTTGAGTAGAAAGATGAATAGGAATTTTGGGAGCAACTCTCTGGGCGAGGTTAATCAGCCCCGGGTCAGAGATTATAAAAGCATCTGGGCCATACTCAGCAATTCTAGATAGATCCGTTTGTAATTGATCTAATTGTGAATTATGGGCAAAGATATTAAAGGTCACAAAAAGTCGTTTGGCTTGTTTATGAGCAAGGTCAATTGCTTCTTTAACCTCCTTAAAGTCAAATCTGACCTCTGTTTTACGAAGTGAATATTGGTTTAGTCCAATATAAACAGCGTCAGCGCCATACAAAAAGGCAATTTTTACTCGCTCTAAATCACCTCCCGGTAGGATTAACTCTGTTTTATTGATCATTAAAGTATTATAACAAAATAAAGTGATTATTACTATTTATCCACAAGGGCCAATAAAACACTTGACAAATAGATAACCGTATGATAATATATGTTTGTAATCATCGAGATTACCTTAATAACTAAAGAATATTGTTGGAGGGTCAGACTAAACCTCTGCCATAAGGTCATCGGAAGGACGCGTACCGCGTCAAAAAAAGCGGGATGTATCAATTATTTGATCCCATAGCTTCTTCTAAAGACACATGAGCGGGGCCCGGTCGGCCCTCTTTTCGTAGGACTTAGTTGATGATTGTATAAAAGACGCCAATGTCTGAGTCTGGGATTCGTCCCCAGCCGTGGATCTGGTGTCTTTTTTTTATTTTCAAAAGTAGTAAAATGCAGTTATGAATAGTGGAAATAAAACCAATCTTTTAAAAGCCTTAAGCGTTCCTATCGTCATCTTGGTCTTGTTTGTGCTGGCCATCGTCGGGATCTATATTATTAGAAATATATATTATGGAGAACCGACCCTGGTCTTGGATAACCCCGACATTTCAACGACCAATGAAGGGAAAATAATAATTACTGGAACGACTGATAGAAATTCAAAATTAGTAATAAATGATCAAATTGTGACTTTAGAAAAAGATGGAACCTTTAATTATCCCGCCGCCCTAAAAGACGGCGAAAATAAGATTATTGTAACAACTGAAAAAAAGAGCAATAAAAAAAGAATGACAAATGAAAAAATTGTGATTAAGGGAAAAGCTAATATTCAAGCACCAACGATCGTAACCC
The DNA here is from genome assembly GCA_903842085.1 of uncultured bacterium. Classification (GTDB taxonomy): domain Bacteria; phylum Patescibacteriota; class CPR2; order UBA1875; family CAIMLA01; genus CAIMLA01. The sequence goes on along the minus strand of CAIMLA010000050.1, from coordinate 76,195 downwards.
TCAATAATACTGTTCCTAATGGCAAGCTCGCGAACTCTGGTCCAAAAGAAGATTTTGCAATAATTTATTTGATCTTGATAATTTTCAGTCTTTTTTTCTTCAGAAAAAGCCTTAGAAAAAAGCATCGGCTTAAATACGAACTCTTTACTTAGATAAAATTTTCATTTATAATATATCTTTAGTAAGTGCTAATTATGGCATGGAAAGTGTCCATTCGTTTGTTTTGAAACGAAAATTTATGACACAGGGGAGTTCAAATGTCGAACGACAATATCACAATGGAGGATTTACTGGCCTCCGAAGAAGATTCTTTTAAGGCCCTTTCGACCGGAGATACGATTGAAGGCAATATAGTCTCAATCAACAAAAACGGGATTTGGCTTGATCTAGGCCAATATGGTGGGGGTCTAGTTGTGGGTCCTGAAATAAAGGACAAGGCCACAATCGCCGCTTTGAAGATTGGCGATAAAATCACTGCAAGCGTCATTGAAACTGAGTTCGAGGATGGGAATGCCCTTCTCTCGTTAAGAAAGGCTTCAAAGGAGAAAACCTGGACAGCTCTTGTCAAAATGGCAGACAGTAAAGAGGTTATTGTCGCCAAACCGCTAGATGCCAACAAGGGTGGGCTATTGATGGAAGTTGAAGGAATCAGGGGCTTTTTGCCAGTATCGCAACTTTCAACGAAGAATTATCCAAGGGTTAGCGATAAGGATGAGATCCAAATTCGACTATCGTCTTTAATTGGCAAACCGATTGAAGTAATAGTCTTGGATGCCAATGAGAAGGAAAATAAATTAATATTTAGCGAAAAAGAAGCCAAAAAGACAGAAATGTCAGAAGTTATCAATAAATTTGCAATCGGGGACAAGGTCAAAGGGACCGTGACCGGGATTGTTGACTTCGGGGTTTTTATTAATGTTAATGGCGTTGAAGGTTTAGTTCATATTTCTGAGATTGCCTGGGATAAAGTTGATGACCCTTCAAGAGTCACAAAAATGGGCGATGAGGTAGAGGCGTTGATAATTGGAATAGAAAAAGATCGATTTTCGTTATCACTTAAAAGGCTGACCGAAGATCCATGGGCGAAGACCGCTAAACAATTTAAGATTGGAGAAAATATAGAGGGTGAGATTACTAGGATCACTCCTTTTGGAGCTTTTGCTCGCATCCACGACAATATAGAAGCCTTGGTTCATATCTCTGAATTATCAGAAAAGCATATTAAGGATCCTGGTGAAGTGGTTGAAGTCGCAAAAAAATATACTTTCGTCATTCTAAATATCGATCAGGAAAATCATAAAATTGCTTTGTCTTTGAAATCAGCAAAGAAGGAAACGGAAGAAAAGCCAAAGAAAGAAAGCAAACCGATAGACAAAAAAGAGCCGAAAGAAGCTAAAGCAGAGAAGAAGACGGAGAAGAAGAAATCCACAAAAGAAGAAAAGTAGCAGTTAACTGTTACTATCGAAAGGCAAATTAGGGATAATGAAGACAAAACCTGAGACTATCTTAATAATTTAAGGTCTTTGTCTTTAAAAAAACAATGAACGAAGAAAAAATTAAAATACCAGAGATTATTTCAGTCGGGGACCTCGCGAAAAAGTTAGGGGTCTCAGCGGCGTCTGTTGTGGCCGAACTAATGAAAAACGGATTGATGGCGACGATTAACGAAAATATTGATTTTGAGACGGCCGCAATAATAGCGGAGTATCTAGGAACCGTGGTTGAGCTTGACCAAAAGATTGAGCCATCGAGCACAGCCAAAAATAAGACCGTTGATATAAAAGAAAATAAGGATCTACCAGAAAGACCACCCTTTGTTTCAATCTTGGGCCACGTTGACCACGGTAAAACGGCTCTGCTCGATAAAATAAGAAACGCAAACGTTGTTGCAAGTGAGGCCGGGGGAATAACTCAACATATTGGCTCCTACCAAGTCGAGAGGAAGGGTAAAAAAATTACTTTTATAGACACTCCTGGCCATTCAGCCTTTGAGGAAATGAGGGCTCATGGAGCCCAAATAACAGATATCGCGGTTGTGGTTATTGCGGCAGATGACGGGATCAAGGCTCAGACCTTGGAAGCTTTAAATCATGTAAAAAAAGCTCATTCATCCTTGATAATCGCGATAAATAAAATTGATAAAGCCGACGCTGACATTCAGCGGACTTTGCAGCAAATGGCCGAAGCCGGTCTTGTCCCAGAAGAATGGGGGGGACATACTTTGACCATAAAAGTTTCAGCTAAAACCGGAGAAGGGCTCGATGATCTGCTCGATACGATATTGCTTGTGGCAGACCTAAAAAAACTTAAAGCAGAGATAGGCGTTCCGGCATCCGGGGTTGTTGTTGAATCACATATGGATAGCGGTAAAGGACCAGTCGCAACGATCTTAGTTCAAAATGGAACATTAGAAGTCGGCGATTGTGTTCAAATCGGCGACACTTTTGGTAAAATCAGATCAATGCATAACGATCAGAATAAAAGAATAAAATCCGCCCCACCAAGCACTCCGGTCAGAATCGCCGGCATTAAACAGGTGGCAAAAATAGGTGAGTTTTTCACGGTTTTTGTTGATGAAAAAGGGGCAAAAGGGGCCTGTGACGACTTTAAAAAATCTTGTGTCGTAAAAAGCTACCAATCCGTAAAAAAACTAAACCTAGAGACGATCACGAGCTCTATGGCTGACTGTAAGGTAAAAGAACTAGCTCTAGTTGTAAAAGCAGACGTTAAGGGGTCCCTAGACGCCATCGAACAAGCTTTAGAGAAATTTGCTACCCCAGAAGTTAAAGTCAGGGTTGTCCATGGAGGCGTCGGAGAAGTAAATGAATCTGATGTCATGAGGGCGTCAACGGCGAGTAATCTAATTATTGCTTTTAACGTTCCGGTATCATCGCCAACCAATCAAATCGCCAAAAGTGAAAAGGTTAACATCTCTAATTATAAAGTTATCTATGAACTCTTAGACGACGTGAAGAAGGCGGTTGAAGAACTCCTTCCTCCTAAAATAATTGAGATAACTATAGGAAAGCTTGAGGTTCTCCAAATTTTCTCGACTGGAAAAAATAATGCCGTAATCGGGGGAAAAGTCTTAGAAGGAAAAATCGATAAAGGTTCAAGAGCAAAGATAACGAGAAAGGGTGACGTGGTTGGGAAAATTAAAATTACTTCAGTTAGAAGAGGAAAAGACGAAATCCCTCAAGCGCAAATTGGAATGGAATGTGGCTTAGGGACTGAAGGGGACAGCCAAATTGACGTAAAAGACGTTATTGTAACTTATCATCAAGAAGAACAAAAGCAAACCTTAAATATAAAGATCTAGGATGAGCGATCGACTTTATAAGATTAACGAATTGATAAAAGAAGAAGTTGGCAAGATGATTCAAAGAGAGATTGATGTCGAGTCAGGGCTTGCTACAATCAAGGCCGTCGATACGACCGCCGATCTCCACTATTCAAATGTTTGGATTAGCTACTTAGGGAATAATGAAAAAGAATATTTTGAGAAACTAGAAGGAAAAAAAAGAGAAATACAAAAAGACCTAAACCATAAGCTGACGATGAAATACGTGCCACTAATAGTCTTTAAGGTTGATCATTCAGGAGAATATGTAGAGACAATCGAGGAAGTTATAAAGTCAGTAAGATAATTAAGGTGAAAGATGATTGACAATTTAACTAAAAAAAACTATGTTAAGTAAAAGGGGGAATAGATGACTCCAAATTCAACAAAAGTATTAATCATTGAAGACGATCGTTACATCTCTAAAATGTTCCAACTAAAATTAAGTTTAGATGGAATGGATGTCCAAGTTGCCGAAAATGGACATCAAGGGATCGAGAAAGTGAAAGAGTTCAGCCCAGATATTATCTTGCTCGATATTTTAATGCCAGAAATGGATGGCTATGAAGTCTTGGAAGCGATCAAAGGGGAAGACCAAACAAAAGACATTCCGGTTTTAATCATGAGTAATCTGGGCCAGGAAGATCATATCCAGAAAGCAATGGACCTTGGTGCAATCGGCTACATTGTGAAGAGCCAATATACACCTTCAAATGTTTCTGAAAAAGTCAAAGAAGTGCTCAGCGGGCATAAAACAGGTGAAGACATAAAATAATTATAAGAGACAATTATCAATATCCTTATGACCGTTAATGAAATCAATAGCGGTCATATTTTTTTTACCGGCAAGTTGTAGCTTTATTATTTCTAAGCTGTCTTTTTCTGTGCCAACGAAAAGTTTTTTATCATGGATGCAGACTAAGCCAGGAGCGATTACTTGTTTCGAAACTACGCTTTCCAAAATTGAAATTTTTTTTGTTTGCCAAAAAGTAAAAGCGGTCGGCCAAGAATTGTAGGCCCGCACTTTCCGATCGATAGCTATTGCTTGATCCTGCCAATTAATTAAGCCATCATTTTTTGAGATGAGCTGACAGTAAGTCGCTTTAGTTTTATCCTGCTTCTTAGAAACTAAAGTGTTATCTAAATAACCCCTTATTACCCTCTCTATGTTTTGACAGGAAACCTCAGAAATTTTGTGCGTTAGAGTTGAAGCTGTTTCTTGATTATCGATGCCTATTGAGTCCTGATAGATAATGTCACCTTCATCCATCGATGGGTTCATTTTGATAAAAGTAACACCGGTTTTTTTGTCTCCATTAAGGATTGAGGTTTGAATAGGCGAAGAGCCTCGATATTTTGGCAATAATGAACCGTGGATATTGATTGCACCGTATTTGGGGACCGCGAGGGCTTCTTTGGTGAGGATATGTCCGTAGCCAACAACAATTAAAAGCTCAGGCTTAATCTTCGCCAGATCACGAACTATCTCGTATTTGTTGTCAGGTTGGAATAGTTCGAGATTATTTTCTATAGCAATTTTTTTTACCGGTGAATCATTGTTATTCAAGCCACGACCGTTTATCTTGTCAGACTGAGTCAAGACGGCACAAATTTTGAAATTTTCTAAAATTAAGGTTGATAAGATTTGGGCTGATAATTCGGGTGTGCCAAAAAAAGAAATTTTGATATTTTTGTAATCCATTCTTGTATTATAGCAAAATAATATAAATAAAACCCAACAAGATGTATAATTAAAGGCGGTCAGAAACATTAACAACTGAAAGAAAAGTAATAAAGATTGGCTAAATGAAAAAGGAAATAATCATTATCATATGTCTATTTGTGATAATAGCACTCGGCTTATCAACCTATTATATTATTAACAATCAGCAGAAGAGTCACCAGCCGGCCAACAACCCGATTGTCTCAGCGAAGAACTTAAATGAGGTTCTGATCAAGAATAATAGTTTTAGTCCAACAAAGAGTAAGATAAAAATTGGTTCATCTATCGTTTTTGTTAATAAAGACAATGTGGCTCAGATCATCACAGAAAAAAACAAAGTTTTTAACAAAGAGATTAAACCAGGTGATACGCTAAAGGTTACCTTTGAAAAAGCCGGAACATATGATTATAGTAGCAATCTATACCCCGAGACTAAGGGAAGTGTAATTGTTGAGTAAAGTTTTTGTGGCTTTAGGCTAATGTAATACCTCTTCTTAAGCCAATTAAAAGAGTTGAATTAATCATCAACTAGTGGTATTAAATATATCGACAGCAATGTAGTTCCATCGTCTTGAAGGGGGCTGTTTTGTCTCGTAAAAAAATTGCTGGGGCAAAAACACATCAAATTCGATTGGCATATTGGTGCCAAAAAAGGATTTGGAACGAGGAGTTTTGGACAACAAAATGGATCGCACAGGGTTTGCTTTGTAACATGGATACAGTTGAATTTGAACAATCCTTAAAGGCCCTAAATCCAGTGATGCGTTATCGGGCTGGGGTTGAGCCGAAGGATTGGAGAAATAATTTTATTCGGGCTCGCGACCTAATTGGACCACCTGTTTTAGCAGGACTTCGAGAAACTACAGGACAAGAGAACATCTTGAATCCCACTAAGTTGCACTGGACAGTAAGATACCTTTTGCCTCCCTTGAATCTTCCCCCCAAAAAAGAAAAATCACCTTCACAAACTGAAAGGTTATTTGACCCTGACAATATCTAGACCTTTAAGGTGATAAACCGAGGACGCCTGTGATAGAAAAAACAGGTAGCCTCGGTTTTCATTTAAGACAATAAAAAAATTAGCCCTGGATCTCTGACTCTATATCAAGCTTACGTATTTTCTTTTTATCATTAATCAAATCTGTAAAAACAATGCCATCAAGATGATCAATCTCGTGTTGTATCACTCGAGACAAAAGACCGCCGGTATTCAATTTAATATTTTTACCTTTAATATCCCTAGCAATAACTTTTATTTTTTTTGGTCTTATGACCGGTCCGAAAAGATTAGGGACACTAAAACAACCTTCTTCCATTTCAATCTTTTCTTTTGAGGAAGATACTATTTCAGGGTTAATTAAAATTTTCAAAGGGATATGCTCATAAACAACATTACCTTCCTCGTCTTTAACGCCACGTGATTCAATGACTATGATCCTAATATTTTTTCCAATCTGAGGGGCCGCTAAACCAAGCCCAGGTTTTGATCGTAAAGTCTCGGTCATATCATCGACTAATGATTTTATGTCATCTGATATTTTATCGACAGGTAACGACTTTCTCCGAAGATACTTCGATTTATAAGTATAAATATGAAGAAGACTCATTAGGATATCCCCCAAGGATTGACATCGATCGTCCAATCGCTATTAAGAACATTTTGTAAAATTTTGTTAATTTTTATGATCTCCTCATCTTTTGTTGATCCAACTTTTATAACAATTTGCCATCGATATTTATTGGCTACTTTAGGTAGGAGCGACGGCGATGGACCGATCATTGATAATATATATTTACCGAGCTCGGCATTTAATCGATCAAAGATCGCGAACGCCTCTTCTTTGGCCTTAGTTTCAGTTGAATTATTATACATTAATTTTATTAGTTGAGTAAAGGGAGGGTAAAAGAGAGCTCGACGATTTTCGATCTCTTCTTTATAAAAACCTAAGTAGTCATGTTTTTTGGCATATTTCAAGGCGGAATGATCTGGAGTATAAGTTTGCAAAACGACATCCCCTGGATGATCGCCTCGGCCAGTTCGCCCTGAAACCTGAGTAATCAGATCAAACGTTTGCTCGGCGGAGTTATAATCTGGTAGATTTAAGGAAGTGTCAGCAGAGATTATCCCCACCAGGCCAAGATTTGGTAGATCCCATCCTTTTGTAATCATCTGAGTCCCGATTAAGATATCGATATCTTTATTCTTGAATTTTAAGAAAATATCTTCATGACTACCTCTTTTTTTTGTGCTATCGTGATCCATTCGAGCGATCGTATAGGGTAAGCCAAAAACATTCTTTAATTCAGATTCGACTCTTTGGGTTCCGGTGCCAAAATATTTGATGGCTAGGCTCTGACAAGAAGGACAAATGGTCGGTATTCTTTCTTGATAATTACAATGATGGCAAATCAAATTTAGGCTATTAAGGTGAAAGGTCAAAGAAAGATCACAGTTCGGACATTTCGCGACATAGCCACAATCTCTACAATTAATAAAAGTTGACATGCCCCGTCGATTGATAAAGAGGAGGACTTGTCTTTTCGCTTGTAAATTTTGTTTGATTTTGTCGATTAATAAACCGGAGAAAATGGTGGTGTTTCCAAATTGAAATTCAGTTCTCATATCAACCAAATCAATCTTTGGTAAGTTTGTTTGAACAATTCTGTTACTCAAGGAATCAAGATACATTTCACCAATGCTTGTGGCATAAAAACTTTCGATAGAAGGAGTCGCACTGCCTAAGACTAACTCACATTTTGTGATTTCTGCTAATTTTCTGGCAACTTTAATGGTGTTATATCTTGGGGTCTGATCTTGTTTATAGGTATTTTCGTGCTCTTCATCGATGATGATTATGCCTAGATTTGAAAATGGGGCAAATAAAGCGCTGCGGGAGCCAATGACAATTTTTGCTTTGTTCTCAAAAATTAAACTCCAATTATTAAAACGTTCACTATCTTTTAAATAGCTATGCATCAAGACGACCTGGTCTCCAAACCGATCTTGAAAAACATGGAGCATTTGTGGTGTCAATGAAATCTCTGGAACTAGAACTAGGGCTTGTTGGCCAGCCTTAATCTTGTCGCTTATCAATCTAAGATATATCTCGGTTTTCCCAGAGCCAGTGACGCCATGGATTAAATGTGGTTTGTCAGTTTTTAAAGAAATGCTATCAATGACGGTTGTTTGGTCTTTTGTTAGTTTTGGTAATAAATCTTTTAAAAAAATTTGCTTTTTATGAGTGACTAAGCGTCGTTTTTTATCAAGACCAGCGGGTAGAAATGATTGTAGGACGGTCGTTAATGAACAAGCATAATACTCGCTCATCCAGAAAGCCAAAGATAATCTATCTTGATCGAGAACTGGCTTTTGGTAGATTAATTTTGTAATGACCTTAGTCTCAAAGGGAGGTTTAGCAACTTTTTTTATAACAATCCCAACGGCGACCTTTTGTCTTAAAGGAATTAGAACGGCCTGACCTTGAATAAGATCTCCATCAAAGCCGTAACTCAAAACAGATAGATTTCGACCGAGATTAGAAAATGGCACAATTTCATAATAATTCATAAGAATATTTTAGCGGTAATGATAGAATATAGCGAATGAATCTTTACCGATAAGAAGAAATCGTATATTATATCGTAGTAATGAGTTGAATATGAGAAGAAAGAAAAAAATATGGTTGCGCTTAGCTTTTCTAATAATTCTCGTGATTGTGGCGGGGATTATTAGTTGGCCTTATGAAATAAAGGTCAAAATACCTAAACCAAATATAAGCTTTGAGAAAAAGGCACCTTTTGTGAAAGTAGAAACAAAAGGTGATCTGGTTAATTTTACAATTAATTATAAAATAAAAGAGGGACTAGACTTGCAAGGCGGAAGCTCAATTGTCTATGTTGCAGACCTTTCAAAGATACCGGAAAAAGACAAGACCAGTGCTATGGATTCGTTAAAAAAAGTCATAGAAAATAGAGTCAACGCCTTTGGGTTAACCGAGCCAATTGTTCGGACTTCAAAAAGTGGTAACGAATACAGGGTCTCTGTTGAGTTAGCAGGAATAAAAAACACCGATGAAGCCCTTGATTTAATTGGGAAGACGGCTCAGTTGGAATTTAAGGAATATAAAAATAGCGAATTTGTGGGAACTGGGTTAAATGGAAAAGATTTAAAGAAAGCCGATGTTACTTTTGACCCAAACACAAACGAACCACAGGTTTCAATTCAATTTAATGCTGATGGAGCAAAGAAGTTTGAAGAGATAACGGGTAGAAATGTTGGACAACCGATTGCGATCTATCTAGATGATAAAATTGTTTCTGCGCCGAAAGTAAATGAAAAAATTGTTGGCGGAAATGCCCAGATAACGGGGAAGTTTACTTTCAATGAAGCCAAGACGCTTTCGATCCAACTTAATGCAGGCGCGTTACCAGCTTCGATTAAAGTGATCGAGCAAAGAACGGTTGGGGCTTCGTTAGGTCAAGAATCGATAAATAAAAGTTTGATTGCCGCCGTCTTGGGGATTATTGCGGTTTCGATCTATATGATAATTTATTACCGATTTTTGGGAATATTTTCTACAATTGGTCTTGGATTATATCTTTTATTTATGCTGGCGATATTTAAGGTCTTTGGGGTTACGCTGACGATGGCTGGAGTGGCGGGCTTAATCTTATCGATTGGGATGTCGATGGAAACGGATGTGCTCGTCTTTGAAAGAATAAGGGAAGAGCTAAGAAACGGTCATGCTTTTATCGCCGCCTCAAAACTAGGCTTTAAGAGAGCCTGGCCAAGCGTCCGAGATTCGAACGCGGTCAGCTTAATTATCTGTGCCATTTTATATACGGCCGGAGGGATGATTAGAGGGTTTGCAATTACCTTGGCGATTGGGATAGTTGTTGGACTAGTGACGACCTATCTAGGGACGCAAACATTGATCGACTTAATCTCAAAAAGAAAATTCACTAAAAGAAATTGGTTGTTTAGGGTAGAGAAGGAAGTACAAAAGTGAATATCATAAAATACAGAAAATGGTGGTATCTCCTCTCTTTTATTATTATCCTACCAGGGATAATATCGCTCGCCTTATATGGGCTCAGACTGTCGGTCGATTTCACAGGTGGAACAATCATTGAAATTGAAGGCACAAATGACAAAACAAAAATCGAAGAAATCACAAAAAAGGCCAACTTCGAAAATGTAACGATAACAGAAAATAACAATAATTTAGTTATTCGGTCTAAAGTAGTAACGGAAGAAAACCACAAAAAATTCAAGACGGACTTGAATAAGATAAAAAACGTTAAAGAAATCAGGATCGAAACAGTGGGACCGTCAATTTCTAAAGAAATCACTCAACGGGCTTTTATCTCGATTTTCTTGTCATCGATCTTAATCGTTCTCTACCTGGCTTATACGTTTCGGAAGGTGCCTAAACCCGCAAACTCGTGGACCTTTGGCACGACCGCCGTCGCGGGCATATTGCACGACGCTTTGGCTCTACTGGGAATCTTCTCTATTTTAGGCGTCTTGTTTAATATTGAAGTTGACCCATTATTTATTACCGCAGTCTTAACCGTCATTGGATTTTCGGTTCATGACACGGTTGTTATCTACGACCGGATCAGGGAAAACTTAATAAAAGGAACCTCTGAAAACTTTTCTGAGGTGGTTAATCGAAGCATTGTCGAAATGTTAGGACGGGATCTCAGTACTTCTTTTCTCGCTTTTATCATAGTCTTTATCTTATATCTATTCGGCGGTGATAGTATAAAATATTTCGTCCTCACTCTTGTGATCGGGATCCTTCTTGGGACTTACTCTTCAATCTTTAATTCAGCCTCATTACTCGTTACCTGGCAAAACTATAAAGATAAGAAAACCAAGCAATTAAAATCTTAAATTAAATCGAGAAATTTATGGCAGAAGAGACTACCCCACCGGTCGATAAGAGTTGGATATTGCCCCTTCCTGACAAGTTTAGGTCGGGGAAGATCCCTCCAATTTTAATAAGTATCTTGTCGCAGAGAGGCCTAACGAGCGAGCAAGAAGCAGAAGATTTTTTAAATATAAAATATGAAAACCTTTCTCTCCCCAGTCAGATTAAGGGGATGAACGAGGCAGTCGGGGTTATCGAGAAAGCGATTAGCGAAAAGAAAAGAATCGCAATCTATGGAGATTATGACGTCGACGGTGTTAGCGCAACCGCTTTGTTGGTTCGGTTTTTTGAAATAGTCGGCCTTGAAGTTAGCTCATATATCCCTTCAAGGCAAGAAGAAGGTTATGGTTTAAATAAGAGTTCAATTGAGAGAATGAAAAAAGACCAAATTGATTTGGTCATAACGGTTGACTGTGGCTCAAGTTCGATCAAAGAGATCGCCTATGCCAAAAAAATAGGACTTGAAGTAGTCGTAACTGATCATCACGAAATAACGAAAATAAACGATAAAGAGATCCTGCCAGATTGCATCGTCGTCAATCCCAAAAGGACAAGTAACGAAAATAAAGTAAACGAACTGGCTGGTGTCGGAGTTGCTTTTTGTTTGATTAGAGCGTTACAAAAAAACCTTATTCAATCACTGCCGGAGGGGCAAGAGAAGTGGTTTCTTGATTTGGTCGCACTAGGAACGATCTGTGACATCGTGCCTTTGTCTGGAGATAATAGAATCTTAGCCAAATATGGACTAAAAGTCCTTGGCAAGAGTAGGAACCTTGGCTTACAAGCACTGATACAGTCAATTGGGCTCGAAAACAAAAGGATTAATAGCTATAATGTCGGTTTTGGCTTGGGCCCGAGATTAAACGCAGCCGGAAGGTTAAAAAATGCTAGTCTCAGCCTCCAGTTATTGTTAGAGAAAGATGAGCACGAGTTAAATGAAATTTCCATAGAACTAAACGAACTAAATCAGTTACGCCAGAAAGAGACAGAACGGATTGTTAGTGAGGCCAAAGCAGTGATAGTAGAAAATAAGTATGAAAAAAATAGAAAAATATTTTTGTTAAAAAGTAAGGATTGGCCCGCCGGCATTATCGGTATTGCAGCTTCGAGGCTGGCCGATAGGTATCATCGGCCAATTCTCATTATGGAAGAAGAAAAAGAAATGTTGAAGGGATCAGCCCGATCAATAAAGGAATTCGATTTAATCAGGGCCCTAGATGAGTGTCGTGAACTCTTTATTAAATATGGTGGCCACTCCCAAGCGGCTGGTTTTACAATGAAGAAGACTAACTTCAAGGCATTAGAGGCTAAATTAATTAAGATCTCAGACAAATTAATTAGTTGGGAAGATTTGGTTCCAGAAATAAAAATTGATTGTCGATTATCGTTCAAAAATATTGATCAAGAATTAATCGATAATTTAGAAAAATTAGAACCCTTTGGTTGTGGCAATAACAAACCTCGTTTTATGACTTATGCGGTCAACGTCTATGAGAAGAAGCTAGTCGGAAAAGAAAAAAATCACCTTAAACTAGTTTTAAAGGACGGGGCAGGCTATAAAATCCCAGGAATGTATTTTAACTTTGGGCCTAATCTTGAGAAGTTGAAATCAGAAATAGTTGACATTATCTACACTGTTGAGTTAAACGAATGGAATAATACTAAAAATATCGATCTCCATATTATTGATATGAAAGAGAGTAAAGAAGTTGTACAAAATTGATATCGAAAAAGTTATCGAGATAGTCCAAAAAGATAAGAATGATTTTGATCGAGATTTGATCATCAGCTCTTATGAGTTTGCTAAAGAAAAGCACGCAAATCAAAAAAGACTGTCCGGTGATGACTATATCACCCATCCATTGGCCGTGGCGGGGATTTTAGCGGAAATGGGACTGGACGAGACCACAATCGCCGCCGCTTTATTGCATGATACAATCGAAGACAGCGACGTCACTCCAGAAGAAATAGAAAAACTTTTTGGTAGCAAAATAAAGGATTTAGTTGAAGGCGTCACTATCCTGGGTGAAATTGACTTTTCAAAATTACCTGATCAAAATATCCAAGAAATAAAATTTCAACACGAAATTGAGAACTTAAGGCGATTTTTTCTGGCGATGGCAAAAGATGTCCGAGTGGTGATTATAAAACTCGCGGATCGACTCCACAACATGAGAACGCTTAATTTCTTGGCCATCGCCGACCAAAAACGTATTTCAAGAGAGACTTTAGAAATATTTGCCCCCTTGGCGGATAGGCTTAGTATGGGCCAAATAAAAGCAGAACTTGAGGATCTGGCCTTTCGATTTTCAAACCCGGAAGATTTTAAGATTATTGAAGGGTTGGTGACAAAAAATGAAAGGGAACGGAAGAATTATCTAGCTCATATTAACAGAATAATCACAAATGATCTTGAAGAAGAAGCCATAAAGGCAAAAATCGATGGTCGAGTTAAGCACCTCTATTCTATCTATAAAAAACTAAATAAGGTCAATAATGATTTTAGTAAGATCTACGATTTATTAGCGATTAGAGTGGTTGTTAACAATATTGAGGAATGCTATAAGGCGATGGGGATTATTCACGCTCGGTTCAAACCGATGATATATTTGATTAAAGATTATATCGCCGTGCCGAAGCCAAATGGATATCAGTCCCTACACACAACAGTTTTTGGCATAAAGGGAAAAATTACTGAGATCCAAATTAGGACAATAAAAATGCACGAAGAAGCTGAAAATGGCATCGCCGCACATTGGCACTATAACGAAAGCAAGCTTAATGTTTACAAAAAAGGAGTAAGCTCTTTTGCTCCACAAGAAAAACTAGGGTGGGTAAATAAACTGGCGAACTGGCAAAAAAATGTCTCAATTAACACAAACTTAGCGGAAGAGCTTCAAATTGATCTTTTTAATGATAGGATTTTTGTCTTTAGTCCAAAGGGGAATATCTTTGATTTGCCCGAAGGGGCAACCCCGATAGACTTTGCTTATGAACTTCATTCAGCCGTTGGCAATAGATGCCGAGGCGCAAAGGTAAATGGAAAAATTGTCAATCTTAACTATCAGCTCAATAATAGAGATGTCGTAGAGATAGTCTTGGCTCCCAAGAATGACAAGACGGGACCAGCACGTGATTGGTTGGAACATGTAAAAACGGCAAAAGCCAAACAGCGGATCAAGAATTGGTATCGTCAATCCAATCGAGAGGAAAATATAGAGCAGGGCAGTAAAATACTACTTTCTGATCTTAGAGTATTCAGTCTAGACGGGGGAGACATTAGCGAAGAAGTAAAGAAAAAAATCCTTGATGAGACAAATTGGAGGAGTTGGGACGATCTTTTATCAGCAATTGGCGATGGAACGATCACGGCCAAGCAAATTATAAGAAAAATTGTAGGACAGAGACTTTATGATGAGCTTGAGGCTAAAAAAGAAACAAAAAATCAAACCAAGACGGTTGAACCAGAAGAGAAAAGACTAAATTTATCAGGCATATTGGTCCGGTATGGAGAATGTTGCAAGCCCAAAAAAGGCGATAAAGTAAAAGGTTATATCACCCAAGGACAAGGGGTAACGATTCATAAATCAAACTGTCATAGTCTCTTAACTAGTTCTCAAGACAGAATAGTCGAGATCGACTTTGATATACCGTCTAAACTAAGAACAAGGGTTGAGATATTAGGGAAAAACAGAGTCGGTCTGGTTCGAGATATTGCAGCACTCATTGCACGAGAAAACATCGTGATTGAAGATTTGAAGGCCTATAATTCGGAAAAAAATGTTAGTTTTATTGACCTTTCTTTCAGTATTGAAAACCCCGATATTTTAACAGAGCTCTTGCCAAAAATTGGAAGGATAGAAGGGGTCCAGTCAGTCAGAAAGAAATAATTACTTGCAGATAAAAAGACGGTGTGCTAAAACTAATAGGTAATGTCAAAGAAAATCAATCAAGCCCCAAGAGGAACAAGGGATATCCTGCCAGACGAGCAGGTTTATTTTAGTTACATAGAAAAAATATTCGAATCGGTGGTTAATTCGGCTGGTTTCAGAAAATTGTACACACCGGCCTTTGAGGATACGAATCTTTTTGTTAGGGGCGTTGGCAAGGGGACTGATGTTGTTGAAAAAGAGATGTACACTTTTAATGATAAATCTGGCAACTCATTGACTCTTCGTCCAGAAGGGACCGCCCCGGTCGTTCGAGCTTATCTAGAGGACGGCATGCAGTCCTGGCCCCAGCCCGTAAAATTATATTATTATATGCCCATGTACCGTTATGAAAGGCCACAAGCTGGCCGATATCGAGAGCACTGGCAATTTGGATTTGAAATGATTGGTGATAAAGATCCAATTGCCGATGTCGCCATAATATCAACCGCAAGTCGTATCTTTAAAAAATTAGGTTTAATCGATCAAGTAAACGTTCAGTTGAATAGTATCGGTTGTCAAAACTGTAGACCTAAATATTTAAAAGAGCTTAAAGAGTATTACGGTTTAAACTTAAAAAAAGTCTGCGTTGACTGCAAGAGACGATATGAAACAAATCCACTTAGGCTTTTAGATTGTAAAGAGGCGAAGTGTCAGCCCCTGATCGAAGAAGCGCCTCAATCGATAAATTTTTTATGTGATGATTGCCACAAACATTTTAAAGAAACCTTAGAGCTTCTTGACGAGATCGGGACTAACTATGAGATAAATCCAAGATTAGTTAGAGGTTTTGACTATTACACAAGAACTGTATATGAGTTTTGGACACAAACAGACGGCTACGCCCTCGGTGGAGGCGGAAGATATGATCGTCTAGTCGAAATCTTGGGGGGCAAGCCAACCCCAGCACTGGGCTTTTCGTCTGGAGTAGATAGAATCGTCGAGGAGTTAAAGAAACATCCAGAGATTGTAATTAACCAAGAGAGTGCGGCTGATGTTTTTGTTGCTCAAATTGGTGAAGAGGCAAGAAAAAGTTGTCTGAAATTATTGAATGGGCTTTGGGATCAAGGTATTAGAGCAGAAGGGTGCTTAGATAAAGGAAGTATTTCTGAACAATTAAGTATGGCCAACAAACTAAAAACAAAATTAACCTTGATCATTGGCCAGAAAGAAGCCTTTGACGAAACAGTGATCATAAAGGAGATGGACTCAGGGAATCAAGAAATATACCCACACGAGAAAATAATCCAAGAAGTGAAAAAGAAACTAAAATAAAAAGCCCCCACTCAGTGAGGGCTTTTTGCTTATATTTGTGTGTTGATTTAGCCAGAGTAACCGAAAGATCGAGCGATTGCTAGGACTTGCTCTACATAACTATAACTGTGATTATAGCGATAAAGCGCGCCACTAACATTACCAGATGCGGCTCCGTTTGCAGCCAGATATTTTGCCCCAGTGTAGATAGCATCGTGAACGTCGTTTATTAAGGCAACGCCGTCGCCATCTCCATCTTGAGCATAAGCACTAAAGGTGCTTGGCATAAACTGCATCGGACCTTGGGCCCCAGCATAACTAGCAATAGTTGTATCGCCTCTCTGACCTGTCTCAACATAGTGGACGGCAGCGATAATCTGTCTGGGTACACCATATATCTTCTCAGCCTCAGCATAGATGCTATCAAACCCACCTGAGGTTGTGACTGCAACTCTCTGGATTGAATTTTGATATGATGCCTGGGCTGCTTGTCGTGCTTCCTCATCGGCTTTTATTTTGGCTTCTACTGCTTTCTTTTCTTCGGCTAAAGCTTTTTGATAGCCTTCTAGTTCTTTTTGAGCTTTTTCTATTGATGTTTCTTCTCGATTAACGACGTTTAGGTTGTTAATCGATTGAGCGATATCCACCTCGCTGACGGCGCTTGCTTGATTATTTTGAGGTTCAGCTTGCGCTATTTTAACCTCTGGTAACCCCATAGGGTTTTTAACAGCCATGAAAGCAAGTAGCATAGCTGA
The DNA here is from genome assembly GCA_903842085.1 of uncultured bacterium. Taxonomy (GTDB): domain Bacteria; phylum Patescibacteriota; class CPR2; order UBA1875; family CAIMLA01; genus CAIMLA01. The sequence continues at coordinate 59,258 of CAIMLA010000050.1, read as the reverse complement.
GATTAAGTTTTTGCCCATTTGATTGAACAAACACTCCTTTCTTCCCCCAAGTTTGCTAATTAAAGCCAACTAAAAATTCCCATAACAATGGGAATAAATTAATAATAGCATAAAACACTATAATTGTCAATAATATTTTATACTCAAGAAGGGATTATAAAGCACGAAAGAATCATTGTCAATAATAAAATGGTGCTATAATATAAAGCATAAGGAGTCGATATGGCACGTTGTTTATTCTGTGAGATTGCAAATGGCCGGATCCCTTCGCATCAGGTTTGGGAAGACAAAGACTTTATGGCCTTCTTAGATATATTTCCCAACACTGAAGGTATGACGGTCGTTATCCCAAAAAAACATTTTCCTTCATATATGTTCGATCTGGATGATCAGGAAATGGGTGAATTGGTAAAAGCGGGAAAAAAAGTTGCAAAAAAAATCGAGCAAGGGCTATTGGTAAAAAGAGTCGCTCTCGTGATGGAAGGGATGGGCGTTAACCACGTCCACCTAAAGTTGTACCCATTGTGGGGTCTAGAAAAGAAATATACTGAAAATTGGTCAAAGGAAGTTGTTTATTATAAAGAATATTTAGGTTATATATCTACTCAGCTAGGACCAGAAAAAAGCGAAGATGAGTTGAAGCGAATTGCCAAAAAAATCCGAAATGCTAAAAATTAGGCTTTACCAAAAGATAAATATTTTATATAATAAAAAAGCAAAAATTCTACTAAGGAGGTGAATTAATTGCAATCAGTCAATAGAAAAGACGGTGAACCATTTGAAAGTCTAGTCAGACGCTTTAATCGGAAGGTGCAGCAAAGCGGTACTTTGTCTTTGGCTCGAAAAAAGATGTATTTTGAGAAAGAACTCTCAAAAACCGAAGCCAGAGAAATAGCGATAAGGAAGAAAGCTCGTAAAGAGAACAAGATTCGACAACAACTTATAAAAGGATTTTAGTGGCTCTAAAGGATCAAATTGAAAATGATTATATCAACGCTCTCAAAGAAAGAGATGATTTTAGAGTTTCTTTATTAAGGATGATAAAAAGTTCTTTAAAAAATCAAGAAATAAAGACTGGCCAGGAAGTCTCTAATGAAGACCTTCTTAAAATTTTAGAAAAACAAGCCAAACAGAGACGAGACTCAATAATTCAATATAGGGCTGGCAACAGAGAAGATTTAGCAAAAACAGAGGAAAAAGAGCTAATAATCATCGAAGAATATTTACCAGAGAAGCTCTCGGCTGAAGAGATCGGGACGATCATTGATGAGGCGATAACTAGTCTAGGGGTGACTTCAAGCGCGGAGATGGGAAAGGTGATCAAAGAAGTCATGACTATTACAAAAAATCAAGCCGATGGAAAAACTGTTTCCGAACTAGTCAAATTAAAATTGGTATGAATTTTGAGATATTTACAAAAAACTATGTTGTCGATAAGTCTAGGCTGAAAGAAGCAGCTAAAGCGGCTTTTTCAAAATACTTAGCTAAGGAATCACAAATTGAGCTTGTCTTTGTAGATGAAATTGAGATTCGAGAACTAAACCTTAAATATAGAAAAATCGATAGTATTACGGATGTTTTAAGCTTTAAGATAGAAAACAAACCATTTATCGGGCAGATATTTATTTGTTATAATAGAGCCGAGGAACAAGCTAAGCAGAGTAATATTGACGTAAACGATGAGATACAAAGCTTATTTATCCATGGGCTAGCTCATTTGTTAGGCCATGATCACGAGAACGAAAAAGATCTGAAAAAAATGACAGAAGTTGAGACGATCATAAAAAAGGGGGAAAATGACTAAAAATTTAATTTTCTTAGGACCACCCGGATCAGGCAAAGGAACCCAAATTGAAAGATTAAGAGAAAAACACCAACTCGCAGTTGTTTCGAGTGGTGATATAGTTCGTAATTTGGCTAAAGAAAACCAAGACTACAGGGAAAAAATGGAAAAGGGGGAGTTGATTAGTGATGAAATCCTTTTTCATGAGATAAGTAAAAGATTAGAGACAGAAAGGACGGAAACCGGTTTGATCTTTGATGGTTTCCCGAGAAATGTTGCTCAAGCGACTAAGCTAGACCAGATTCTATCAGAGCATAACAGAAGCTTAAGCGGAGTAGTGTACATTGAGTTAGACGAAGAAGAGGTGGTCAAAAGGCTCTCAATCCGAAAGGTTTGTGGCCAATGTGGACAACCACTCTTTGATACTGAAATTTGTCCAAAATGTGGTGGCAGCCCAATTATTAGAAGGGACGATAATGAAGAGACGATTAGAAACCGAATGAGAGTTTTTTTAGATAAAACCCTACCGCTGGTCAAATATTATCAAGAAAAAAATAAATTAATAGAGATTGACGGGAAGCAAACAATCGAAGCGGTCGGGAACGACATAAGTGAGGCCTTGGCCAATGCCTAAAGATAAATTAGAGATTATGACAGAAGGCGGGCAAATATTAGGCGTGATCCTTTCAGAAATCAGGACGGCGGCTGTGCCTGGGATTACAACGCGGGACCTAGATGATCTTACAAGAAGATTGTGCTTAAAATACAAGGTCAAACCTTCATTTCTAGGATATCAAGGTTATCCTGGCGCGATCTGTATTTCTTTAAATGATGAGGTTGTTCATGGTATTCCCAATGAAACTGTCATTGCCAGTACGGATTTAATTTCACTGGACTTTGGGGTCTTTCATGAAGGCTACCACGTCGACGCGGCTTTTACTTTTACTTTCGATGACAATGATTGGGCGAAGCAAAAGTTGATCAAGACCGCTAAAGATGCGCTTTATCTAGCAATCGATCAAATTAGTCCAGGGATGAAGATAGGTGACATTGGGTATGTAATCCAGCATTATGTTGAGCAAAAAGGGTTTGGTGTCGTTCGATCTCTTGTTGGTCATGGCGTGGGGAAGGAATTACATGAGAACCCTTTGATTCCAAACTTTGGTCAAAAAAATACTGGCACAATCCTTAAGAAAGGAATGACCCTCGCCATAGAGCCAATGATTACAAATGGAGACTATGAAGTCTATCAAGAAAGTGATGGCTGGACTTATAAAACCTGTGATCATTCATTATCCTCGCATTATGAGCACACAATCTATATTGATGATAATAATGCGACAATTTTAACGGTATTACCTGAATAGCCTTGAATTCATAGCAGAAAAAATTTTATAATGATAATACGTAAAAGAAAAAATTAATGATAAAAAAAGAAGAATTCTATGTCGGTTTGGATATTGGCTCAAGCAAAATTTGTGCTGTAGTTGGTGTCCCAAACAATGAAGAAGATGGACTGAGGATTGTCGGAATGGGAACCTCTCGGTTAACTGGAATCAGAAAAGGCGTTGTCACCGAGATTGAAGAAACTGTGAGCGGAATATCAGAGGCGGTCGAGCTTGCTGAGAGAAGTTGTGGGTTTCCCTTGGATCACTCCAATATTAACCTTAACGGCGGTCATATCAGCTCTATGAACTCGAGAGGGACGATTGCAGTTGGTCGGGCAGACCAAGAGATATCCAAAAATGATCTTGGGCGAGCCGAGGACGCGGCGCAGGCCGTGCAGATTCCGCCAAACAAAGATATTATTCATGTTATTCCCCGGTTTTTTATGATTGATAACTCGGACGAAAGAATAAAAGATCCAATCGGGATGACGGGTATTAGGCTAGAAGTAGAAACCCATTTAGTCGTCGCTTCTCAACAAATATTGAAAAACCTTAGCAAGTGTGTTACTCAGACAGGGATTAAAGCAGACGATACAATTGCCACGCCTCTTGCAGCCGCAAAAGCGGTCTTAAACAAAAGACAAAAAGAATTAGGCTGTGCTGTAATCGACATTGGCGCTGAAACAACGAGTTTGGTCATTTTTGAAGAAGATAGCATTTTGTACACAAAAGTTTTCCCGATTGGGGCGAACGCGATTACTAACGATATTGCAATAGGGCTTAGAACTTCGATTGACGTGGCCGAAAAAGTAAAAATTAAGTATGGACATTCATTTCACAAAGAAGTTCCTGAAAAAGATAAAATTGATCTATCTTCAATCGATATGAAAGAAGAAGGGGTTTTTTCAAAACGTCACATCTCAGAAATCTGTGAAGCCAGGATGGAAGAGATCCTTAAAATTATTAGAGATGAACTGAGACGAATAAACAAAGATACTTTACTCCCGGCCGGCATTATCATCACTGGCGGCGGCTCGAAATTACAGGGAATAGATTTATTAGCAAAAGAGTGTTTTAATCTGCCAGTCGATTTAGGCAAACCTCATTCGTTAACAGGCTTAACAGAAAAAATATATGATCCCCAATTTTCTGTTGCTGTCGGGTTGATGCTTTATGGTTATGAGGAAAATATCGGGACTGGCGGAACCTCTCCTAGTATAAATATCTCCGGAAAATTTAAGAAATTTGTTAAGATCTTTTTACCATAGACATCACAGAAACGAATTTCTTTATTATATACAAATATGAATAAGTAATTTGTTCAATAATAAGAAAACTATTTACATATGAATAAAAAATATATACAATTATATGCGACTAAATAACTAGCATCATTAGCTTGAATTAGGAGGCTAAAGTGGCTGAAATAAAACCAAGTATGGAAACGTTCGCTCGCATCAAAGTAGTTGGTGTGGGTGGTTCTGGTAACAACGCTGTCAATCGTATGATTGAGGCGGGTTTGCAGGGTGTAGAATTTATTGCGGTAAACACGGACGCCCAGGCATTACATGCCTCAAAGGCAGACAAAAAAATTCATATCGGGAAGGCCTTAACAAAAGGTCTAGGAGCTGGGAGTGACCCTGAAGTCGGCAAGAAATCTGCAGAAGAAGATAGCGAAAATGTTTATGAGTCGCTTAAGGGAGCAGATATGGTCTTTGTCACTTATGGGGCTGGTGGTGGAACAGGAACAGGGGCTGGACCAATTATTGCCAATATTGCAAAAGAAGTCGGAGCTTTAACGGTCGGAGTGATTACTAAGCCTTTTGGCTTTGAGGGTGAGAAGAGAAAAAGAGTCGCCGAAGAAGGGGCCGACGAACTCCGCGATAAGCTAGATGCTTTAATTACGATTCCAAATGATCGGTTACTCCAAGTGGTAGATAAAAAAACTTCTTTGCTGGACGCTTTCCAAGTCGTGGATGATGTCCTTCGACAAGGTGTCCAAGGTATCTCAGATTTGATTACAGATAGTGGTTTGATCAACGTCGATTTTGCTGACGTTAAAACCGTGATGCAAAATGCCGGATCAGCCTTAATGGGGATTGGCAAAGGAAGTGGAGAAAATAGAGCTGTTGAAGCGGCCAAGCAGGCAATTAACTCGCCATTATTGGAATTATCTATTAATGGGGCAAAAGGGGTTTTGTTCAATGTTACAGGTGGAGCTGATCTAGGGATGCATGAAATTGATGAGGCGGCAAAAGTTATCACCAATGCCGTAGACCCAGAAGCAAACATCATCTTTGGAGCAGTTATAGATCCAAACATTAGTGGAGAAATAAGGATAACGGTCATTGCGACTGGCTTTGAAGGTGTTCATAATCCAATCCAAGCCCATAATCATATTGACTTTGAGACCAGAAAAAGTGTCGCTAGTCTAGAGCCAGAAAAGGATGAAAAAGAAGAAGAAAACGACGAAGATTGGGAAATCCCGACATTTATCAGAAAAAGAATGGAATAATTTTTAAAATATATATTTAAAGGAGTCAGAAATGACTCCTTTTTTTTGTGAATATGTAATGTGGAAAAGTAAAATTTTGTTGATTTAAAAAGCAAAAAAAGTGTGGAAAAGAAAATGGTTGACACCTTACATATAGCGTCATACTATATGTTTAATACACTATATGTTGTGTTATTAAGCTAAAAGGGGTAAGAGTGAATTGTCCGAATTGTCACAAAGAAAACCTAAAAGTGTTAGAGAAAAGAGATATCGAGGGAGAAGAAGCGATTAGACGAAGACGCGAGTGCATCGACTGTGGGTTTAGGTTTACGACCTATGAAAGGCCAGAGGTCCTAAATATGGCGGTAATCAAAAAGGATGGCAGAAAAGAAGTTTATTCTAGGGAGAAGATGGCAAAAGGAGTCTTAAAAGCACTAGAAAAAAGGCCCATCACCGAGCCAGCGGTTGAGAAGATATTAGATGAAATTGAAAAAGAGATATATTCGCAAGGCGAGAAAGAAGTAAATAGTAAAGAAATTGGAGACTACATATTACAGAAACTGAGAACGGTCGATGAAGTCGCCTACCTCAGATTTGCCAGCGTCTACAAATCATTTGATGATTTATCAAACTTCAAAGAAGAAGTGGAAAAGCTAGAAAAGGTTAAATAAAAACATAAGTCCTTAACGGGAGACGAAGGGGGAGAGATGGTAGTAAAAAGTGAATTTCAGCAAAAACAATTGTCCTTATCAAAGAAGGATCTGAAAAAGAAACCGTTTAATAAGGTCATCAAAAGAGATGGTAGGATAGCTAAATTCGATGATAGTCGGATTGCGAAGGCTTTATGCAAAGCCGGCGAAGCAACGGGAGAGTTTGGACAAGCGATTGCTGAAAAATTAACGAAGCAGGTTGTCGAACATCTTCAAAAGCAATATGACGCTGATCATTTACCGGCAGTTGAGAACATTCAAAACGTTGTTGAGCATGTCTTGATGGACTCAGTCTTTGAAGAAACGGCCAAGGCCTATATTGTTTATCGGAAGCAGCATGAAGAACTAAGAACAATTAGGCTAGTGGATACAGAATCACTGATGGATGATTACATAGGAGAAGAGACTTGGTATGTTCGTGAGAATGCGAACATGAGTTACAGTTTGCAAGGATTACGAAACTTTATTTCGGACAAAATAACAGAAAAATACTGGCTAAATAAATTATACCCGACTGAGATCAAGGAAGCTCACGAAAATGCCGACTTTCATATTCATGATCTAGGCTTTCTTGCCGTTTATTGTTGTGGCTGGGACCTAAAGGATCTTTTAATGCGTGGCTTTGGCGGGGTTCCTGGAAAAATCCAGAGCCGTCCAGCAAAACATCTTAAGGCTTTGTTGAACCAGATCGTAAACTTCATGTACACCGTTCAGGGGGAAAGTGCTGGGGCTGTTGCTTTCTCAAATTTTGACACTTTAATCGCCCCGTTTGTACGATACGATGAGTTGGAGTATAAACAGGTAAAACAAGCGATGCAAGAGTTTGTCTATGGCATGAATATTCCGACCAGAGTTGGGTTTCAAACACCTTTCACTAACATCACGATGGACTTAAATCCAACCGGGCAGTTAGGTGAGGAAAATGTCATAATCGGAGGGAAGCTTCAAAAGGAGAAATACAAAGATTTTCAGCCTGAGATGGACATGATAAACCAGGCCTTCGCTGAGGTCATGTTAGAAGGAGATGCTAATGGCAGAATCTTTTCTTTCCCAATCCCTACTTATAACATTACAAAAGATTTTAGTTGGGACAACGAGAAGCTTGACTCTGTGTGGGAGATGACAGCAAAGTATGGCATTCCATACTTTTCTAATTTTGTTAACTCTGACATGTCTCCAGATGATGCCAGGAGTATGTGCTGTCGATTAAGACTTGATAACAGAGAGCTCAGAAAAAGAGGTGGCGGTTTATTCGGATCAAATCCATTAACGGGGAGTATTGGGGTCGTGACGATTAATATGGCCAGGCTTGGTTACGGGGCAAAAAATGAAAAAGAGTATTTGGAAAGATTAGACCATCTGATGGATTTAGCCAAGGAGTCACTAGAAATCAAGAGAAAGGTGATCGAGCGATTTATGGATCAAGGGCTCTATCCTTTTGCAAAATTCTATCTAGCCGATGTGAAAAAGAGATTTGGTCGATATTGGGCTAATCACTTTTCAACCATCGGACTTTTAGGGATGAATGAATCAATTAGGAACTTCTATAAGGACAAAGAAAACATAACGACCAAGAAGGGCCATGCCTTTGCCATTTCAGTGATGAATCACATGAGAGAAAGAATGAGTCAATACCAAGAAGAGACGGGGAATATGTACAACCTCGAAGCAACCCCTGGAGAGGGGACGACAACCAGATTTGCAAAAAGAGACAAGGCGCAATACTCAGATATCTTGGTCGCAAATGAAGAAGCGTTTAAGGGGATGGGAGCCAACCCATATTACACCAACTCGACACAACTACCAGTCAATTATACTGATGATATTTTTGAAGCCCTTGATCTACAGGATGGATTACAAACGATGTATACCGGTGGAACAGTCTTGCATATCTTTATTGGAGAGAGGCTAGATAATATCAGTTCAGTCAAAAATCTTGTTAAAAAAATAGCCGAGAATTATCATTTACCTTATTTTACCCTATCTCCGACTTTCTCTGTCTGTCCGAAGCACGGCTATCTAAAAGGAGAGCATAAATATTGCCCAGTGTGTGACCAAGAAATTGGATATTTACCCCAGACATCAATTAATTTAAATATAAAACAAAAAGTAAAAGTTTAAAGGAGGAAAAATGACTTTAGAAGAAAGAGAAAATTTAGAAGGACGAAGAACAGAATGTGAAGTTTATTCAAGAGTAGTCGGCTACATTAGGCCAATCAACCAATGGAATGATGGCAAAAAAGCAGAATATGGCGATCGGGTTACCTTTGATCTGGATTCAAGTAACTGTTAAAGATGGAAATATCAGGTTTAGTCAAAACCTCACTAATCGATTACCCGGGCAAAATTGCAGCCGTGATCTTCACGCAAGGCTGCAATTTTCAATGTGGCTTTTGCCACAACCCTGACTTAATTGAAATAAAAAAAGGGCAAATAAAGGAACAAACAGTTTATCAATATTTATCAAAAAGAGTTGGCAAGCTCGACGGGGTAGTTATTACCGGAGGCGAGCCTATTATCCAAGACGGGCTAGAGCTCTTTATAGAAAAAGTCAAAAAAATGGGATTTAAGGTTAAGCTTGATACCAATGGGAGTAATCCAGTGAGATTGCAATTGTTATTAGATAAAAAGATGATTGACTATATTGCTATGGACATCAAAGGACCCTTAGAAGAATATCCGGCCATATCGAAGTATTTGAATAAAAAAGTTATTCAAGAAAGTGTAAGAATAATTAAATCAAGTGGGTTGGATTATGAATTCCGAACAACCGTCCTTCCAAGCTATCATGAGCTATCAGATTTCGATGAAATAGGGAAGATGATTGCCGGATCACAGCGTTACGCTATCCAAGGATTTCGGCCAGAAATAACCCTTGATAAGAGCTTAAAAACAAGGCCATCATTCACTAAAGAAGAGCTTTCATCAATCAAGGAAATAATGCAAAAATATGTCAAAGAAGTAATTATACGTGATAATATATAAAAAGATTATTACAATATGAGAAAAGATGATTAAGGAAAATAAAGAAGAAATAGTAGAAGAATTTGTTGAAGAAAAAGTTGTAATTAATAATATTAAACGGAGGTCGATGATGAATGGCAGGATTTTCTGGGGCTTGATCTTAGTATTTGTTGGCTTAATGTTTTTTATCCAAAACTATCTTGGCATAGAAATATGGGAGATGTTCTGGCCATTTTTAATAATATTTATTGGTTTGCTCTTGATAATCAAAGGACGTAAATGACTCTGTTTGGCTCAAATTAAAAGTTATGAAATTCACCTTCCGATAAAAGACTTGACAATATATAACTAATATGCTAATATATTGCAACTGAGTTAGAACAGGCAATATATTTTTAGCCTGGGCCGAAAAATTTGGGCCATCCACTTCTCGGGTTTCTAATGTAGAGAAGTATACTGGTACCGGTATCGCAATTTAAAAAAAGCGATGCGTTAAACCGGTGAAAAAAAATGAGGCGTGGCGACCTCAAGATGGTAAGGCTCTCAGGGGCTTAACATCTCAAATCATCTTTCTCTTTAAAAGGAGAAAGATGACTAGCAAGCTTCGTCTTTGGTGACCAGTGACCAGAGCTGGAGCGGATCTCGGCATCATCTATTGCCCTACTCTCTGAGTTAGGGCAGGAAGGAACGGAATGCCGAAGTAGATCTGCCCTAGTCCGGGGCAAAAAAACGGACTATTGCCGCGCGGGTGCTCTCCTTCGATCACGAAAGTGAAATTTGGGAGACACCCCGCACCCAGGGCCGAGAGGCCCACCCTCGTGGAGCTATAAAGCCCCACTCAGTCTCGCAGATGATAAACATCTCGGGACACCGAACGAGGGCATAAGCCCCAGCAACGTATCCTTTCCTCGACACTGTCGAGACTGGTATGGAGCTGGGGCTTTCCCATTTATGACTTTAAAATTAATCGGAAATTTGATATATTATAAACATGAAATTAAAGGTATACACAAAGGAATTTGACGAGAATAAAAGAGAAACGCTGGAGTTTGTCGAAGAGATAAAGAAGCATTACGACGTTGAACTTATCAACCTTGATGGCAAAGAAGCGGCAGCTGATGCTGACATCTATAATATTTACAGTACCCCAACGCTCCTAGTTGTTCGAGATGATGGCACCGAAACTGAGTGTTGGAGAGGCTCTCTGCCGATGCTTTCGGTTGTAAAATTAGCCTTAAATAGATGAACACAAAAGAACTAATTGTAAATTTTGTTAATTTATTAACTAACTTGTTAATGCTTCTGATCTTTATTAGGGTTATATTGAGTTGGATTCCGCAGAAAGCTGAAAAACTTCAAAGATTTATCTACAGTATTACCGAACCAATTTTAGGACCAATCCGCAAGGTTGTACCGCCTTTGGGCGGAATGATGGACCTCTCACCGATCATCGCTTATTTGGCCTTGTTTTTAATCCAAGAGATTATGAGCAGAATATAGCGACATATTTAAAACAGCCGAGACAAGAAAAGATAAAAGCTAAATATTCAACTCCGATTTATCAGAAGTTCCCGCTTGTGCTAAATGCACAAGCGGGGTTTGTGTAAAAGAGAAGTTCAATGAATGTGTCTTTTGACGTGGACAAAACCACCATCGCTAGTCCTAAAAAATGGCTCTACTTCAGAGTTTATATAGATTAAGCCAAAGGCGGTCACACTGTTTGGGCATCTGTCGCAGCAATTATTATCTTGCTGACAAGGGCAGCTATTCTTTAGGGGGCATTTTGATGCACTTATAGACACGTGACACCTCCTAGTTTACACCGAGAAACAGGCACTTCTCTATTTACAAGAACATAATAACACATAAATACTCTGAATTTTTTCGAGTTGTTTCTTCGAAAGCCTTTCACCTAAGCAAGATCTTTTTACTTTGGGTCAGTATTATTAATTAAGGCTGACAGGAGTAAGGGGACCTTTCTAATTTGCGTTAACACAGAAGAAACGATATGTTGACTAAATAAATATCGAGTGCTATCCTATCCGATTAGTACCTTGTTAGAAAGCAAATCCTCAGAAACGAGGCTAGTTATGAGCTTTCCCGGAAAGTATTTCACCATTGAGAAAGCACAAGAAGAAGATATTATCATTTTTAGGATTTCTGGTGAATTTGATGTCTACACAGCGGTTGAACTCAAAATACCATTGCATGAAGCAATATCAGAAAAACATAAAAAGATTATCGTCGACATGACGGAAGTCTCTTTTGTTGATTCTTCTGGATTGGGACTGCTGATTCACGCCTTAAAACACTTAAGAGCCTACAATGGTCAGATCGTGTTAGTGGTTAAACGAAAGGATATAATAGACATAATTCGCGTCACAAACCTTAGTCAACTCCTTAGAATTTATCCCACAATAGAAGAGGCCGCGAAGGGCTTCCTGGACACTCAAAAGACTAGCATCTAACAAAATGGCGGGGATGAACTGACCTCAATAGGTCATCCCCGCTTTTCACTGAAAGATAAAGACATGAAAGATAAAGATATTTACTACTGTCAAAAAATATGTTATTATTTAATAAATCAAACTAGTTTAATAGATTTCCGGAAATTATTTTTCGATGTTCTATTATCTCGATTGAAAAATAATTTAATTGTCGCACTAAGCGACACGGAAAGAAAAAAATGCACAATGTAAGAACTACCAAAGGTAGTTTTAGTAGAAGAAACTCGAGTAGTTTTCAGCCTCGTTCTGGCCATAAGTCTTTTGGTCCAAGAAAAAGCAATTTTAGAAGTGTTAACAAGGGTGAATTTATTGATCCAACTAAATTTGTCCGGAAGGCAATCGATACAACAATCCCAAAAGTAGAAATAAAGCACAGTTTTTCTGATTTTGATTTGTGTAAAGAACTAAAAGAAAACCTGGACAAAAGAAATTACAAAACGCCAATGCCAATTCAGGACCAGGCAATAAATTATATTTTGCAAGGAAGGGACTTAGTCGGGCTTGCTAATACAGGAACGGGCAAAACGGCTGCTTTTTTGTTACCCTTAATTGATAAAGTCCAAAAAGACCGAAACCAAAAAGTGTTAATCATCGCACCGACGAGGGAATTGGCTCTCCAGATAGAAACAGAACTTCATCAATTTAGTTGGGGAATGAAGATTTATTTTGCAACAGTGGTCGGTGGTATGCCTATGGGGAAACAGATTGGAGCACTTCGACGTAATCCTAATTTTATTATTGGAACACCAGGACGGCTAAAGGATATGTGTCAGCGGAAACTAATAGATCTATCAACCTTCAACAATATAGTATTGGATGAAGTCGATAGAATGCTAGATATGGGGTTCGTTGATGAGATTAGAGGGTTTCTAGACCAGTTACCAGAAAACCGACAATCCTTATTTTTTTCAGCGACTATCCCTTCTAAAATTCGAGATTTGGTCGCGACCTTTTCTAGAGATCCGATCACGATATCGGTATCAAATGGACAAACCGCGGATAGTGTTGAACAGGATATTGTCAAGGTTGAGCATAGAGGTGCAAAATTTGACACCCTCAGTAAATTACTCAATGATCCAGAACTTGAAAAAGTATTAATTTTTTCAGAAACAAAAAGAGACGTCGAAAAGCTTACTATAGATTTAAATCGAGGAGGCTTTAGGGCTGAATCAATTCATGGTGATAAGCGTCAAGGTCAAAGGACTCGTGCTCTGGCTTCTTTCAAGAATAACCAAGTGGATATTCTGGTCGCGACAGACGTTGCTGCCCGCGGTCTTGATATCAAAGATGTAAGTCATGTAATTAACTATACTATCCCAAAAACATATGAGGACTATATTCATCGTATCGGAAGAACTGGTCGGGGCGATAAACTAGGTAAAGCCCTGACCTTTGTCGAAGCGCACTAGCGGGTTTAAAGCTCCTTTAGCGTTACAAACTTAAAACCGCTCGCCCTAAGTCCTTCAATGATAGTAGGTAAGGCTTTTGCTGTTTCAACCGAATTTGCCACGCCATCATGCATTAAGACGACGGAACCACTTTTGGTATTAGCTAAGACGTTCTGAGAGATTGAGCTAGCAGGAATTCCTGACCAATCTCTTGGATCGACGTTCCATAAGACTTTTTGGAGGGACAGAGAGGGCATTATAGTGTCTGTATCGGAGTTATAGGCTCCATATGGTGGCCGAAAGAAAGTAATGGCCGTTCCGGCAATATTTTGAATCGCTTGTTTTGCTTTGGAGATCTCATCTTGTTGAGCGTCTATGCTTAGTTTTGTCAAATCTGGGTGGGTGTAGGTATGATCACTTAGAATATGACCACTGGCTAGTATTTGTTTAACGTAGTCCGGATGGGCATCGGCGTTTTGACCAATCTCAAAAAACGTCGCTTTGACTCCGTATTGATTTAAGGCCGCTAATATTTGAGGTGTATATGTACCGGGGCCATCATCGAAGGTTAAGGCGATATTCCCACTAGATCCAGAATTATCAGTTTGCTTAACTGGGACATTAACAGGCGCTGGTTTTTGAACAATAATTGTTTTTGAGATATCAATATTATTGTTATCTGGAATAATTTTATCATTGTTTAAGGTGTAAGATAGAATTGCTTGTTCGGTTGTACCCTGATCAGTTGGGATGTTTGCGTCGACCAAAACCTCTTGACCCTGTCGATGAATGTCTTCAATTTGGGATGACTTGCCGATATTGACTAGGTCTACGGTTGTCTTCTTATTGCCACTAATATGTGAGATTAATAAGTAAACAAAAGATTTATCTGTATATTCGGCCTTGACAATAAACGGATATTCTTTTTCTGGGCTATTGTCCATGTTGTAGGGCTGGATAGCATCAATAATCTGATATTTAGCTTTGTCACTGCTGTTATTGATTTCAGATAAGTTGTCCTTAAAATTTAAATCCAAGGTTTTATTTAAATAAGGATCATTGAGGGAAAGTTTGCCATTACCAAGAGAGTCGAGCAGTAAATCTTGCTCAGTAGAAAGCTTTTCATCTAATTCCTTATTTTTCCTTTCTTTATAAAAATAGACACTTAAGGCAGCAAGTGAAGAAATAAATATTATTATGACAACAAACGCGATGATAACTTTTTTCATTGGTCTCCTTTTAGGAGTATTTATAAACTATGCATGAACACATCCACTATACAAAACTTTCTTGATAAAAGAAAATATTTTTAAATTTACTTAAATTAGCTTAGAATGCTAATAGATGTCAACCTTCTATTACGCCGACATTTATGAGGTAATGAAGAAACTTGAGACTAGCGAAGACGGTCTCAGTGATATTGAAATTGAGGAAAAAAGAAAACAATATGGTTCCAATAAGCTAAAAGAACAAAAAAAGACACCTTATATATTTAAATATTTGTTGCAATTTACCGATCTTTTGGCGATTATCCTATTGATTGCGTCTGTCCTAGCTTTATTATTAGGAGCACCAAAGGATGCTTTAATTATTTTCTTAGTTGTTGTGGCTAATAGCACGATCGGTTTTTTCCAGGAGTTTAAAGCAGACAAAGCGATTGATGCACTTAAAGAATATGTCGCCCAGACTGCCACAGCTCTTAGAGGCAATGATCGGAAAATTATTAACGCAGTTGAACTTGTGCCGGGTGACATTATCATATTGTCAGAAGGAATGAAGGTGCCAGCGGACATTAGGTTAATCTCTGCAAATGAGTTAGAGACAAATGAGGCTGCCTTAACGGGCGAATCTGAATCACAAAGAAAGGAAGCCCTAAAAACTGAAGATAGCAAGAAGAATATTGTTGATATCGCTGGAACTGTATTTATGGGTACAAATATCATCTCAGGAAATGGGATCGGAGTTGTGGTCGCAACTGGGATGGAAACCCATTTTGGAAAAATTGCCAAAGCGACAGATGAGCAAAAGTTTTCCAAGTCACCACTTCAAATAGAAGTCGATCGAATTGCCAAAGTAGTCGCTAAAGCAACGCTCGGGGTGGTAATTCTGCTTTTAATCATATATACAATCTCAAAAGGATATTTTGACTTACTAGGGTCTTTTAGGTTTGCGATTGGAGTCGCGTCGTCTCTTGTGCCCGAAGGCTTACCGGCTACAGTTTCAATTGCGCTGGCGATAGGAATACAGAAAATGGCGCGGCGAAAAGCGGCTATTAGAAGGTTATCAGCCGTCGAAACACTCGGAGAAGCAAACTATATCATTACGGACAAAACTGGGACCTTAACCAAAAATGAGATGACTGCTAAAGAAATGTACTTTGACGGAGAAAATTTTCATATCAAAGGCGTTGGCTATAATCTCATCGGAGAGATTACGTGTGAAGGAAAATTTTGTGATAAAGAAAAATTAGCAAAGGCCAACTTATTGTTTCAAGGCGCAACTATCGCCAATGAAGCAGAAATTGACACAAAAAATCACAATAAGCCTGACTATAGCGGTGATTCAACCGAGATCGCCTTGCTAGTGGCCGCCGAAAAGGCTGGTCTCGACACATATAAAATAAAGGAAGAGGCGAAGGAGCTCGAAGAAATACCGTTCACTTCAGAGCGGAAGTTTATGGCCAAGGCCGTCAAGATAGATGGAAAAGATTTAGTTTTTGTAAAAGGGGCGACCAATACCGTCATTAATAAATGCACAAAAATTTACAAGAAAGGGAAGGTGGAGCGACTCACAAGTGAGGACCTTCAAAACATAAATCAAGTTGAAGATCGATATTCTCAGGATGCACTTCGGGTCATGGCTATCGCGTATAAAGAAGTAGGAAAAACAACAATCGATTCTGAGCTAATTTTTTTAGGCCTTTTTGGTATTATCGATCCGCCCCGTGAAGATGTGGCGGAAACAATCAGGATGGCAAAAAATGCTGGGATCAAGATTATCATGGCCACAGGAGATTATGGGATTACTGCTGCCGCGGTTGGAAAAAGGATTAAGCTAAACGAAAATCCAAGAATAATTGAAGGCAACGAACTGAACAAAATTAACGATAAAGATCTTTATGATATCCTAGAGCGTGAAGATGTTCTTTTTTCTCGGGTTGAGCCGACGCATAAATTAAGATTAGTTAAAGTCTTACAGACCCACGGTTGCATTGTGTCTGTAACCGGAGATGGGGTTAACGATGCTCCAGCCTTAAAAACATCCGATATTGGGGTCGCAATGGGTCTAAGTGGAACCGACGTTACAAAAGAAGCAGCTGAGATGGTCTCATTAAATGATAGTTTTTCTTCGATTGTCTGGGCCATAAGAGAAGGCAGAATCGTCTATGAGAACATTAAAAAAGTAACCAAATTTGTTTTCACTTCAAACTTTGCTGAATTTACGGCCATTACATTCGGTCTAATCATTGGGATGCCTCCGATTACGGTCATCCAGATATTATTAGTCGATTTGGGGGCTGAAGTATTTCCCGCGCTGGCCCTGGCAGGAGACGAGCAAGAGGATGATGTCATGTTAAAACCACCAAGATCGAGATCAGATATCTTATTTGGGAAAGAAACCATTTTTTATTTTTTACGAAGTGGTTTGATTTTGGGACTACTTGCAACACTAGGTTTCTGTATTTTTGGGTATTTAAATGGCTGGCATTGGGGAGATCAATTTCCGAACGAAAAATTATATTTTATGGCGACAACAGTCACTTATGCAACGATGGCATTGTGTGAATATGTGCAAGCTTTCTCGATTCGTTCGAGTAAGAAACCGATTTGGCGGCTCTTTGGCAGTAAAAGAATTTGGATTTCAATCAGTCTTTCTTTTGTTTTTATAAATTTACTAATCTATGTTCCTCTTTTAGAAGATTTTGCCAGCATGGCTAGTATCTCTTTTCTTGGCTGGGGGATTGCCGCAAGTCTGGCCTTTGTTTACATGATAATCCTTGAACTATTTAAAAAGTTTAGTCATCAAGAATATCAAAATAAAGCGAACTTTTCAGAAAAAACTTCTGGATAATTAACTCAAGATTTTTTAATGAAGGATGTTTTAACTAGTTATTATTTAACAGCGAGCCAGAAAAACAATGAAAATAAATATTAGAGTTAAGCCTAGTTCTTCTCAATCAAGGGTTGTGCAAATATCGGAAAAAGAATACCAAGTTTATGTTAAAGCAAAACCAATCAAAGGAGAGGCAAATAAAAAAGTCAGAGAAGTTCTTTGCCAATTTCTAAATCTACCAAAGCATAAAGTGGTATTGATTGCAGGTAAAACATCAAGACATAAAATATTTGAAATAAATAAATAATTTGGATCTTGATTGTAGTAAAATAGCGAAGAGCAAGATTTGTCGAAGAAATTTAAGATAATTAAAGAATTGAGTCACCTTAAGCTAACAATTTCAAGGAAGCAGGGCAAAGGAGGAAGATGAAAAATCTAACAATTAAAAAAGTTGAAACGATTGGAGCTATTTTTGGCGTATTCTTTGGGGCAGGCCTTCATTTTTTATACGACAAAACTAGTATCGCGGCCTTTGCTTGGTTTAGTGCAATTAATGAAAGTCCTTGGGAGCATTTGAAGCTTTTGTTTTTCCCAATCTTGATTTATATGGGTTTTGAGATTTTTTTTATAAAAAATAAAAAAACCTTTTATTTTGCAAAATTAGCTCAAACTGTCGTTGGCATGCTCGCGATCTTAATGATATTTTATTTTTATACTGGTGCTTTCGGAGTCGAAAATGTCGTGATCGATATCTTGATCTTCGCGGTCGTGATGATGGCCAGTTACGGCTTAAGCTATAAAATAATAAAAGATAATTATGCACCAAAGCTCCCTGGATATTTTTATTTAGGTGGTTTGGTTATTATTCTAATATTTTTCGTGGTGGCAACTTACAGTCCTCCAATGTCTCCAGTTTTTATGGATCCAGAAACATTTACCTTTGGCCTAAAATAAGACAATATCTAAGGTTTGTCGATGTCTGTATAATAATAGGCAGTTCCTTGAAAAGCATCTTATCGGAGGCTTGAGATGAAGATCAGACTAGTTGAACCAGCACCAGCAGGGGTCCACGTATTTTCTAAGTTTAAAATGCCGAGACTCGGCTTGCCAATGATTGGGGCAGGGTTAGTTCGCGATGGTCACGATGTTTCTATCTACGTCCTCGATCTAGCACCAATAGATTGGGAAGATCTTTTAGCGGCTGATTTGGTTGGATTTTCGGCGACGACATCAACCATCAATCAAGCTTATGAAATGGCAGATAGGCTGCGTCTTAATGGCATTCCAGTCATTATGGGTGGTCCACACGTGACCTTTATGACAGAAGAAGCTTTAAGGCATAGTGATTTTGTCGCAGTCGGAGAGCAAGGCAACAGAATCATGTCAGAGTTAGTGAATTTCCTGGAAGGTAAGGCGACCTTGGAAGCAATTTCCGGCTTGTCTTACAAAAAAAGAGGGATTACGATAAATAACCCGATTGGCAGAAGAGTTCAAAATCTAGATGATTTACCTTTTCCTGACCTGACCCTGATAAAAAACCATCAAGAGATAACGATAACCCCCATAATGACGAGTTGGGGCTGTCCTTTCGACTGCAACTTTTGCTCAGTCACGGCCATGTTCGGCAAAAAATATCGGTATCGATCTCCAGAAAAGGTTATCGAAGAAATTAAAGAAAAAAAAGCAACAAACATTTTCTTTTACGATGATAACCTCGCCGCAAATCATGCCAGACTGAAAATCCTTCTCTCAATGATTCTAAAAGAAAGAATTAAGATTCGGTGGAGTGCTCAGATGAGGGTTGATGTTGCAAAAGATCCTGAGATGCTTGACCTAATGGCTAGAAGTGGAGCCTGGCTAGTCTATCTAGGGTTAGAGTCGATTAATCAAGAAACTCTTGATAATTTTCACAAGTCACAACAAGTAGAGGAAATCGTTAAAGCCATTGGGATATTACACCAGTATAATATACGAAGTCATGGAATGTTTGTTTTGGGGGCCGACACGGATCAAAAATCAACTATTCGCGAGACGATCGATTTTGCCTTGAAGCATAAGATAGACACCATTATGCCAAATATTTTAACGCCACTACCTGGGACAGAATTATTCCAGGAGCTAGAAGGTAAAGGTCGAATCTTTGATTTAGACTGGAGCCATTACGACGCTCATCATGTTGTCTTTAAGCCAAAGAATATGTCACCGTACGAGCTTCAAAGTGAAATAATTAAAGGCTATGTCCGATTCTATGCATTCAAGAGAATTCTCACGTCAATTCTAACCTTTCAAAAGGTAAAAATTATTCTTAGAGGTTGGGGCTATATAACCGTTAGGGCTTGGCGTAAAGATATCAGAAATAAGGCTTACGTCAAATCACTCAAAAAACTAAGATTGCCCAAAAGAAAGGACTGAATGACATAAAGCGCTTGTAGCTCCAGCTACAGGCGCTTTTACCAAATAACAATAAAAGTGTGTTCAGATAAGCCTAAAATCTGTATAATATAATCATGTCTTTTAAGAAAGTTGATCCAAAACTTAATTTAGCCGAGGAAGAGAAAAAAATATTATCTTTTTGGAAGAAGGACGATGTTTTTAAAGAAACCTTAGAGAAAAAAGCCAAGAAGGGTAACTTTGTTTTTTATGAAGGACCGCCAACGGCCAATGGTCAGCCAGGTCTTCACCATGTCTTAGCCAGAGCCTTTAAGGATCTTTTTGCGAGATATAAAACAATGGAAGGCTATCATGTTGAAAGAAAGGCCGGCTGGGATACTCATGGTTTGCCTGTTGAGTTACAGGTTGAAAAGGAGCTTGGAATTTCTGGAAAGCAACAAATCGAAAATATCGTTGAAGGCAACAAATATGACTCGATAGAGAAATTTAACAAACTTTGTCGAGAGTCTGTCTGGCAAAATAAAACTCTGTGGGAAGAGATGACGACACGCATGGGCTATTGGGTTGATATGAAAAATCCTTATGTAACCTATGAGCCTAAATACATCGAAAGTGTCTGGAATATTATTGGTGAGATTAATAAAAAAGGACTTTTATACAAAAGCTATAAAATTGTCCCTTATTGCCCACGCTGTGGAACGGCACTATCATCACACGAAGTTGCCCAAGGCTATCAAAGTCTAAAGGAAGAATCGGTCTATATCCTTTTTAAATCAACCAAAGAAGATCTCAACTTTTTAGTTTGGACCACCACCCCTTGGACGTTGTCGGGGAATGTGGCTTTAGCCTTTGGCGGGAATCTTGATTATGTCTTAGTCGAAAAAAATGAGAGTAAGTACGTAGTCGCTGAAAGCCGGTTGAGACAAGTTCTCGAAGATGGCTTTAAGGTGCTAAAAAAATTCAAAGGTCAAGAACTAATCTCTGAGTATAGTCTTGAAGAAGGGACGGCGGACTATCAAGCTCTTTATCCAGATGGATTAGATTTTGCTGAGTCTGGAGAGAGAACCTATAAATTAATCGTGGCAGACTATGTCTCAGATAAAGATGGGACTGGCATCGTCCATATCGCTCCAGCCTTTGGACAAGAAGACTATGAGTGGGGCTATGAAAAGAATGGAATTAAAATATTAAAGACTGTTGACGAGCAAGGCATCGCTTTGGCTGGAGCAGGTAAAGGAAAATTTGTAAAAGAGGCCGATCAGGAGGTCAAATCAAATCTTAAAGACAGGGGTCTTTTATTCAAAACCGAAGAGTTTACTCACGATTACCCATTTTGCTGGCGCTGTAACTCCCCCCTTTTATATTATGCAAGAAATAGCTGGTATGTTGCGACGACCAAAATAAATCAGGAAATGATTTTAAATAATAAAAAAATCAATTGGAATCCCAAACATCTCAGGGACGGAAGATTTGGAAACTGGCTAGAAAATAATATCGATTGGGCCCTGTCAAGAGACAGGTACTGGGGGACACCACTACCAATTTGGGAATGCGAAAATTGTGAAGAGTATAAGGTTATCACGACTTTGGATCAAATAGATAACGTCGAACCACATCGGCCTTACGTTGATACAATAGAGTTTGAATGTCACTGTGGCGGCAAAATGAAAAGAACTCCAGAAGTGATTGACTGTTGGTTTGACTCTGGATCAATGCCATATGCGCAGTATCATTACCCATTTGAGAATCAAGAATTATTCAATAATCAATTTCCCGCTGATTTTATCTGTGAAGCAATCGATCAAACTAGGGGCTGGTTCTATACTTTGCTTGCAATTTCGACCATCGTTAGCGGTGAACCAGCTTATAAAAATGTTATATCTACCGGTCACGTTTTAGATGCTAAAGGTCAGAAAATGTCTAAATCAAAAGGAAACGTGATCGTTCCGGACGAAGCTTTAGAGAAATTTGGGGCTGACGTGGTCAGGTTCTTCATGTATTCGGTTAACAAGCCAGAGGAACCTAAACTTTTCATTGAAAAAGAAGTCCTTTCGGTTTCACGAAACTTATTTATGACACTTTGGAATGTTTACTCGTTTTTTATGCTTTATGCCGAAATTGACGATTTTAAACCAAAAGGAAAAAATCTTTCTAACAATATCTTGGATAAGTGGATTTTAGAAAAGCTTAACGAGCTTACTCATAATATTGTAAAGGGGCTTGATCACTATGACCCATATAAGCCGTCAAATTTAATTACTGAGTTTGTTCAAGAGTTGTCAACCTGGTATGTTAGACGGTCTCGAAGAAGATTTTGGAAGAGCGAGAATGATGTCGACAAGAATTCGGCCTATGAGACTCTGTATGACGTTTTAAAACAGCTTTCGATCTTATTAGCCCCTTTTACGCCAATGTTTGCGGAAAGACTGTACGCCGGCTTAAAACAGCCTCAAGACCCACCCTCTGTTCATTTATGCGAATATCCTCGTTCAAGGCAGCTTAATCAAGAAATTCTGGTAAATATGGCCCAGACTCGCGAGATAGTTGAAGAGGGGTTATCACAAAGGAAACAATTTGGGATCAAGGTCCGTCAGCCACTTTCATTACTGAAATATAATCTTAAGTCACTTGACTCTGAGCTTGAAGAAATAATTCGGGAAGAAACAAACATTAAAGCAATTACCTTTGATTCTGGCCTGACGGAGAAGGTGGTAATCGATAGACAGATTACTAAAGAATTAGCCGATGAAGGTTTAGCCCGTGAGCTAGTTCGAAAGATCCAAGATATGAGGAAAAAAGCAAATTTCAATGTTTCTGATAGAATTGAAATAGCCTTCAAGACTAAAGATAGTAATCTAGAAGCAGTCATATTGAAAACTTGGAACGATTATCTGACTAGGGAGACCCTCTGTCAAAGAATAGCTTCAAGTATTGATGAGAATATGGATTATAGCGAAGAGGCCGAGATTGAAGGAAAAAAAATATGGATTGGTTTAAAAAGAGTTAAATAATCTTGAAACGTTATCTCCGATTTGCAAAAAATTTTGATTGGGTAATCCTACTGGCAACATTATTGTTACTTGGTTTTAGTGTTGCCATTATCTATTCCACCACTTTTTCTATTTCTGGAGGTGGGAAAGAAGCCTTGCAACAAATGTTCAATGCTTTAATCGGCTTAGTTCTTTTGTTTCTAATTGCAAGAACTGACTACAGAAGCTTTAAAAACTTTTCTGGCATATTATATCTACTGACAATAATAATGTTACTAGCTGTGGAGTTTTTGGGAAAAACCTCTCTAGGGGCGACGCGTTGGATTAGCCTTGGCTTCTTTCAATTTCAGCCCTCAGAACTTGCAAAAATATTTATGATTATAGTCATGGCAAAGTTTTTTGCTGAAAGATCCGGAGATCTATATAAAATGAAAACTTTACTCCTGTCATTGCTGTATATGGCGATACCAACCGGACTTGTCTTAATGCAACCGGACTTAGGGACGGCGATGACCTTCATTGTTATCTGGGTCGCGATGGTTTTTGTCAGTAATGCTAAAAAAATATATTTACTATTGATTGGTCTCGTCGGGCTGGCCTCAGCTCCGATCATCTATCAATTCCTCCAAGAGTACCAAAAGAAAAGAATTCTTACTTTTTTTAACCCGACGGCAGATCCAATGGGGACTGGCTGGAATGTGAATCAAGCAATAATAGCGATTGGATCTGGAAGGTGGCTTGGTCGAGGCTTGGGCCATGGACCCCAATCACAATTAAACTTCCTGCCATTTAAACATACGGATTTTGTTTTTGCGGCCTTGGCAGAAGAAATGGGCTTCGTCGGCGCGTTGGCGGTCCTCGTTCTTTTTGGTGTAATCCTGTATCGGGCCGCCAGAACGGCCATGCTGGCCAGAGATTACTTTGGAACCTATCTTGCGACCGGGATTTTTGCTATGCTTTTTTTCCACGTTTTTATTAATATCGGCATGAATATTGGGCTAATGCCAGTCACGGGGATTCCTCTTCCCTTAGTCAGTTCTGGGGGAACGTCAATTGTCATAACCCTCGTCGCGATAGGGATCTTGGAAAGCATAATTATTCGTTACAAAAAAATAGATTTCTAATATTATTGATTATTACTCGCAGAAATGATAAAATCTAAAACGTTATTAAAATTATATTATGGCAAAAGAAACCCAACCGACAATTAAAAAAGAAGCGAATAAAAAACTAGCAGTCATAAAAACTGGTGGTAAGCAGTATATTGTCAGTGAAGATGATGTCTTAGAAATAGAATTGGTAGAAGGAGAAGAGGGCAAAGAAATCATTTTTTCCGAGGTTTTATTATACGCCGACGGAGAGAAGATTGAAGTTGGTAAACCTATTTTAGAAAATGTAAAAGTCCGGGCCATCTACAATAATATTGTCAAGGGGGATAAACAGATAATTTTTAAGTATAAGGCTAAGAAAAACTATCGGGTTAAAACTGGGCATAGACAAAAATACACTCAAATAAAAATAGTCAAAATTGAAAAGAAATAAATTATCTCCTAACGGAGATAATTTATTTATGGTCCTAGAACAATTTTTTTGCTAAACTACACTTAATGGCTCAAGTAATTGTAATAACAAATCAAAAAGGCGGGGTTGGTAAAACAACCACTACAGTCAATCTTTCCGGATATTTGGCTCGTGAAGGCATGAAAGTTTTATTGATTGACCTCGACCCACAAGGTAATTCAACGAGTGGTCTGGGTATCGATAAAAATTTAGTTGAGAAGAGCATGTATGATGTCTTGATAAGAGAGGTTCCGATCCAGGAGATTAGGCTAGAGACTAGCACAGATCGATTACACCTAGCCCCGGCGAGTATGGTTTTAGCCGCCGCAGAGGTCGAGCTGGTTAGCCATTTAGCGAGAGAACACCGCTTAAAACAATCAATAGAAAAAATTAAGCATGAGTATGACTACATTATTATCGATTGCCCACCTTCTCTAGGCATATTGACGGTCAATGGTTTGGTTGGGTCTGACTACATCCTCATACCAGTCCAGACTGAGTTTTATGCCCTTGAAGGACTGAGTCAACTGCTGCACACCGTTCAGAGGATTAGAGTTAGTCTCAATCCAAAACTATCATTACTCGGCGTGCTTCTAACAATGTATAATAAAAATACACTTCTCTCCAGGCAAGTTGAAGAGGAAGTAAAGAAGCACTTCCCGAATAAAGTTTTCGAGACAATAATACCAAGGAATATAAGACTGGCAGAAGCCCCATCATATGGAAAGGTCATTTACCAATATGACCGCTTTGGAAAGGGCGCTAATGCCTATAAATCACTCGCGAAGGAGGTTCATAAGAAATGCAAACCGTAAAAGATGACAAGAATATCATAAAGCATGGTCTAGGAAGAGGCTTGGACTCATTAATACCAACCGGACAGGATGAGGCTGGTCAACAAAAAACAAATAATGAAATTTCAATTGACCAGATAGTTCAAAACCCGAATCAACCTCGACAAAACTTTGATGAAGTCGCCCTCGCTGAATTGGCCTCATCGATTCGGGAACATGGGATCTTGCAACCATTACTGGTCGCGCCCTTCAATGATGGGTTCCAATTGATCGCAGGTGAACGAAGATACCGAGCGGCCAGGATCGCTGGACTAAAAACAGTGCCAGTCATTATTCGATCAATGGATGAACAATCAAAGCTCGAGGTGGCTTTAATTGAGAACGTTCAAAGAGAAAACCTTAATCCGATTGAGGCGGCAGTTTCTTATAAGAGGCTAACGGATGAATTTTCTCTTACCCAAGAAGAGGTGGCTAAAAAAGTCGGAAAAGCCAGACCAACGATCGCTAATACAATCAGACTGCTCTTGTTACCTGGAGAGATAAAACAAGCTCTCATTAATAATGAAATTTCAGAAGGTCACGCCAGGACGTTACTTAATATTGAGAACAAGGACCAACAGCTGGCCTTGTTTCGTGAAATAAAGTCAGGCAAAATAACGGTTCGTCAAGCCGAAAAAAAGAAGTTTAACGAAAAAACAGGGGAGAACAATGATCGTCCCAAAGATCCTAATTTTGCGGCCGCCGAGAAAAGAATTTCTGAAAAGATGGGAACAAAAGTGACCATAAAAAATAAAAAGCACGGTGGCCAAATTATCATCGATTATTATAACTTTGAGGATTTAGAAAGAATTTACAGAAGACTTCTGGGCCATTAATAACTCGGATTTTTAATTAAACCAAAGTCACTTAAAGGTAAGACCATCAACCAACCCTTGCCGACAATATATTTTTTATTCAGTAAACCCCAATCTCGGGAATCAGAGCTAGCATTGGGTTTTCGGTTATCACCTAAAACAAAGTATTCATTTTCTCCAACGGTCACCGTTTGATCACCAAGAGTTGGCGTCCCGGGTTCAATATATGATTCATTTAAGACAAAACCTTTAGGGTTTTCTTTGTTGATAATATAAACTTTCCCTGACTCTATTTTAACGGTTTCACCAGGTAGACCGACGATTCTTTTTATATAATTCTTGCAAGGACCTTGGAAAAAAGTTTTCATTATTTGGCTAGATTCAATATAGGAGATACAAGCATCATCAGGATGGCGCAAGACAATAACATCACCCCTTGAAGGCTGAGCAAAACGATAACTGATTTCGTCAATAAACAAATATTCACCATTGTGATAATCAGGCTCCATGCTAGAACCTAAAATATAATATGGTTGAATAATAAAAAAACGAAAAAACAGAACAAAGAAACCCACGATTAGGATTGTTTTTAAGATGTCCAGCCAGTAACCTAGATTAAGGGTTTCTACTATATTCGATTTTGTATCTTTTGGGCTATCTGTCACAGTAAAAGTATTATAACGAAAAAAACCCTTGGCTGACAATCACTTTTTCGTATATAATTTTATTTGGTTAATAAAAAAAGGTATGAAGAAATTATCAATCGAAGAAATAGAAAGCAGTGTCAAGACGGTGAGTGAACCAATGAAGACAAAATCAGATAAGACAACTGTTAATTTCAAGAAGAAAAGAAAGAAAAGAAAAATCAAGAGAATAATTATTCTATCAATCCTGGTAATTGTCCTAGGAATTATTGGTTATTTTGGTTGGATTTCTTATCAAGCGATGAAGAATATCTTTGCGGTTGAAAGTGCGCCGGGCTTATTGGGCCTACTGGATAAAAAACCGTTAAAAGGTGAGAGCTCGGGCAGAGTCAACATTTTAGTTTTAGGTGTTGGTGACGAAGGCCATGATGGGGCGACGTTGTCTGATACAATCATGGTTATGAGTTATGATGTTGCCACAAAAAATGTGGCCATGATCTCAATCCCAAGAGACTTATACGTAAAAATTGGCGATAATGGTTATTCAAAAATAAATGCCGCCCATGCCTATGGTGAACAAAATAAGTATCCTGGGGGTGGACCACAGCTTGCCAGCGAGACAATCAGTACTGTCCTGGACTTGCCAATCCATTATTACGTTAGAGCTGATTTCACGGGTTTTTCTAAGCTCATCGACGCTGTCGGGGGTGTTGACATTAATGTAGAGAAAGACCTCTATGATCCATTGTATCCGGACGGAACACTCAGCATCACCCAGGGGGTTCACCACATGGATGGGGCCTTGGCCTTGAAATATGCGCGATCTCGAGAGACTACAAGCGACTTTGATAGAGCGAAGAGACAGCAACAAGTTTTGGTTGCGCTTAAAGAAAAACTCTTAACGACCTCGACCCTGACTAATCCAAAGAAAATTGCAGAAATCATCCAGATTACTGGAGATCATATCAAAACTGATTTCAAAACAAATGAAATTCAAAGATTGGTTGAAATAGGGAAAACGATTGATAGTAGCAAAATCGTGAACCGCGTCCTAGATAACTCAGCCAATGGGTTATTAATTGCGGGGAGCTACCCACAGGCCGGCTATACTTTGATTCCAAAACTAGGGCTAGGTGAATATACTGCCATCAGAGCGATGGCAAAAAATATTTTTAAAGATCAATCTATCGCCAATGAAGCGGCTTCGCTGGCGGTTTATAACGGCACCACAACGGCTGGCTTAGCCACGAAGGCCTCGGAAAGCTTAAAAGCGCTTGATTATAATATTCAATATGTTGGTTCGGCACAGACCCTAACCTATCCCACCACCGTCATCTATGATTACACTAATGGAGCCAAACCCAAGACCATTGCGGCCTTAGAAAAATACTTTAACGTCAAATCAGAAAAAAAGACGGGTGAATATAGCGATAATGATATAGAAGTGATTATCGGTAATGATTACAAGGTAAAATGAATTCAATCCAAAAAAAATCTCTTGTAATTGCTTTAATACTTTCCCTTCAACAACTTTTAGTAGTCATCTATCCTAATTTGTTAGGTTGGCTACTAATGACGATGCTGATAACTATAATTGCCACCCTGCGTTATTTTTTTAAAGTCAAATACGTCAAAAAAGAAATCGTAGAAAGCCTGAAATTTTTGTTGCTACCAGTCCTGTTTAATTTCGGGGGGATTCTATACATTCAATCACTCTCTGTCGATATCGTCAGGTTTGCCATATTAGTTATCTTCGGCATTATAAACTACTTGCTATTTGTTGCCTTAAGACGGGTCTTTAATTTGGAAGACAGGGCCGCCAAAACTCAAAGAAATTTGTTAGTGAGCGTCTCAATTTTGTCTATTTTCTTCAATTTATCGGTTCTTTTTAAATTGTACATTACGAGCAGTGTTGACTCCAAAATCAGTTTACCCTTGTCCGCCGTTGTTTTGATTACCGGTGGTATATTTTTCTTAATATCATATTTTCTAGCCTGGGAAAACGGGATAAATCAAAAGAAATTTTTACCTTATAATATCGTAATCGCCTTGTTGGGGATGGAAATAGCCTGGGTCTCTTCTATCTGGATTATTAATTATCCAATTTACGTAAATTTTGAGAAAGCCTCTTTACTGGGAACACCATTACCGGCGGTTATTCTTTCCATAATCTTTTATTTTTCCTGGGGAATAGTTTCGCACAAGGCCGAAAAAAGTTTGACAAAAAATGTTATTATAGAATATATCGTATTTACCGTATTGTTTTTAACAATACTTTTCGTATCAGCTAAGTGGCTACCACAAATTTAGGAGGAAAATGGAAGAAACAAATGAAAAGTCTCAGGCTGAAAAAACCCTAAAAAAAGTCGATAAAAAAAACAAAGACAATCGAATTTTGTATGTAATAATAATTTTTTTGGTCGGGGTAATGGGAGGAGTCTTCGGCTCTTTTGTTTATCTGGACTATAGAAGTCAAAATGGCGGAAGCGTTTTGAACAAGACAATTAGACAAAATGTTGTTGAGAATTCGGCCATAATAGATGCCGTAAAAAAAGTCGGACCAGCCGTCGTCAGTATCACCGGGGAGACTAAGACAGTGGATTTTTTTGGGAATACGGGCAATTCGAAAAGCTCTGGAACGGGCTTTATTATTGAGAAAGATGGCTTAATTATTACAAATAAGCATGTCGTGAGCTCAGAAAATTCGGCCTATAGTGTTTTTACGAATGATGGAAAAGAATACAAAGCGGTCATCAAAGCAATCGATCCGACTAATGATATTGCGTTTTTGAAAATTGAGGCCAATAATTTGCCTATCGCCGAACTTGGTAACTCTGACAATATTCAGGTTGGACAATCAGTGGTTGCAATTGGGAATGCTCTTGGTCAATACCAAAATACGGTGACGACAGGAGTCGTTAGCGCGGTTGGAAGAGCAATCGAAGCAGGGGATAGCTCAAGCGGCAGTTCTGAATCCCTAGAAAATGTTATTCAAACCGATGCGGCCATTAACCCGGGAAATTCAGGCGGTCCCTTAGTGAATCTAGCGGGGCAGGTGATTGGAATTAATACGGCCATTGATCAAAATGGCCAGTCAATCGGTTTTGCCATCCCAATAAATACCGCCAAGGCAGATGTCGAGAGTGTGATTAGTAAAGGAAAAATAACAAGACCCATGCTTGGCATTAGATACATCCCGATCACAAAAGAATTTGCGGCCAGCAATAACTTACCAGTTACAGAAGGGGCCTACATTTACGGTAGCAGAACTGAGCTTGGAGTGATCCCCGGAAGTCCGGCGGCTAAAGCTGGGCTTAAGAATGATGACATTGTGACCAAAATTGGTGATAACAAGATAACCAGTAGTCAGTCGTTATCAAGCATTATTGCTAAATATAAGGTTGGCGATAAAGTAAAAATTAGTTATTTAAGAGACAATAAACCAGAAACAACCGAAGTTACTTTAACCGAAGCAAAATAAAACTTTAATCGAGCCGTCACTAAAGAGAGACTGATTGATTATTTATCTAAATTTTTCAAGGCCTCGTCGCGATCAACTTCGATCAATCGGTTAATCATCTCATCGATATCGCCAGACATAAAATTGGGTAAATTATGAAGCGAAAAAGTTATTCTGTGATCGGTTATTCGATCCTGAGGAAAGTTATAGGTTCGGATTTTCTCGCTTCTGTCACCAGTCCCGATCTGAAGTCGTCTAGCGTCACCTCGTTTTTTTGCTTCTTCTTCCTCCTTAAGGGCGAGTAATCGTGATCGCAGGATGTTCATCGCCTTATCTCTGTTCTTGATTTGTGATTTTTCATCTTGGCATGAAACAATGAGACCACTTGGAAGATGGGTTATTCTTACGGCTGAATCAGTGGTATTGACGCTTTGCCCGCCTGGTCCGCTAGATCGGAAGACATCGATTCTGATTTCATTTTGTTCTATCTTTAGATCAATCTCTTCGGCTTCAGGGAGAACGGCAACGGTAACGGTTGAAGTGTGAATTCGCCCACCTGATTCGGTTTCGGGAATCCGTTGAACTCTATGGACGCCACTTTCATATTTTAAATAATGATAAACATTCTCACCGATGATCTCAAAAATTACTTCTTTATAGCCCCCAATTTCATTTTGGTGTGAATCTAGAATATTGACCTTCCATTTTCTATTTTCAGCATAACTGACGTACATTCTGAATAATTCAGCAGCGAACAAAGCGGCTTCATCACCGCCCGCACCCGCTCGTATTTCTAGAATAATATTTTTTGAGTCTTTCTCATCCTTTGGTAAAAGTTCGATCTCAATATTTTTTATTAATAATTCCCTTTGTTCTTTCTTGACCCTAAGTTCCTCATTTGCCATGGCCACTAGTCCAGGGTCACCTGCATCCTCAGCAATAGATTGAGCTTCGCTTAGTTCTCTTTCGACAATTTCAAGATCAGAGAAAAGTTTTAATTGACTAGTTAGAGAATTTCGATGTCGGTTTAGGTCGGTCAGCTTTTTTGTGTTACTAAAAATATTGGGATCAGCAAGCAATTGCTCGGTTTCCCTTAAATCTTCTTTAATGGCGCTGTATTTTTTTTCTATATCCATAAAACAATTATAGCGCTCAATCATAACAAATTGCGAGCGCTAGTGGTTTGTTACTTATTATTCAGGACGTCGGCGTCGATAGTTTCTACTTCAAGTTCTTTTTTTATATCAGCGATGGTTTCAATCTTCTTCTCTTTTTTGACTGATAAGTCTTTTTTTGGAGTTGCTTTCTGCTTAGGAGAAGAGTTTTTAAGTTCTTCCATCTTCTGTAATCTTGACCTAAACTTATCGACTCTGCCAGCCGTATCGACGAGCTTTTGCTTGCCAGTGTAAAATGGATGACACACAGAACAAATATCAATACTGATCTCTGGTACTGTAGATTTTGTCTCAAAAGTGTTGCCGCAGGAGCAGCTGACAATCGATTTTTCGTATTTTGGATGAATCTTATCTTTCATATCATTATCCTTAAGTAAAGTAATTCTATCCTAAAAATAAAATATTTTCAATAGTAAATTAAGATTGACTGTTTATTGTTCATTTGGTAAGATTAGATTCGCAAAATAAATTCACACGTTTCTAACTTAGTTACTCCTGACAGAAAGTCAAGACAGATAGAAACGGCGGTCCGTCTAAACGGAGAAAAGGAGTTAAATGGAATCTAGAATAAAAAAAATGCTCGAGGCAGGTGTTCATTTTGGCCATCAGAAATCACGGTGGAATCCAAAAATGGACCCTTTTATTTTTACGGAAAGAGGCAATGTCCATATTTTTGATTTGGTAAAAACGGATGAACAGCTGACAATTGCAGAAAAGTTTGTTGAAAGTGTCATCGAAAAAAATGGATTAATTTTATTTGTCGGGACAAAAAAGCAAGCACAGGCAATAGTCAAGGAAGCCGCTGAGTCATGCGGCATGCCATATGTGACGGAGCGATGGTTAGGAGGAATGCTTACTAATTTTGATACCTTTTTTAAGAGGATTAAAACCCTAAAAGCGATCCAAGACCAGATTGAAAAAAAGGCCTTTGCCACTAAAAAACAATTACTTGTGGCGAGTAAAAAGGCGGACAAAATATCCGAAAACCTCGGTGGAATTAGTAAGCTTGAAAAACAGCCTGAAGCAATTTTTATAATCGATGTTATTAAAGAAAATACCGCGGTTAAGGAAGCCAATAAGCTTGGCATTCCAATTGTGGCTGTGGTCGATACCAACGGGAATCCCAGCAATATAGACTACGTGATACCAGGAAACGACGATGCTCTTAAATCAATCCAATTTTTTGCGACAGAAATGGCAGAGGTCATTAATAAGGCAAAGCCAATAATAAAAGATAATAAGGAGAATGACAATGCCAGCTAACATGAAAGACATTGCAAAATTAAGAGATATGACTGGGGTGGGGATGATGGACTGTAAAAATGCTCTTGAAGAAACAAAGGGTAATTTTGATAAGGCCATTGAGGTTTTAAGAAAAAAAGGCGCAGCTACCGCTGCTAAAAGGGCGGACCGGGAAGCAAAACAAGGTTTAATCGTCTCCTACATCCATGGAGAAAGAATAGGGGCCTTACTAGAATTAAATTCTGAAACTGATTTTGTGGCCAGGAACGACAAGTTTAAGGAATTAGCTCAAGAACTAGTTATGCATGTTGTCGCCGCCGCACCACTCTACATTTCGAGAAAAGACGTCCCGGCTGACATCATCGAGAAAGAAAAAGAGATTGAGCTAGCGAAGCTAGGGGGAGAGCAGAAGTCACAAGAGATCACCGAAAAAATTCTAAAAGGAAAGATAGACAAGTATTTTGCGACAGTTTGTCTATTGGAACAACCATATATCAAAGACTCTAGCATCACGATTCAAGATATGCTTAATGAAAAAACAGCCGCGATTGGTGAAAAAATATCGATTCGAAGGTTCTCTAGATTTGAATTAGGTAACTAAGGAGGAAATATGTCAGTTGAGAATATACTAAAGGATCTGGGTCCCAAGCTTGAAGGTTCTATTAACCATTTTGAAGATGAGCTCGCGACCATTCATACGGGTAGAGCTTCTGCTAATTTAGTAGACACCATCTTGGTAGACTTGTACGGTTCAAAGCAATCAATCAAGCAAATCGCAAGTATCACAATCCCAGAGCCAAGACAGATTCTAATTCAGCCATGGGACAAGGGCGCGACGGGACAAATCGAGTCCGCCATCAGAAATTCTAATTTAGGCTTTAGTCCAGTGAACAATGGCGATTCAGTTAGAGTGATCATTCCTGAACTAACAGAAGAAAGACGGAAAGATATTATCAAAGTGACCAAGGAAAAAGCCGAAGAAGCCAAGGTTTCAATTAGAACTTCACGGACAGAATCATGGAACATAATAAAAAAACTAAAGGTTGACGGCGTTATCGGAGAAGACGAAATGTATCGAGGCGAACATCGGATACAAGAGGAAGTCGATAAAGCAAATCATAAAATTGAAGAGATTCTGGCGAAAAAAGAAAAAGAGTTGATGGAGATATAGACATATGAGCAATACTAACGATCTGCCTCTACATATTGGTATAATAATGGATGGTAACAGACGTTGGGCAAAGAATATAGGAAAAAATTCAGAATATGGTCATCGGGCAGGATATAGAAGAATCATAGAGACGGTTAAATTATTTAAAAGTAAAGGCATAAAGTACTTAACTGTTTATGCGTTTTCAACAGAAAATTGGAAAAGAGATAATAAAGAGATTGATAGTATCATGAAAATATTACAATTTGGCCTTAAAAAAGACGCCAAAACACTTCACGACGAAGGCATAAAATTCAGAGCCATCGGTAAGACCGAAGACTTAGGGAAAAATTTACAACAAATAATTATCAAGACAGAAAATTTGACCAAAAATAATAAAGAAGGTTTTTTTAATGTCGCCTTGTCTTATGGTGGCAGAAATGAGATCGTCGAATCAATAAAGAAAATTATAGAGAGTGATATAGGAAAAGAAGATATTTGCGAAGCGACAATTGAAAAAAATCTTGATACGGCGGGGTTGCCTGATCCGAACTTAATTATCCGCTGTGGAGGTCAACATAGACTTTCAAATTTTTTACTTTGGCAATCAGCTTACTCGGAGCTATATTTTACCGAAAAATATTGGCCAGAATTTGAGGAAGCAGACCTAGACAAAGCGATATCTTGGTATAAAAATATTAATAGAAACTTTGGAGCATAATTGATTACCGCAATTACATTTATTTTAGTATTTGGTTTGATCGTTTTTTTTCATGAACTCGGCCACTTCTTAGCGGCAAAATATGCAAAAGTTGGCGTAAAGGTCTTTGCTTTTGGTTTCTTTTTTAAATTATGGTCAAAAAAGATCGGCGATACAGAGTATAAAATAAATCTTATTCCCTTTGGGGGCTATGTAAAGCTCGAAGGAGACGACGAAGAAACAGAAGAAGTTGAGACGATCATTATTGAAAAGGAACACACTAAGAATAAAACTAAATCATCAAAGAAATTATATGATCAAAACGCAGCGACTTTGTTATTGATATTTTCTGCTGGGGTCATCATGAACTTATTAACGGCTTTTATCATGTTATATTTTCTATTCCTAATTGGTTTCAAACCGATAGAATTAGGCGATTATAGTCGTAAAATCTTTCCAAGCGTAGACGGGAGTGACGGGATTAAAAGTACTGTCTCAGTCATGGTGGCTGAAGTCGAGAAAAACACCCCAGCAGAAACGGAAGGAATTAAAAGCGGTGACATTATCAAGAAAGTTGATGGACAAAGTGTTTATTTTTCTGACGAGTTGATAACTCAAATTCGTTCTAAAATTGGAGCAAGTGGAGCAAAAGTAGATTTGGAAATATTACGAGGTAACGAAACTTTAAACAAAAGTTTGACGACCTACAAATCGAAGGTTCAGATAGCTAACAAAAAAGAAGTAGAAGTAAATAGGATTGGGATTATTCCTGAAACGACCGGTGAACTAAAAGGCAACGTTTTTACCTCAATCAAGGCAGCTATTGTCTCAGAGGTCGGTATCGCTAAATATACGATTATCGGAATATATGATTTCTTTAGTAAGATATTTACCCAATTTAAACTGTCAGAGAATATGGTTGGTCCAATCGGACTAGTTGTGGTTACTGATTATTTCTCCCATCTTGGAGTAGAAGCGATAATCCAATTTGCAATCATCTTGAGTATCAGTGTCGCTTTATTCAATATCTTACCCATCCCAGCGCTGGACGGAGGCTTCATCGCCTTTACCCTGATTGAGCTTCTAACAAGAAAAAAGATATCCCTAAAGCTTAAAAGCATCGTGAACCTGGTGGGTTTTGTCGCCTTAATGTCGCTCATGATAATTGTTACTTTTAGAGATTTCTTCACTTTTGAAGTCTGGCAATATATTTTAAAATTAGTGGGGAAGTAATATGAAATTTTCAGAAAGCTTAATAAAAACTCGTCGAGAAAAAGTAAAAGAAGCGGATAGTATAAATGCTGACTTATTGATACGGGGAAGCTATATCGATCAACTTGCCTCGGGTGTCTATACATACTTGCCACTAGGATTAAAAACGATTGAAAAAATATCTTCTGTAATCAGAGATGAAATAAATAAGATCCAAGGTCAAGAAATATTAATGCCGGTTTTACAGCCCAAGGAAAATTGGCAGAAAACTGGTCGTTGGGAGACGGAAGATAATTTGTATAAATTTACCAGCTATTACAGTAAGACTGACTTAGTTTTAGGGCCAACTCATGAAGAAGTAGTCGTGCCCTTAGCAAAAAAATTTATTTTTTCCTATAAGGACTTGCCAAAGTATCTCTACCAAATTCAAAATAAGTTTAGAGACGAAAAACGAGCTAAGGGAGGCTTACTGCGTGGTCGAGAATTTATAATGAAGGATCTATATTCTTTTCACTCAAGTAAAGAAGACCTAGACGACTACTACGAGAAGGCCTCAAACGCCTATAAGAACATTTTTAATAAGGTTGGGATCGGAAGCAAAACCTATAAAACCTTCGCTTCTGGTGGAAGTTTCTCAAAATATTCACATGAATTTCAAACTGAGTCTGATTCAGGAGAGGATTTAATCTATCTATGTAAAAAATGTAAGGTGGCGGTAAATAAGGAAATTATTAACGAGCAAAGCACCTGCCCAGAATGCGGTAACCCGAAACTGACGGAAATAAAGGCCATTGAGGTTGGAAATATATTTAAATTGATGTCTAAATTTTCTGCCCCTTTTGGGCTGACTTATAGAGACCGACTAGGTGAAGATAAGCCTATCCTAATGGGTTGCTACGGAATTGGGCTAGGGAGATTAATGGGGGCCATCGTTGAGGTCTCTCATGATAAGGATGGCCTTATTTGGCCAATCGAAATTGCTCCCTTTAAAGTTCATCTGATAAATATGGGGGATAACAGGGAAGTTTTGACTGAGACGAAGCGTCTTTATGAGAAGTTAATGAAAAAGAAGATTGAGGTTATCTGGGATGATCGAAGCGAGAGCAACGGCGTCAAGCTAACTGATGCGGATTTAATCGGCATTCCAATTAGACTCATTATTAGTAATAAAACCCTAGAAAGTAAGGCCATTGAGTTAAAAGAACGAGCTCGTGACAATAGCGAAATGATTCAATATGATAATATCTTAACTAGAATAAAGGAAATAGTAGATGTTAAATAAGATATTTGGATACTTTTCTCATGATATCGGGATTGATCTAGGGACAGCAAATACCCTTGTCTATGTTAAAGGAAGAGGCATTGTTATAAATGAACCCTCAGTCGTTGCTCTGAACACAAAAACTAAGCAAATCCTGGCCATAGGCGAAGACGCAAAGAAGATGGTTGGCAAAACACCGGCCAACATTGTCGCTAGAAGACCACTCGTCGATGGTGTGGTTAGTGATTTTGAAGTAACGGAACAGATGTTGAAATATTTTATTGAAAAAGTACACAAAGAAAAATTCTCGATTTTACCACGTCCTAGAGTCGTAATCGGGATTCCATCTGGTGTGACGGAGGTGGAAAAAAGAGCCGTCGAAGATGCCACAACTAATGCTGGCGCTAGAAAAGCGTATCTGATTGAAGAGCCAATGGCCGCGGCCATAGGGGCGAGACTGCCGGTCCAAAATGCTTCTGGGTCGATGATTGTTGATATCGGCGGAGGCACAACAGAAGTGGCCGTTATTTCACTTGGTGGGATTGTTGCATCTCGGTCCATGAGAATTGCCGGAGATGAACTGAATGAAGATATCATTCAGTTTGCAAAGGACGAATATAATCTTTTGCTGGGCGAGAGAACCGCTGAAGATATCAAAATTGACATTGGTTCAGCCTATCCGATGAAGGACCGCCTGGAATCGATTATGAGAGGTCGCGATTTAGTGACAGGGCTGCCTAAAGCAATCACCGTTGATAGCGATCAAGTCAGACAAGCTTTGTCTCGTTCAATAATGGAAATTGTTGATTCAGTGAAGATGACGATCGAAGAAACTCCACCCGAGTTGGTCGCTGATATCATGGACAAAGGGATTATTTTAGCTGGCGGTGGAGCCCTCTTAAGGGGTCTTGATAAATTGATTAGCGTTAATACAAAAATGCCTGTCCAGATAGCTGAAGATCCTTTAACCTGTGTGGTCAGGGGCGCCGGTTTGGTCTTAGAAGATATTGATGTTCTAAAGGAAGTTTTAGTTACAACTCAATATGAAAAATCGCCAAAAGTAGGCTAGATGAAGAGAAAGAAGTCATTCACATTTATTATTATTGTGGTGATCTTGCTAGCATTTGTGACGATTGATAATGTGGGGAGATTCGGCATCACTAGAAGTGTCTTGTCTTATACTAAGCCAGTGGGGACGGTCTTTACGGACCTAGGCTCAGGTGTCTCGGGATTCTTTAGAAATATTATTAACGTTGGAAGTCTGCAGAAGGATAATAAAAGCCTCCAAAACAAATTAGACGTCGCCCTTAATGAAGTAAGCAAGCTAGATTCGTTACAAAAAGAAAACAACCAATTACGAAACGATCTTAACTTTAAAAAAGCCTCTCAATATAATCTGATCGGGACAAAGGTTGTTTATTTCGACCCTTCAAATATTACCAGTTCAGTTGTAATTGGGGTCGGTACAGACGATGGAGTTAAGCTTGGCGACATTGTTGTGGCAAGCGGCTATCTAGTTGGTCGAGTAAATGTCGTTGAAACAAAAACAGCCAAAGTAATATTGATTACCGATCCTGAGAGTACGATCGCGGCCACAGTTGTAAACAAGAATATCTCAGGGACGACAAAAGGCAAAATTGGGAATGGTCTCTCTATGGACCAAGTTCCCCAAAATGAAAAGGTGATAAAAGGAGATATTGTCTCAACTAGTGGTCTTGGAGGAACTTTCCCCAAAGGCTTACTAATCGGGGAGGTTGAAAACGTCCAACAGATATCTGGGTCAATCTTTCAAGCCATAGATATCCAACCCTTCTTAGACTTTAATACATTAGATAATGTCATGGTAATAAAGAGGAGCTAATGCCATTTCTTGTGACTTTTTTAATATCGATGGCTTTGGTTTTTCTAGAACTTTCTTTTATGCCCTATTTTGTTATATTCGAGGTCACCCCTTTTCTGTTTCTGCCTTTTCTTATCGACCTATCTTTAAAAAGCCGGAATAATTTTATTCCAATTATAGCAACCCTCGCAGGCATGTTATTTGATTTCGCCTCAAATAATAGTTATCCATTTTATACAATTCTATTTATAGCGATTACCTTGGTTGATCGTTTCTTTTTTTATCGTAAAAGTAATTACTCAAATAAATTCACTTTTCTTGGTCTTGTCACAATTTCAATTACAATCGTTTATTTATTTAAGACGAGGATACTGATTAATAATTGGGATTCTTGGCAAACCTATTTATTCTCGTATCTTATTTGCATTTTATTATCTTTGACCTTTGCTGTTATAATTGATCGGGTTTTAGAGAAGTATTTTTTATGGTTAGAAGAAAAAATGGATAAATGAGTAAAAAGAATATATTTAAAAATTTAATAGGGCTTGAAGGGGAGAAAAAATGGAAGATTCAAACGAGCAAAACCGCTGAATCAGAAAAATGGATTAACCATGTTTTAACCGCCGATGTCGATGCGCCTAACATAGAGAATGAGAAGAAGAATTATTACTTTCTGATTTTTTTTGGATTTATCATTTTAACTTTTATTTTAATTTCGGGTAAGCTTTTCGACCTTCAGATAGTCAAGGGAAAAGCAAACTTTAATAGCGCGGAACTTAATAGGCTCAAGGAACGAATCGTGAGAGCCCCTCGGGGAATCATTTATGATAAAAATGGGACCCCTTTAGTCAAGAATGTGCCAAATTACGACCTCGTCATTACGCCAAGCAACCTTCCTGCTGAACAAAAAGAGCGGGATCTTGTAATCTCAAATCTTGCTAAAATTACGAATAGTAGCGTCGAAGACATAAATAAAAAGATCATTGAAAAGGGCTCGCAATATACCCAACCGGTGCTCATTAGTAAAAACCTGACTAAAGACACGGCCATCATAATATCTTCTCAGATAAAAGAGCTAAAAGGAATTTCGATCGAGGTTAATCCGATCAGAGAATACCTAGATGGAGGCTTGCTCTCCCACGCACTGGGTTATGTTGGCAGAATCTCAGAAGAAGAGCTTAAGGGTAATAAAAACTATTTATTGACAGATTTTATCGGAAAGTCAGGAATAGAGAAAACGTACGAAAATCAGTTAAAGGGCATTAATGGCAAGGAAAGAATTGAAGTAAATTCCGAGGGACAGAATGAGAAAGTGCTTGGATTAATTGAACCAATACCAGGGGACAATGTGAAACTATCGATTGATCTCAATTTACAAAGAGTTTTAACTGAAGCCCTTCAGAAACAGATGAAGCTTGCCAAGATTAGCAAAGCGTCTGCTATCGCCATGGATCCGAATACGGGCAAAATATTAGCTCTAGTCTCACTCCCTAGTTATGATAACAACCTATTTGCAAAAGGAATCAGTGATGCTGACTATGATTTATTATTAAAAAATGAAGATCAGCCCTTAATCTTCAGAGCCACTGGGGGTGAATATCCTTCAGGTTCATCGATTAAGCCTTTTTTAGCGGCAGCAGCCTTAGAAGAAGGGACAATCAATGAAAGTAGTACCGTGAATTCGACCGGAGGAATCAAGATTGGTGAATTTAGTTTTCCGGATTGGAAAGCGGGTGGCCACGGTGTGACAAATGTCACGAAGGCCATTGCTGAATCAGTGAATACGTTTTTTTATGCAATTGGCGGCGGCTATCAAAACATAAAAGGCTTAGGACCAGAAAAAATGAAATCCTATCTGGAAAAATTTGGCTTTGCAAAATACACCGGAATTGATATCTTGGGCGAAGCCAAGGGCTCACTTCCTGACCCAGAGTGGAAGGAACGAACTCAAGCCCAGCCATGGTATCTTGGGGATACCTATCATATGGCCATTGGACAAGGTGATATCTTGGTGACACCACTCCAAATTGCAAATGCCACAAGCGCGATTGCAAATGGAGGAACCCTCTATAAGCCGAAATTAGCAGATTCTGTCTTAGATCAAAATGGAAAAATGATAAGTCAAGTTCCGGCTGAACCTCTAGATAAAAATATTATATCTGAAAAAAATCTTGCCATTGTTCGAGCGGGGATGAGACAAACAGTGACTAGTGGAAGTGGGGCGGCGCTAAAGAATCTCCCCGGTGAAATTGCGGGTAAAACTGGAACGGCCCAATACGGACCTAATAACTCAAAACAACATGCTTGGTTTACCTCTTTTGCGCCTTACAGTCAACCCCAGGTCGTGTTAACAGTCTTGTTGGAAGGGGCGGGCGGAGGAGACGTCTATGCAGTGCCAGTGGCGGCTGATTTTTATAATTATTATTTTACGAGGTAGCTTAAAATGGCTCACGACTTAACAAACAATCGCAAAAGAAAAACGACTCGTCCAGATATCGATAGCTATTTTTTAAAGATGGCTTTAATCGTATCAGAGAGAGCAACTTGTAGGAGACATAGTGTTGGGGCCGTTATAGTTAAAGATAAAATTGTAATTTCTACTGGCTATAATGGCGCAGCAAGAGGAGCCCGAGATTGTCTCGAATTAGGTTGTCTTAGAGACGAAATGGGGATAAAGAGCGGTGAAAAGCATGAGATTTGTCGAGCGATTCATGCTGAACAAAATGCGATTATACAAGCTTCGAGCAAGGGAATTAGCCTCAATAATTCAAAGATGTATTGCACTCATACTCCATGTAATATTTGTGCTAAGATGATCGCAAACGCAGGGATAAAAGAAGTTATTGTTTTTGAAAAGTATAGTGATGATTCATTTAAAAAACTTTTTGAGGAGTTGGACATTAAAGTTCGTTTCCTCAAAAAGCCTAATCTCGATATTACATTTTTTGAATAATAAGCCCTAATAAATGCAGATCCCCAGAGGAGAAGAACACTAGATAAGGTCAGGCTTGATAATTATCTTCTTTCACTAAGACAAGATTTTTAAGAACCAGATTAAAGCGTCTCGAAATTACAATATTTTAATTGACAAAGACCGTGACTTTTGATAGGATTTAGGAACAATAGATCCGGAGACAGTAGCAGGCCCAAGCCTTAATGCGCTACCTAGGAGCTGAATTCGTTTTTAGCTGTCTTCGGGAAACCGAAGATTTTTTGATAAAGAATATTTATTGTTTAGGAGAAACATGGCCATTACAAGAGAGAAAAAAGAATCATTAGTAAATGATTTAGTTATAAAACTGGAGAAGTCTAAGTCCGTGATTTTTACTGACTATCGAGGCTTAACTGTAGAAGATATCGATACGGTGAGAGACGAATTAAGAAAACAGAACATTGAATACAAAATTATCAAAAATACTTTGCTTAAACTGGCCATTCAGGAATCAAGCTTAGACATCGAAGCTAAAACGCTTGATGGGCATCCGATTGCGGCAGCTTTTAGCTATATAGATGAGGTTGCTCCCGCAAAAATTACTTATGATTTTAGTAAAAAAAATGAAAAGCTAGAGATTCTAGGAGGCATTCTCGAAGGCGCTGAAATAAATGCCTTTTCGGTCAAATCCCTGGCCCAAATCCCTGGCCGAGAAGAGCTGTATTCGAGAATAGTCGGCTCTTTAGC
Source organism: uncultured bacterium (assembly GCA_903842085.1). Taxonomy (GTDB): domain Bacteria; phylum Patescibacteriota; class CPR2; order UBA1875; family CAIMLA01; genus CAIMLA01. Next base: position 17,019 of record CAIMLA010000050.1, on the reverse strand, counting down.
GGCGCCGATGTCTGGATTACTAAATGTCATGTCGGGTAATACTCGTGGCTTAATAAACGTTTTAAATGCTTATAAAGAAAAAAGGTGTGTAATTAATTAATTAAGTTAAACCAGCGTCAATGGATTAACTGTTTAGAAGGAGAAATATGGCTGACGAAGAAAAAAAAGACGAAATAAAAGAAGAAGTAGAAAAAGCCTCTGAGGCAGTTGAAGAAGCAAAAGAAGAAGCCACAGAAGTAATCGAAGCGGTCGAAAAAATAGAGGTCGCGGTTGAGGAAATTAAAGAAACGGCCAAGGAAGTAAAATCAGAAGAAAAGCCAGCCCCAACTGGTAAATTTAAGGATCTTATTAAGCAGATCGAAGACTTGAGCGTGATTGAGCTTTCAGACCTAGTCAAAACCCTAGAAGATCGATTCGGTGTCAGCGCGGCTGCGCCAGTTGCTGCTGCAGGAGTTGCTTCTGCTGCCGGTCCTGATTCTAGCGAGGAAGAAAAAAGTTTTTTCAATGTAGTTCTTACTTCTGCAGGTAGTAATAAAATTGGTGTAATTAAGGCAATCCGCGAAGTATTGCCTGATTTAGGGCTTAAAGAAGCGAAAGATATGGCTGAAGGAGCGCCCATCGCCGTGAAGGAAAACGTAAAAAAGGAAGAAGCTGAGACAGCTAAAGAAAAATTGGTTGCTGCTGGAGCAACGGTTGAGCTACAATAAGCTAAAGAATATATTAGTTACAAAAGAGGTTGGAAACGACCTCTTTTGTTATATAAAAACGAAGTGTTATTACATATAATAAAAACCAATGGACAAATTTACCTTTACTATTGAAGCCGAAGAGGGCAAGGCCCGGGTTGGTCAAATCACCACCCCTCATGGAAAAATAGACACTCCTGTCTTTATGCCAGTTGGAACTTTGGGTTCAGTTAAAACGGTTTCACCTGCAGAATTAGCCGAACTTAAAGTACAGATAATACTAGCGAACAACTACCACCTCTACTTAAGACCAGGTCTTGAGATTATAAGGCAAGCCAAAGGGATCCATAATTTCATGTCCTGGGAAAAACCGATTCTGACTGATTCAGGCGGATTTCAGGTATTTTCTTTAGGTAAGGGGAATAAAGGCGATCACAATTTAGTAAAAATAAAAGACGACGGGGTCGAATTTCGATCTCACTTAGATGGGACAAAGCATTTATTCACCCCTGAAGGTGTTATAAAAATGCAGGAAACGATCGGTGCCGACATAATAATGTGCTTCGATGAATGTGCTCCCCATGATTCAACTTTTGAATATGCTCAAAGGGCAATGGAGAGGACCCACGGCTGGGCAAAACAAGCCTTAAGTTTCCATGAAAAACAAGGAAGATTATCCGAATACGGCCATTATCAAGCACTATTCGGAATTATTCAGGGTGTAATTTTTGACAAGCTCAGGTTAGAATCGGCTAAATACATCAGCAGCCTGCCCTTTGATGGGATCGCGATTGGCGGTCTATCTGTTGGTGAAGAAAAAATTGATATGCATCGGACGCTTGATCTGATAGAACCGTCTTTACCAAGGGAAAAGCCAAGATATTTGATGGGCGTTGGCTCGCCTGAAGATCTGCTGGAGGGGGTTGAGAGAGGTATCGATATGTTCGATTGTGTCTTGGCCACTAGGATTGCTAGGAATGGAACAGTCTGGACTAAGCTTGGTCGATTAAATCTTAATAACGCCAAGTATTCATCTGATTTTAAGCCAATTGAGTTGGAGTGTGATTGCTCTGCTTGTCAACAATTTTCCCGGGCCTATATTTCGCATTTGATCCGGGAGAAGGAAATATTAGGGATTAGATTAACTACCTTGCATAACCTAAGATTTTTGATGAAGCTTATGGAGCAGGTTAGAGTGGCCATTCGAGAGAAAAGATTTAAAAAATTTAAAGAAGAGTTTTTGCATAATTTTGAAAAATAGTTTATAATTTTTTACTTTGTGATAGAATATAAATGAACAAAAACAAAAGGAGACGACCATGGATTATGAATTAGAAAAAATACAGAAACTCTTAGACGCAGCCGAGGCGGATGTTCACTCTGCTCGAATTTTGCTGAGATCTGCCTTAGGGCAAAAAGAACTTAAACAGATTGATCCTGTTAAAAAGGCAAAGGAACTGGGAGTTGTCGATGAGGGTAAAGTAGTAGAAGGCACTTACATGGGAGAATACATGCATGGCGCCGACGGTAAAGAATACCCAGTACCGGCAAATTATGCCTCTAAGTCGAAATTGGTTGAAGGTGATATTCTAAAACTAACGATCGCCGAGGATGGCAGTTTTATCTTTAAACAAATTCGACCAGTCGAGAGAAGGAAGTCATTAGGAACGTTAGTTTATGGCGAGGGCTTTCTTTATGTTAATTGCGAAGGGAAGGCATACAAGGTCTTGCAAGCAAGCGTCACCTATTATAAAGGGGAACCTGGCGACCAAGTTTCAATAATCATTCCTAAAGAACATGATAGTGAATGGGCAGCGATAGACAATATAGTGAAAAAGGGAGCTCTGACAAATGCAACGACTGCAGAAAATCCACTTAGTCCTCAGGGACCGATCGCACCCGTTTCCCCGGCTAGCCCACAAACGGCGGTTGCAAATGAGTCTAATCAAGAGGCTCCAAACGAACTTGAACCAAACCCAGCTCAAAATGTGGCAGAAAAGCCTTTAGAACAAGGGAGTGCCCCTCTTCCAGCTGAGGAGGTGAGAAGTGAAGAGACTCCAGCAATTGTTTTTCCAACTCAGCAAGAAAAAGCTCAACCGGAGGATAGCGCGGTGAAGATTGAAACTAAATCAACGCCAATTAATAATGATGATGATGAAGTAAAAGAGCTTGAGATATAGTCAATACACAGTTTATCCACTCTATGGGCAACGATATCCACTAAATTTGCTGATTTTGTACTTAAATTGAGGCTGCAAAAAGCTTAAAATAGAATAGTTAGTTTGATAAAAAAGGGAAAGAATGTCACAACAAGCTCTGTATCGCTTATATCGTCCCAAGACATTTGATGAAATCTACGGACAAAAATACATTACAAAGATTCTGAAAAATTCTGTGGCTAATGATACGATCTCCCATGCGTATATTTTTTGCGGTCCTAGGGGAACGGGAAAAACTTCGGCGGCAAGAGTTTTCGCAAAATCGGTCAATTGTCTTAGCAATATGACAGGTAACCCTGACAATAGCTGCCCGAATTGTCTATCAGTCATGGACAACAAATCGTTAGACATTATTGAGATAGATGCCGCTTCTCATACCCAGGTAGACAATATTAGGGAGGTTATAATTGAGAGGGCAAACTTTGCTCCGGTTAACCTAAAATACAAGATTTACATCATTGATGAAGCCCATATGCTCTCCAAGTCTTCTTTTAATGCGCTTCTTAAAATTATTGAGGATCCGCCCAAGCATACTATTTTTATTTTTGCAACGACTGAAATAAGCAAAATACCGACGACAATCGTTTCCCGCTGCCAACGGTTCGACTTTAAAAAGATCGATCAAGATACGATCATCAACCATATTAGTTTTATCGCTGATAAAGAGAAGATCAAGATTACTAAGGAAGCAACTCAACTTATAGCCAAACACAGTGATGGTGGTTTTAGAGACGCGATCTCTTTATTGGATCAAATTTCTTCAAATGGAAAAGACCAACTTGAAGCCGGCGATGTTGAATTAATATTGGGTTTATCAGATGAAACTAAGATTGAAGACTATTTATCTGCCATCTTCTCTTCTAAGGTTAATGAAGCGCTTATCATTATAAAGGCTCTTGATAACGAAGGTCAGGACTTTAGAATGTTTAATAAAAGTTTAGTGAATACGCTTCATAAGCTTTTATTGGCTAAAATATCGGGGAAGGGGAGATCTGAATTAGAGGTTGAAATATCTCAAAACTTAAGGAAGATTGCAAAAGAGACAGATCAAGAAAAGATTATCGAGACGATCGAAACCATTCTTTTGCATGAACAAATATATAAATACTCTTCTTTACCTCAGCTGGGAATTGAAGTGGCCACAATAAAAATTTGCCTGAATAGGGAAGACAAGAAAATAACAAAAATAGCCGAAGAAAGTGACCATAAAACTGAGAAGGTGGCATCATCAAGTGACCAAGAAGTAATAACTTCCAAAAAGAAGCCGACGAATAACACGGCTTTGTGGCAACAACTCCTAATGGATATCAAGTCTCGCAACAACTCAATCCATGCGTTTTTGAAAGTCTGTGATCCAGAATTAGGTAACGATAAATTATGCCTATACTTTCCATATAAATTTCATAAAGAGAGAATAGAAGATAGCAAAAACAGAGAGTTAATCGAAGCGTCAATTAAGAGAATATATGGTCAAAATCTAAGAATTGAGTGTTTTATTAGAGCAAATAATATCGGTCAGAAAAAAGTTGAAAATGATGATCTATTAGCCGACGCTCTAGAGATATTTGGTGGAGAAGTTGTTGATTAATCGGTGAGGGCGGAAAGGTTACATATGTTAGATGAAAAAATTAATATTCCACCTCAAAACATTGATGCTGAGATATCACTCCTGGGGGCAATCCTTCTAGACAAAGAGGCGATCGTCAAAGTAGCTGACATTGTTTCAGAGATAGATTTCTATAAGGAAACTCACGCGGTCGTCTATAAAGCGATGATTCAACTTTATGAAAAGAGAGAACCGATCGATGTTATCACTCTGACAAGTAAGCTTGAAGACAATAAGAAACTTGAAATGATCGGTGGCAGTAGCTATATTGCCACCTTGGCCAGTTCGGTCCCAACGGCCGCTCATGTTATTAATTACGGAAAAATTGTTTCAGATAAAGCCACTTTAAGACGGCTCATAAAAGCCGCAAATGAAATAAACAATTTAGCCATGGAGGAAAACGAAGAGATTACAAGCATCCTCGATAAGGCAGAACAAAAGGTTTTTAAGGTTTCTCAAAAGCACCTTAAAGAGGACTTTGTTGCTCTTAAGGACGTTCTAACTGAAAGTTTTGATCGGATTGACGAACTTCATAAAGATAAGGGCTCGATTCGGGGCGTTCCAACCGGCTTTAAGGACCTGGATAACTTATTGGCTGGACTGCAGCCCTCTGACCTGATCATTTTAGCGGCGAGGCCTTCTATGGGGAAGACAAGCCTGGCTTTAAACATAGCGCAGAGTGTGGCTGCGGTTGAGGGACTTCCGGTTTTAATCTTTTCTCTTGAAATGAGCAAAGAACAACTAGTCGATCGATTAATTTGTAACGAGGCCAGAATTGACTCATGGAAGCTCAGAACGGGCAACCTAGATGATGATGATTTTCCCAGAATTGGGCAGGCCATGGCCACTCTTGCTGAAGCGCCACTTTGGATTGACGACTCGAGCGGGGTCAGCGTTCTTGAGATGAGAACAAAGGCCCGTCGACTGCAAGCTGAACATGGACTTGGTTTGGTTGTGGTAGATTATATCCAACTTATCCAAGGGAATAATTCTTCCAATCGGGTTGAAGAAGTCTCTGATATATCACGATCGTTAAAGGGTTTATCGCGGGAGTTAAATCTCCCGGTCTTAGCTCTATCTCAACTATCGAGAGCTGTCGAAAATAGGCCATCAAGGATTCCTCAACTAGCCGATCTTCGAGAGTCTGGCTCAATTGAACAAGACGCTGACGTCGTTGTCTTTATCTATCGTGAGGACTACTATGAGCAAGAAACCGAACGAAAGAATGTCGCTGATATTTTGATAAAAAAACATCGCAATGGCCCAACGGGACAAATCGAACTTCACTTCAAACCAGAGCAAATGAAATTTAGTTCTGTTGATAAAAAACGAGAGTCCCTCCTCTAAATTCCTTGTTTTGAAGGTCAAAAAGCACTTATAATGTAACTATACTTTAAGGAGATTAATGAACGCGCTTGGTTTTCAGGTATCAAGATTTGTTATTGTCGGGGTCATAAACACGCTCCTTGACCTATTTTTATTTAATATATTCAGAAGATTCAAAAGGATTAGCGCTACCGTAGCGAGCTACATTTCAAGCTCGATTGCGATGATTAATAGCTACCTTCTTAATCGATATTGGACATTCGGTGGCTCCAGCAATGGGAGTGGCTTTGAATTTGTAAAATTTTTTCTATCAACGGTCATCGGTATTTATGTAATTCACAATGGAATTGTTTGGATATTAACCAATAAATTTTTGTGGCCTGGTAATTTCGTGTTAAAATTATGTCGTCTTTTTAAATCACTAAAGTTTCTATCTGATTCCTTTATCACAGATAACTTCGCTAAATTTTGTGCCATCTTTTTTTCTTTACTTTGGAACTTCATGTTATATAAATTTTGGGTATTTAGCTCATAAAACTATGATAAAAAAAATAAGAACATCATTAGACAGATACCAAAATCAAATATTTTTTTCGTTAATCATTTTATTTGCAATAATTTTGCGTTTCTATAATTTGGCTTCAATGCCAAAGAATCTGTCTTTCAATGAGATTGAGATCCTTAAAGAAGCAAAAACCCTCATTAGCAATGGTTGGATTCCTAAGTCTAATCAATTTTTTGATTTAATCTATCTCTACCTCGTGGCTGGACTAGGCTATCTTTCCAGCTTTAACATTATTGTAATTAAGATTTTTCAAATATTAATCAGTGTTTCAACCATAATTTTATTTTATGTTTTTATTAAGAATTGGTTTAATAAAAAAATAGCCTTACTGGGTGTTTTATTTATTTCAATTGATGTCTTGGATTTAATTATGACTCGAACAATCAACTCCAGTTTATTAATCCCAACCACCCTTATCTCCTTACTTCTAGTGACGACACTTGCTCTTCGGAGCAAAAAGAGCGCTTGGTTTATATTGCTTGGGTCATTAGTCGGTTTGTCTTTGTATGTTAACCAAATCTTTGTTTTAATCCCGATTGTGATCGCCATATCTTTTGTCTCCTTCTATCAGAAGAATCATCTGATTTTAAATTCTTACTGGAAACAGTATCTATTGATGGCTCTCTCTGCAATCATTATAAGTCTTCCTTACTTATATCATTTACCGCAAAACATCAATTCTCTTGTAAGTTACTTCAACCCGGGATCATTCGGTAATTATCTAATAAATTTTGGCGATATTTGGCGCTCGTTAATTTATCAATCTGATTATGCTGGCTATGGAACCATCGGCCTTGAGCCAATTCTTGGACCGTTTATCGCGATAACGTTTTTGTGTGGTTTGGCTTACGCTGTGGCTCATCTAGAAAGACGAAAGTACTTTTTCTTGACTGCTTTTCTATTATTATCCATGACAGCGTTGGCTTTGTTAAATAATCAGAATGCCTTCAGTCTGATATTTATCGTGCCGATTGTCTTAATTCTCTCTTCAGTGATCTTGGATTATCTCTTAACTGTTTGGTTTAAGACCTTTCCCTTAAATAAAAACGCCAAGCTTGTTTTGACTATTATCTTATCTTTCTTTATCTTTCTGTCTGTGTACTACAACTATGAAAAGTTTTTTTATGCTTGGGGTAAAAATGATTATATCCAGCAACAATTTGATCAAAAATTCATTTATAAAAAATAGACAAGGAGCTTAATGACAGAAGAAAATATTTACTTATCGATAATCATTCCTTTTCTTAATGAAGAGAAGCGCTTTGACAAAACGATAAAACAAATTTTAGAATATACTAGCCATCAAAAATTTAAAACGCAGGTTATCTTAGCGGACTCGCATAGTACTGATCACTCACTTGAAATCGCGAGAAAATACGCCAAGCAATTTGAGCATATTGAATACACCGAGCCGAAAGATAGCAGAAAAGGGAAGGGACAGGCAATTCAAGATGGTATCCTAGCTTCTCGGGGGAAATATCTTATTTTTATGGATGCGGATAGCTCAACAAAGATTTCAGAGATCACTAAACTACTACCATATCTAGATGAATATCAAATTATTATGGGCTCTCGCTATATAAAAAGTCCAAGGCCATATCATCCAAACTATTTCATGGCCTTATTTCATGGCCTTAAAAGCTTATTTGAAGTTTTAATTTTTGGACACTCAAAAGATTATACCGCTAAAGGCAAGCAAGGTCGTTTACGTCAATTTATCAGCCGGGGTGGCAATCTGGCTTTTTCAGTCCTTTTAAATCAAAGCTATGTTGATCAACGGTGTGGGTTTAAACTTTACAAAACATCGGTGGCACAGTTTATTGCGAGCCTTCAAGTTGTCTATGGCTTTGGCTTTGATACCGAATATCTTGCCATCGCTCAAAAATACAAATTTAAAACTATCGAAATACCAGTCGAGTGGAACGATGTAGCAGAAGGAGCAACCGTTGACCCGGTTAAAGACTCAATCAATTCATTTAAAGATATATTTAAAGTACAATGGAACATAATAAGCGGTAAATATAATAAGAAGAATGCTCGCAGGAAGATCGATGCCCTTTTCGAAGAAGTAATCATTAAATAAGGTTTGATTCTATCGATTGAGAGAAAATGAAAATAACTAATAAAAATTTACGTAAATTAATCGTGGGCTCATTACTTCTGATTATGCTTGGTTTAATGTTTTTTTCCGCTAAAGGCGATTCCCCGATTGTTGATGAGATCGCCCACATCCCTTCAGGTTTCTCTTATGTCACGACCGGTGATTATCGGCTGAACCCAGAACATCCACCTCTGATTAAGGATCTTTCGGCTCTACCCTTGGTTTTGTGGGGGGCAAAATTCCCCTATGACTATTGGAGATCAAATACACCGGTCATTAACAATCAATGGGAAATTGGCTGGGATTTCATTTATAGATTTGGTAATGATCCAAATACTTTGATCTTGTTAGCGAGGATCCCAATAATGCTGTTAGCGTTAATCTTTGGATATTTTATTTACCGATGGGCAAGAGAGCTTTTTGGGACCAAGGCCGGTCTCTTCGCTTTAGTTCTTTTCGTCTTTAATGCTAACATAATCGCTCATTCCAGGTTCGTGACGACTGATTTAGGGATTTCTTTGGCTCTATTTTTAGCCATGTATTCGCTCTATCGATATTTACAAAAGCCGACAAAAATTAATCTCCTCATAGCCGGTCTTGGCTTCGGTTTAACTTTAATTACCAAGTTTTCAGCAGCCATCCTAGGGCCAGCCTTTGTAATTGTTTTTATTCTAATGTTAATCAAAAAAGGGAGAAAGGATGAAAATACATTTTTCTCCAGAATCAACGATAAAAAATTGAGTAAAAGGTTTTTATCTGGTTTTGTCTCCTTTGTCGCGATTGGTCTGATCGGGATAGCCGCAATGTGGATTTTTTACATTCCTCACACGATCAATATGTCTGAAACGGTGCAAAAGGGCTTGATTACTGAATCCTTGCCGGGTAATGCAGGGATCTCAAAACAAGCTAAAAATATTCTTATGCCTTTATCAGAACATGCCATCACAAAGCCATTAGGTCAGTGGCTGTTAGGATTTTTTATGGTTACAAGCCACGTAGAGGGCGGTCATGACGCGTTTTTACTCGGAAAGGTGTCAAACCAGGGTTGGTGGTATTATTACCCGGTTACCTTTGCCCTCAAAACAGCGATTCCAATATTTATCTTCCTTTTATTGATTATCGTATTTTGGAAAAAACTGCCGAAGAAAGATTGGTTTACGGAAATATACATCTGGATTATACCTGTCGTCTTAATGATTATGGGGATGCAGGGTAAAATTAACCTCGGCATTAGATATATGCTCCCACTTTATGCCTTTATTTTCTTATTTATTTCAAGATTAGCTTGCCTCGTTGACTTTAAAGCCTTAAGAAAGAAAATAACCCTTCTCCCGATGATAATTATTTTACTCACAATCTGGTATATCACTGAGGCGATTATGATCTACCCTCATTATCTGGCCTACTACAACGAGTTTATTGGCGGTTACAAGAATGGCTATAAATATTTGACAGATTCAAATACAGACTGGGGCCAAGATATTAAAAGGCTTAATGAATGGACCGAAAAAAACAATATTAACAAAATTAAGGTTGACGTCTTTCCTGGGGCTTTTCCGGCCAAGTATTATCTTGGCGATAAAGCCATCGAATGGCATGTTCAAAATGGCAAACCGACGGGCTATTTTGCTGTGAGTGCCACTTTCTATCAAAATTCAAAACTCAAAAAAGAAGCAAATGGGGGCATGGATTATTCATGGCTAGATAACATCAAACCGATTGAAAATATTGGTGGCTCAATTCTTATATACAAGCTAAATTAGCTTGAATATAAGGTGGCAGTATTATAATATAGATTTTGTTAATGAAAGGATTTGATTATGTTTGGAAAAGCAAAAGAACAACTAGATTTTGTAAAAAAAGCGAGAGAAATTCAAAAGAAGCTTAAAAATGAAGTGATTACAGTCGAATCAGGAGCAGTTACAATTGTGATCAATGGAGAGCAGAAAATACAAAAAGTTAGCATCAATGAAGACGATGTTAATGTTGAAAAGCTGGATGTTTTGGAAAAAGATATTAAAACCGCAATTGAAAGCGCTATTAAGCGGTCTCAGGATGTGGCGGCCAACCTGATGAAAGAAATGGGTGGATTAGGCGGATTCCCTGGAATGTAGGACCGATTAATGAACGTCATACCAAAAAGTGTTCAAGACCTTATAGACGAACTGGCTAAATTACCTGGTGTCGGACCAAAAACAGCCCAGAGGCTTACTTTTTATCTTTTGAGAGGATCGGATGAAAACATCAGAGGGCTCGGAGAGGCAGTCTTGAATTTAAAGAAAGCGATCAAATATTGCGCTCTTTGTTGTAATCTAACTGATGAAGAGATTTGTCGAGTCTGCCAAGATAAGAGTCGTGATCCTGAAATAATCTGTGTTGTCAGTGAGCCGCTAGACGTTGTTGCCTTTGAGAAAACAGGCTACAAAGGCTCTTACCATGTGCTCGGTGGCATTATTTCACCAGTTGAAGGGATCGGACCGGATGATTTATTTATTAAAGAATTGTTGCTACGGATAAAAAACGCCAAACCAAAAGAGGTGATCTTGGCCATGAACCCTGACCTTGAGGGTGAGACCACGGCTCTCTATATCCAAAAACTAATCCAACCTCAACTAGTAAAGATAACCAGGATCGCGCGAGGTCTACCTGTCGGTGGAGACCTCGAATATGCCGACGAAGTCACCTTAACTAGATCCCTCGAGGGAAGACGTGAATACTAAAATAGTTCACCTATCTTAGATTTAATCCTATAATATATCTTGTGTTTTATATTTACCTGGAGCGAAAGTGAAAAATTTTTGGCGTGTCATCAAATTTGCGAGCGTCTATCGAGGCCTAACTATTTTTTTATTTATCTTTTGCATCATCTCTGCCTTAATAGAGCTGATACAACCACAGATAATAAAGCTTTTTTTTGATCTGATTGAAAAACAACTTAAGACTGGATTGTCCTTTCAAAGTGTTTCTAACCAGTATTGGTTTTATCTTATTTTGTTTATTGTGGTCATTTTTGTACAGTCCATCTTTAACTCGGTAATGGATTATATTGCGAGCGTGTGGTCAAACAAAACAAGAAATAAACTCGCCTATATGGTTTTTAACCATACTGAAACTTTGTCCTTAAGCTTTTTTGAAAAGAATCCTACTGGAAAAGTCAAAGAAAGAATGGAGAGAGGGATCCAAGAGTTGATTGATATTGCCGATGGTCTTTTTTACGATATTGTACCTCAAATAATTTATATTATTGTGGCAATGTACTTTTTATTCAAAATAAATTATTTGTTTGGCTTCCTAATATTAATCGGTATCCCACTTTTTATTATTATAAGTTGGATATACATGAAATCGTTAAATAAATATCAAGATGACTTTAGAACTTCTGAAGAAAATGCATCCGGGATTGTGGTTGAGACATTAGCCAACATAAAAACAGTAAAATCATTTGTAACCGAATTAAAACATGCTAGGGATCTTAAAAAGCAACTTGACGTATCCAAAGACAACGCAATTGCCAGATCGTATACTTGGACAAAGATGAATATTCTCCGTTATATGATAATTAATACGGCCCAAATATTAATTTTGGGGTTCGGTGTTTATTGGGCTTTAACTGGCAAGATTACGCTAGGGGCTTTTACTCTGGCCTGGGCCTATACAAATCGTTCTTTCTATCCTCTATGGTATTTGACTAGGCTTTTTGATAGAATTTTGAAAAATCTAAGGAGCGTTAAAAGAACTTTCGAGATATTGGATACCACTCCTGAAGTGCTTGATCTAAATAAGGCAAAACCTCTTCTGGCTAATCAAGGAGGAATACTTTTCAATAAGATTGATTTCAAGTATGAGGACAAGAAAATCTTAAGTGACTTTGACTTAAAGATAAAGCCTGGGCAAGCAGTTGCTTTTGTTGGGAAAAGTGGGGTTGGAAAATCAACATTAGTAAAACTTCTTTTAAGGTTCTATGATCCTCAAAAAGGTCAAATCTCAATAGATGGGCAAGACATCTCTCAGATTACACAAAAATCACTACGTGAAAACATTGGCGTCGTGATGCAAGATTCTTCTCTGTTTAATGACACGGCCTTTAATAATATTGCTTATGGTAACCCCTCAGCAAAAAAAGAGGATGTTATAAAAGCTGCAAAAGCAGCAAACGCCCATGATTTTATTCTAAATTTACCAAAGGGGTATGATACTATTGTTGGGGAAAAAGGGGTGAAACTTTCAGGGGGTGAACAGCAGCGGATCAATATCGCCAGAGCAATCCTCAAAAATCCACCCATCTTAATTTTGGATGAGGCAACCTCTAGCCTGGATTCAGAGAGCGAGAAACTCATCCAAGATGCTCTTTGGAAATTAATCAAAAACCGAACGACAATTATTATTGCCCATCGTCTCTCGACTGTTATGCGGGCTGATTTGATTGTCGTGCTAGATAAAGGTAAAATATCTGAGATGGATACACATAAACAACTACTTAAAAAGGAAGGAATTTATTCTAAACTTTTTGAGATTCAATCAGGAGGTTATCTTAAATGAAGATATTTAATACGGCAAGTAGAACAAAGGAAGATTTTAGACCTTTAGAAAGTAAAAAATTAAAAATTTACACTTGCGGACCAACGGTCTATAATTATCCGACGATTGCGAATTTAAGAACTTACATTAATCAAGATCTTTTAAGAAGGTTATTTGAATACAATGGCTATAAAGTCACCCAAGCCATGAATATAACTGATATTGACGATAAAATAATCATTAAATCGAATAAGGAGCATATCCCGTATAAAAATATTACTCTAAAATTTGAAAAAATCTTTTTTGATAATCTGGACGAACTTAACATTGAACGACCGGAATACACCCCTCATGCGACTGACCCAGAAGCCATCAATCAGATGATTAAGATAATCCAGTCTTTGTTAGAGAAGGAATTGGCTTACAAATCTGAGGATGGTTCTATTTATTTTTCAGTTAACAAATTTAAACATTATGGGAAACTATCCGGTCTTGACCTCGGTGGGATAAAAGATGGTGCAAGGGTTGATCAAGATGAATATAGTAAAGAAAACGCTCAAGACTTTGCTTTATGGAAGGTTAAGAAAGAAGGCGAACCGAGCTGGGAAACGCCTTTTGGGAGCGGCCGGCCTGGCTGGCATATTGAATGTTCTGCCATGAGCACAAAATTTTTAGGTGAAACCATAGACCTCCATTCAGGGGGAGTTGATCTAATTTTCCCCCACCATGAAAATGAAATCGCTTTAAGCGAATCATATACGGGTAAAAAATTCGTTAATTATTGGGTTCATTGTGAGCATCTATTAATCAATGGCCAAAGAATGGGCAAGTCTCTGAACAACTTTTATACTCTAGATGATCTTAGAAATCAATTTGAGGTTGAACCTCTAGCCTATCGCTTGCTTTGCCTTATGAGTCATTATCGAGAAAGGTTGAACTTTACCGAAACCTCAATCCATCAAGCTCAAAATACGCTTTTGAATCTAAGGACTTTCATTAAAAAGAATCTTGATTGTGATTCAGAAGGAGAGACAAAGTCAATTGAAAATGATTTTCATAAAGCCATAGACGATGATCTTAACACACCAAAAGCCATGGCCATCCTCTTTGAGTTTATTAATAAAGTTAACTTAAATAATACTTATGGTCATGACGTTCATAAATTATTAATGAAATTAGACCAATTTATGGGCCTTCGTCTAAAAGAGATAAAGCAAACGATCGTCCCTAAGTCAGTCGCCCTTTTACTTGAAGAAAGAACCAGAGCGCGTGCTGATAAAGATTGGGCGTTATCAGACAAAATAAGGAAACAGATTGAAGAGCTAGGCTATATCGTTGAAGACACGAAAAGCGGCTCTACTATTACTGAAAAATGAAATTTAATTGGAAATCAATAAAGAAGCCAGTTTTTGTACTCGCGCCAATGGCAAATATTACAACCCTGCCCTTCCGATCAATTTGTCGAGACTTTGGGGCTGATATCGTCTATACTCCGATGCTGTCGAGTAACGCGGTGATCCACAACACCGAAAAAACACTCAAAATTGGCTCTTTTTTACCAGAAGAAAAACCGGTGATAGTTCAGCTATTTGGCTATGATGGCTCATTAATAGCTAAAGCCGCGAACCTTGTTAATAAGACTCTAGAGCCTGCAGGAATCGATATTAATCTTGGCTGCCCAGCTCCAAAGATTACTGGTAATGAGTGTGGATCAGCGCTGTTAAAAGACACCGCTAAGGCGACTGAAATCATCAAGATTGTTAGAGACCAATTTGATGGTCAACTGTCTGTAAAAATGAGATTGGGTTGGGCTTTGTTTGATACTCTTGATTTTGTAAAATCACTTGAAAATATTGGCATTGATGCACTCTCAGTTCACGGAAGAACAGCAAAACAAGGCTACAAAGGCGAATCAAACTGGATAGCAATCAATCAAATAGCAGATAAGACCCAACTACCAGTAATTGGAAATGGTGATGTCAAATCCTGGGAAGTCGCATACAATAGACTTGAAAAGAGCCGATTGGTCGGAGTTATGATTGGGAGAGGGGCCTTAGGTAACCCTTGGATCTTTAAGGAAATTAGAGATAGAAGTAAGGTCGTAGTCACAAAAGGTGAGCTTGTAAAGATAATCACCTTTCAGGCAAATCGGTACGTTGACTTTTCTGGAGAGAGGAAGGCCATGCAAGAAATGCGTAAACACTTGGGTTGGTATATTAAAGATTTTCCGGGCGCCTTAACGATAAGGAAAGAAGCGATGCAGATAAATACTTATAATGATTTATTAGAAGTTCTAAAAATGTTAGAATCATATTAATATGCTTGAACAAGTACCAGTAAAACCTAGATCAATTAAAGATTATAAAGGTATCGTTGATGACGAACTGATAGATGAAGTTTATTTTTATGCAAAAAAAATAACCGATCTTCGGATTCTTCATATAAATGCCACAAAATTTGGTGGGGGAGTGGCGGAGATACTAAATAACTATATCCCGCTCCTACAAGATTTATGGGTCGGGACGGTCTGGCAAACAATAATAGCCGATGATCGCTTGTTCGAAGTAACAAAGGCGTTCCATAATGGTTTGCAGGGCAAGAAAAGCTTAATTGGTCATGATCAAAAACGGACCTACGAACGCTTTAATGCTTACAATGCTCAATTGCTAGAAGGGGACTGGGATATTGTTGTTGTTCATGATCCTCAACCCTTAGCGATCCCATATTATTTAGAAAATAACCAGACAAAATGGCTTTGGAGATGTCACATCGATGCTTCAGACGCCGATACTGCCGTCTGGGATTATCTCAATCCCTTTTTAAAAGAATTTGACGGTGCAATATTTAGCCTTGAGAGCTTTATCCCGGATAACTTCCCAATAAAAAAGCGTTTTATCGTGCACCCTGCAATCGATCCCTTATCAGAAAAGAATAAAAAAATTGAACCCAATCTAGCGGCTTCTATTATTAAATCACACGGTCTTGATAAAAATAATCCTATCATTACACAAGTCTCTCGCTTTGACCCCTGGAAAGATCCCTTAGGCGTAATAGAGGCTTACCGCATTGCGAAAAAAAGGATACCAAAACTTCAGTTAGCTTTAATCGGGTCAATGGCGACCGATGATCCTGAGAGCTGGAAGATATACCAGCAGATTATTAATATAAGTAAGCACGACAAAAACATTTTTGTTTTTACCAATCTTGGAGATTTAGATATCAATGCCTTCCAGGGTTATTCTGATCTGGTGCTTCAGAAATCCATCAAGGAAGGATTTGGCCTAACCGTCTCTGAGGCAATGTGGAAAGAAAACTTAGTAATTGGTGGTGATACAGGGGGAATCAGATTACAAATAATAGATGGAGAAACTGGCTTCCTAGTTAATAGCATTGAGGAATGTGGTGAAAAAATAATTGAAATTCTTTCTAGCCCTAAGTCAAAAGAGAAGATAGTTGTCAAAGCTAAGGAGCATGTCCGAAAAGACTTTCTAATCCCTAGATTGTTACGTGATGAACTCAAGATATATACGGAATTGCTTGAAAAATAGCTTAATTTAAACTAAAATAAAAAAGTTGTTTTGTTGTGGGGAGTGGCCAAGCGGTAAGGCACCGGGTTTTGATCCCGGTACGCGGGGGTTCGAATCCCTCCTCCCCAACCAATTTCGTGAGGTAAGCCTTTCTAAAGCCATTATTCATAATTAGTTAAATTAATAAACATCAAAATTCATTAACAATCAATTTCCTTCTGCCTTTCCTACATTCTAGAACCGAATGCACCAGATAGCTCTCCATAGAATACCTCAGATGGTGTTTTATAGCCAAGACATTTTCTTGGCCGATCATTGATCCTTGCGGCAATCCAGTTAAGGTCTGCTTGAGTAACATTCCTCATTGACTCTTTCCTGGGTAGATACTGTCTTACCAAGCCAATAGTATTCTCAACAGTGCCTTTTTCGTAAGGATGGTATGGGTAGCAAAAGTAAGTCCTAACATTAATT
>CAIMLA010000049.1 GCA_903842085.1 uncultured bacterium | reverse complement strand
GGGACTTATTTTAGTAGTATTAGTGAAAACAAATTAAAGACCGTTGTGGCTAAAATCAATCACAGACCGAGGAAGAGATTAGGGTACAAAACACCATACGAGGTGTTCCACAGTGTCACGGTTCGAACTTTAATCTAAGAGTAAGCTCCAAGGTTGGAGCTTACTAGCAGTCGAAACTATTTAATTTTTTTAGTAATCCATTCCTCCTGGCATCCCGCCTGGCATTGGTGGTGCTTCTTTCTCGGGAATATCAGCGACAACGGCTTCGGTGGTTAAGAGCATGGCCGCGGCTGAAGCGGCATTTTGTAAAGCACTTCGGGTCACCTTGGCGGGATCAATGATGCCCGCTTTGAGCATGTCCTTGTATTCCCCTTTGGCGAAATCATAGCCATAGGCAAAGCTGTCCTCTTTTCGAATATTATCAATGACAACGTCGGCTTTTTCACCAGCATTCGCGGCAATTTGCTTCAAGGGCGATTCAAGTGATTTTTGGACGATTTCGACTCCAACCTGCTCCTCTTTGTCCAGTTTCAAATTATCCAAGACTTTGCCGGCTCTAATTAAAGCCACGCCGCCGCCAGGGACAATCCCTTCTTCAACTGCGGCTCTTGTGGCGGCCAAAGCATCCTCGACTCGATGTTGCTTCTCTTTTTGCTCAACCTCTGTGGCGGCCCCGATTTTAAGGACAGCAACGCCACCAGCTAGTTTTGCTAATCTTTCTTGAAGTTTTTCTTTATCCCAATCTGAGGTTGATTTCTCGATCTCAGTCCTGATCTCTTTAATTCTAGTCTCGACGTCGGCTTTACTGCCTGCCCCTTCGACGATCGTCGTATTGTCCTTGTCGGCAATCACTTTGCGCGCGGTCCCAAGCTTATCAAGCTCGGTTTCTTCAAGCTTTAGGCCTAGCTCTTCGGTAATAACCTGCCCCCCGGTTAAAATAGCGATATCTTGAAGCATCTCTTTGCGTCTATCTCCAAAACCAGGCGCTTTGACCGCGAGGGTGTTGAATATTCCTCTTAGCTTATTAACCACCAGCGTCGCTAAGGCTTCACCTTCAACTTCATCCGCGATGATGACTAAATCTTTCTTCCCAGCATTCGCCATTTTCTCAAGTAAAGGTAATATTTCGGCAATGGCGCTGATTTTTTTGTCAGTGATCAGGATGGCTGGATGTTCATAAATCGCTTCCATTCGAGCGGTATCAGTGACCATATATGGTGCGATATAGCCCTTATCAAACTGCATCCCTTCAACAACTTCCTTTTCGATCCCTAAAGTCTGTGATTCTTCAACCGTAATAACTCCATCCTTACCGACGGTCTCCATCGCTTCTGCAATCATCTGTCCGATTTCCTCGTCTGCCGCCGAAATGGCCGCGACGTTGGCAATATCAGATGAGTTTTTAACGTCCTTTTTAACTTTTTGAAGTTCCTCAACGACCGCGGTCGTGGCTTTCTCGATCCCACGACGAATCGCCATTGGGTTGGCCCCAGCGGTCACGTTTTTTACGCCCTCTTCAATCATCGCTTGAGCAATAACGGTCGCTGTAGTTGTACCGTCGCCAGCGACATCATTTGTCTTTGACGCCACGTCTTTGATTACTTGTGCCCCAACGTTTTCGATCACAGCTTGAGCTTTCTTTTTAGGGTCCTCGCTGATTGTCCCGATTTCAATCTCTTTGGCAATCGTGACGCCATCATTGGTAATCACGGGTGAACCAAATTTCTTATCCAAAACCACGTTTCTGCCCTTGGGCCCGAGGGTCGTTTTAACCGTATTGGCTAAGATATCGACCCCTCTTTTTAATGAAATCCGAGCTTCTTCACCACTTAATATTTGTTTAGCCATATGGGCTCCTTTCTGCCCCAGGTTTTGACCGGGGTCATTCATTATTTATATCGTCTTCGATCTTCAGTTTAAATTAGCTTCCGACACTAACCACTATAAAACTATGGCTAAGATCTCTTCCTCACTAATAATCAGGTATTCGGTTCCATCAATCTTTACTTCTTGAGGTGAATACTTAGAATATAGAACTCTGTCCCCAATTTTGACGGTCATGGCCTGAATCTTGTCCTCCTTGACCTTGCCGGGACCAACCGCGACCACTTCGCCCTGAGCCGGCTTTTCTTTGGCCGTATCTGGGATAACAAGGCCACTAGCTGTTTTTTGTTCCGCTTCAAGGGCTTTAATAACGACTTTGTCTGAGAGTGGTTTGATTTTCATCTGACCTCCTTTTTTTATCATATTATTTATTAATTAGCACTCTTAATTATAGAGTGCTAATACCGATTAGTCAAGATATTATTATCTGTCAATATCTACTTTTATTGTGGTAAAATTCTGCTATGAGTAAGTGGAAAAAAGTCAGGTCCAAAGTCGTTTTTAAAAATCAGTGGGTTTCACTAGACCTTGATCAAGTTGTCGGCCCAAATGGAAAAAAAGGCGAATATTCAGTTATAAACAGTAGCGATGTGGCCGCAGTTGTGGCTCTTTCAGAAAAAAATGAGGTTTATCTAGTCCGCTTACACCGCTATCCTTTTCTGGCCTATTCTTGGGAAATTATCAAAGGACGGACTGACGGAGAGGCCCCCTTGGCCGCGGCCACGCGTGAACTCCAAGAAGAGACCGGCCTTATTGCTAAAGAGATGATTCAGATTGGTTATTTTCAGCCCCTAAACGGCTTGGCTAGAGAAACGACCTATGTCTATCTGGCCCAAGGGTTAACTCAAACAAGTCAAAACGAACAAGCTGAGGAAGGGATAACGGCCGTAAAACCATTTTCGCTAGATCAAGTTGAGCAGATGATAAAAGATAATGAAATCTTGGATGGGCAGACGCTTTCGGCCCTCTATAAAGTAAAATTATATATGGAGAATAATCATGGTTAAAAAAAGAGTTTTTTCAGGCATTAAGCCAAGCGGTGATCTAACCCTTGGCAACTATTTAGGAACAATCGTCAATTGGGTCCGAAATCAAGATGAGAAAGAAAATGCCTTCTGCATCGTTAATGAACACGCCATCACTGTCCCTCAGGAACCGAAATTATTAGAGGAAAGAACCCTCGAGCTCGCCAAGGTCTTTCTCGCCGCCGGGGTTAATCCAGAAAAATCCGCTATTTTTGTTCAATCAGATCGGCCAGAGCACACTGAACTGGCCTGGATTTTGAATTGTTTCGCCTATTTCGGTGAAATGAATCGGATGACCCAATTTAAAGATAAATATAAAGTCAAAGGCGAAAATGTCTCGGTCGGTCTCTTTGACTATCCCGTCCTGATGGCCGCCGATATCCTGCTCTATAAGACGGATGAGGTCCCAGTTGGTGAAGATCAAAAGCAACATGTTGAAATAACCCGTGATCTTGCCGAAAGATTTAATAAACGTTATGGCGAAAAGATATTTACCATGCCCACGCCGATTATATCCAAAGAAGGGGCTAGAATCATGAGTTTGTCTAACCCGAGAGAAAAAATGTCAAAAAGCGATGATAATAGTTCAAGCTACATCGCCCTAAGAGATAGTGACGAAGAAATCATCAAAAAGTTCAGTCGGGCGGTCACTGACTCTCAATCAGAAATAAAATTTGATCAAAAAAACCAGCCGGGTATTTCCAATCTACTTAATATTGTCTCCGTTATTAAAGAAATCCCCATTCCCGCCTTAGAGAAAAGGTATCAAGGTTCTAACTATGGCGCTTTTAAAAAGGAAGTGGCTCAAGAAGTGAGTGCTTTTCTCAAACCCTTCAAGAAAAACCTGGTTGAACTAGATAATAACCAAGAAAAAGTTTTAAAGATCCTAAACGACGGGGCTAAAAAGATGGCACCAGCCGCCCAAGAAACGCTCTCAAGAGTAAAAAAGACAATCGGTCTTGGATTATAAGACAATTTTTTAAAAGGGTTTGGGGTGGGCCTAGGTAAGGCCCACCCCTGTTGCTTTACGGTCTGGGAATGTGAAAAAGCTTCTCGATGCTGAGGTGTTCAGCGAACATGGCTTCCAGGCAGCACTTTTGGCAAACATAGAGAGTTTCCTCTGGTGATTGCTCATCAAGCTGCCTGATTTCATAAGCTCCACACTGAATGATCGGATGAGCCCAGCCATGGTGGTCGAAAACTCGACCAGGGGTTACTGAAATTTCTTCTTTACACCAACAACAGTAGTACTTCTCACCCCTTTTTTTTCTTTCTTCTTCCTGGCTTTCGTGTTCAATCTCGACTAGCTCTCTTTTGCTCTTGTGAAATTCCCATTTCTTGTCCAAGGTCTGCTCCTTTCAGACAATTCGGTCCCAAAACCATTCCCCTTCGGAATGATGATCAAAGTGATTATATCAATATATTAGATTATTTCAATCGCTTCTTAAGAGCGACTGATTGAGAAGCCAAAAGACTTGAGAGCCGTCCTCGTCCAAGTTCAAGAAAATCACAGCTAAAGATTAAAGCTTATGGATACCGGCATAAAGTAGATAGATCGCCATCAAAGTAAAATAGACATTGGCAATGGTAGCGCCATGTTTGGACATAAAACCGTTAACTGGCCCTAAAATTGTCTCAGATTTTTTCGGCATGGCATAAGTAATAATGACCGGGAAAGCGACCATGAACATCGTGATCAAGATCACGGCAATCACGATCGAAATATTATCGAGTGGCGCCAATTTATTTTCGGCGACAATCTTGATCGCCGCTATAAACGGGATCAAGGTCGAAATATTGATAAACATATATAAAAACCCGATGACCGAGTATGGTTTCTTGTGCTTTTTACTGTCGGCGGGTTTATCTTTTTTCTTGAAAAAAACCGATTTTACGACAATCAAGACGATCAATAGACCTAAGACAATATTGATGATGGCTGAGGTGATATCGGGATGATTAGTTGATTGAATGGCTGGCTTGGCGGTAAAGAAGATGATTAGACCCAGAACCGTTAAGAACAAGGTCGCCCCGAGAATAAAGGCAAGGGCCTTCTTTTTTGGATTGTCCTTCCCACTCAAGATCATCATCACAAACAAAAGACCGGTCGGACTGATAGTGGCCCCGATCGCGAGCGGCAGAACCTGCAAAAAAGTTTTATCCATAGTTTTTCCTTGATTAAACTAATCATAATATAACTCAAAATTAATTATTTTTATATAACTTCTTCAAAATGGTAAAATTGGCTTATGAAACTTACTTTAGCCAAAAAAGTCTCGCTCGGTCAGGACGTTGTTTCTTTTATTTTTAACCCAGAAAAGACGATCGTCTGGGAACCGGGTCAATTTATGCGCTTTGTTCTAAAACACGAGAGCCCAGATGAACGTGGCACCGAAAGATGGTTTACCATTTCCAGCGCTCCTTTTGAAAAAACAATAACCATCACGACTAAACTTACGCCAAACCACAGCAGCAGTTTTAAAAAAGCCCTCACCCTCATGAAAATCGGAGGATCGCTCGAAGCCGATCGTCCCATAGGGGATTTTATCCTAAAAGAAGTTGGAGAAAATAATATCTTTCTGGCGGGCGGAATTGGGATTACCCCCTTTCGCTCAATTTTTGCTCAAAAGGATTATGAACAAGCTAAAATCAACGGGACTTTGCTCTATCTCTCAAATAAT
This sequence comes from uncultured bacterium, assembly GCA_903842085.1. GTDB lineage: Bacteria > Patescibacteriota > CPR2 > UBA1875 > CAIMLA01 > CAIMLA01. The sequence goes on along the minus strand of CAIMLA010000049.1, from coordinate 18,807 downwards.
AATTCCTTTATCTTTAAAGATGAGCTTGATGAATACACTCAATCTTCAGGAATCAAGGCCTACTATCTAAAAAAGCGGCCAGATGACTTAATTAATGGTTTAAATCCAACCGACAGTTCCGCCATCTATATCTCGGGACCAGCCCAAATGGTTGATGCTTATAAAAAAATAATAAGTTTACGAGGTTATAAAGACGACCAAGTCATGACCGACTTTTTTCCGGGTTACGATTGAAAATCGGCCTTTTCTATTTAATCCGGTTTTTTGAAAGTAATAATTCTTGTTCGATCAAGTAACGAATAATTAGGTAGAGGGCCAGATCAACGAAGAATGAAATGATGGCACTTAATTGATCTTGATAGAAAAGCACAAAATCAGAGAAGAAAATCGTGACCAGGAGTGAGTATTTGAAAAATTCTAAAGCCCGCAATCGATTTTTCTTGATGTAAAAATAAGAACCGACCAAAACCAAAAGACCCGAGATAATGGCAAAAATGATCTCATAATATAGATTAGATTTTGTTCCCAACAGATAAATTGAGACGATCAGTCCTAAGAGTGAATCAAAGACAAAAATGGTGATTAGAAGCGCCTGGATCTTTGGTCTTTTTATCAGGTTTTTGTACTTGGTGAAAAAAAAGATCCTGATCTTTTCGATAAAGTTTTCCTTGTCAGTCGTTGGTTGATACTTGGCGACATAATCTTTTATCAGCGTATTAAAGGGATCTTCTTGATCAGTTTTTTCCAAAATATGAAGTAATTCCTTTTTATCTTTAATGCTAAAATCTGAAATATAGGCTTGCTTTAACATGTCGAGAGCATTGGCCATATACTCTCTGGGCGTCATCTTGACTCTTTCCTCAATTATTTTTGAGATCAGGTATATGACTAAGAAGATCCCATACATCAGAGCAAAGGTTGGTTTGAAAAAATAATTATTATCCGCGGTCAGAAATTTACCTAACTCATCAATAAAAAAACCAAAACCAATCCCCCCCAAGATACTTCCCCAGACCAAGCTGCTTTTGTTGAGATAGGCCAGAAAGAGCATGATGGCAATTAGCATGAGCAAACCGCCCCAAAGCATATGGGCAATATGAAGACCGTTAGAGCCGCCAAGCTGAGGATAACCCGTCAGGACCAAGAAGATTCGAATCGTTAAAATTGTGGCCACCGAAGTAAATAAAAAATTCTCGATCAAGCTTGCAAAGTCGACATTTCGAACATATGATATATGAAATTTCATAGTGCCATTATATAATGATACTTAATAATTAGGGAGGGAATAATGACGGCCGAAACAACAAACGAAAAAACAAACGGGACCAAGCCCGAAAAAAGAACCGAGCCAACTAAGGCTAATAAAAAATCAAATAAGACTTGGGTGATCTTGGTTATTGTCGTGGTGGTAATCTTAGCTGGACTCTCGATCGGTGGCTACTTCCTGAGTCAATATGTCTCTAAAAAAGCCGGAGAAGGTCTAGTCGAGAAAGCAATCGAATCAGGAACCGGGGGGAAGGTCGATATCGATACCAAGAATAAAGATATTACGATCAAAACAGACCAAGGAACCATTAGTGCCGGGGAGGGCGTTTCTTGGCCAAGCGATATGCCCAATGACGTTCCGAAGTTTACCGTCGGCAAAGTAACGATGGCGACAAAGGTCAGTACCGAGCCTAAGGGGTGGAGCGTCATCGTCAGTAATTTTAACAGTGCGGCCATGACTGAATATATCGCCAGGCTAAAGGCCAACGGTTGGACCGAGGTCAGTAATACTAATGTTGGCCTTAACCTAGTGCAAATGGAAAAGGATAATCGTAATCTTAACCTAGCTTATGACGACTCATCAAAAGGCGTGACGCTGACGGTCAGTTATAAGACGACTCAATAAAGATTAATGACTCAGAGACTAAATAACAAAGAAGCTTCTGTAGTTTTGGGTTAAAGTTAATAAAAAGATGGTCTTAAAAATTGTCAGTTTGAATTTACTCATCGACCTTCGCTTCTGGGAAAAAAGAAAGCTTTTAGTCCTGGACGAACTAAAAAGGCTCAAGCCTGATATTATTGCTCTCCAAGAAGTCTCATTATTCAAAATGAATGGGCAATGGCTCGCGGATCAGCTCGGTGGCTATAGGGTCTATTTATGCCCAAAAACAGGCGTCAACCCACACGAAGGGCTGGCCATCTTATCGAAATTATCAGCTGTTCACCACCAGACCGTTTCCTTTGGGAAGCAAAAAAGAGTCGCTCAAAGCATTACTATCAAGATCGATGATAAGCTCGTCAATCTTGCTAACACTCACCTTATCTTTGAACCTGTCAGCGACCGCGCGCGACTGACTCAGGTGGAAAAACTAGTCGACTGGTTACCCTCCCCGGCAATTGTCTGCGGTGATTTTAATGCTGAGCCCGAATCACAGTCAATGACCACAATCAAGAAAAGATTTAGCTCAGCCTACGAGGCTGTCCACGGACACGAACCAAACCACACTTGTCCAACGCCCTTGAAGCGAGGACTTTACCCAGTTCAACTAGCGACTCAGACCGGGATGCGCCTCGCTGGCCTCTATAAACATCGCCGAAACATGCACTGGCATGGCACTTTAGATTATATTTATACCGAGAAAACCCTCCAGGTTAACGCCTGTCACTTAGCTTTCACGAAAGCCTCAGCGACTGACAATAAAATGTATGCGTCGGACCACTTTGGCTTAGTGGCAGAGATCGAGATTTAAATCACTTTTGAAAACAATCTGGCGATGGAGTTGCGAAAATGTTGCAACCGACTGATCTTTTCTAGTTCTGTTAAAGTAATTTGACGACATTTCGTTAAATCGTCTTTATATATTTGATCGTTAATCGCAGTTAACCCCGCGTCATAAACAAGCAAGGTCAGCTCATCATGCAAGGAAAGACTGCGCGTATCTAGGTTACAGGTCCCCATCGAAAAAAATTCTTGATCAAAAGTGGCCATTTTGGCATGGAGAAAGCCGGCTTCGTAGAGGTAAATTTTAACCCCGGCCTTGATCAAATCTTTAAAATAGGAAAAAGCGGCGTTCCAAACTATTTTTTTATCTGGCCAACCAGTAATCATGAGACGAACATCGACCCCTGACCTGGCGGCGGCCTTCATTGATTCATAGAGATAAGGATTCGGCACAAAATAGGGTGATTGGAGCCAGGCTCTCGTTTTTGAGTTGGCGATGGCGGTGGCGTAGATATTTGAGATCGATTCTTTATTACTATCAACACTTGATGAAGCGTATTGGATCATCGTTTTGTCGGCATCAACCTCGTTGGTCATTTTAACAAAATATTTTTCCTGAAAAAGGTTAATCCGTCTTTGTTCATAGAGACGAAAAGCATATTGAGAAAGAAGCATATAGACAATTGGCCCCTCGACTCTAATGGCATCGTCGCGCCAACTTGGATAATGTTTACCCCCATCGATATACTCCTGTCCCATATTGATTCCACCCGTATAGCCAACCGTGCCATCAATGACGGCTATTTTTCGGTGATTACGATAATTAATCATATTAATGTTCATCACATCGACCGTCACGATCGCTCCAGCTCGCTTGAGCTTTCGGAGTTCTTTTTTGGAATATAATAAACTACCGACAAAATCATACATAATATAGACTTCGACCCCGGCTTTCATTTTTTCTAAAAGAATCTCCGTGATCTCTTTTGTTAGCTGATCGTGTTCCCAGATAAAATATTGCAAGACAATATAGCTTTTTGCTTTTGCTAAATCTAGTTTAAGGTTCCGAAATTTTAACGCCCCACTCGGATAAATCTCGACCTTGGTCGCGGGAAATCTCGTTTCCCCGTAAATTGAAACCCCGAGATTAGAAATTTTACTAATCAAGCCACCTTTGGTTTTATCAGAAAAAGAGGTTCGTTCTTTCCGATATTTTTCTTGAATGACCTCAAAAAAAGCTTCGAGTTTTTTTCTTTCACGTAAAAAAACTTTTCTTCTTTTGCTCGAGCGATACCAGTTTCGACCAAGGAAATAATAAAGAGGTAAACCTAAATATGGCACAAAATAGATGACCATAATCCAGGCTAAAGTCGTGTCTGAATCACGGTCATCATTGATTAATAAGATAATCGCTATGATTGCCAAAATAACATAAAGTAAAATCAATAAATTAATAAGAGTGATCATTCAACCTCCTCGTATGCGCCTCGTCGACGTTTAATTAAGATGGGCATTAATGAAAGGCCGCCAAGTAAAGCTAGGGCAAAAAGCATACCCGGGGTCATAATATCTTTAGCCGAGGTCACGACGCGTGCCTGTTGACCAGCAAAAGTATAAATTAGTTCGGCTGGCAACATCCCCAAGGAAGTGGTCCAAAGAAAAGTTCTCACTTTGGCCTGAGTTGAACCAGCAAAGAAGTTGATCATCATGGCCGGAAAACCAGGCGTGAGACGTAAAAAAAGGAAAAAGTTGGCGCCGTCTTGTTTATACATTTTATCAAATTTCTTGAACCGCTCCCCAAATTTCTTGGTGATATAAGGACCAAAAAAGTGTCGAGCAATCAAAAACATCACGAGACTGCCTAGGGTGCAGCCAATATTTGCCCCAATTGTGCCAAAAACAATCCCAAAAAAGTAACCAGCGGCGAGATTCATAATCCAGATCCCAGGCGTAAAAAAGGCGGCAATCAAGATATAGACGCCGATAAAAATGACCCAAGAAAGAAAGAAATAATGTTCGGTAAGAGTCTTTGCCTGCTTGATAAAATCCAAAATTAACTTAGGATTATCGACATCCTTGACTAGGAAATAGGCTAAAAGGACCACAATCATGATCAAGACTGTAATAAGGGTGACCTTAAAATAATTATGTCGAAGCCCTCTAGTTTTTTTCATTGAGCTTGTCTCCATCTCCCCGCTACCCTTCTCTAGAATCATTTAGGGTTCTACTCTGATTTGATATAGCCTTCATCCTTGAGGTCTTGGTAAGTGAGCTTAATCAAGGCCGCGATTGGAATCGCGAGGAGCGCCCCAATCATGCCAGCGGCGGCGCTAAAAATTAGGATGGCCACTAGAATACTAAGTGGCGATATTTTAACTGTTTTCCGTTGAATCAGCGGGGTGATGATATTGTTTTCAATCAGTTGATAGACGATGTAATAAATAACGAAGATTACGGCGGTGAGCGGTTGATTGATCAAAAGACAGAAGCCAACGACAATGATCGCCCCTAAAGTCGCCCCGATCATTGGAATCATATCCAAAATAAAAACACTCGCCGCGAGTGCGATCGCAAATGGGACCCTTAAAACAAGTAAGCCGATAAAACTACAAATCCCGGCTAAAGTAGCGATGATTAAAACGCCGCCGAAATACTTGGGAACAATACTAGACAGATTTGTACTGACCTTATTGAAAAGACTGAGGTGTTTTTTTGGAATATATTTCCCAACCGAATCAACGACATTCTGTGGATTGACTAACATAAAGATCGACAAAGACAAAATTGTAACTAAAGCAAAGACGCTGTTGACAAGACCGAGAGCGACACCGGTGATCCCGCCCCCAATGGTTGAAAAAGCTTTACTCGAGGTCACATCCTTCCAATTTAACTGGGTCATAAAATTATTGACCTCATTGTTGTTTTTGGCCGTCTCAAAGTATTTAGTCAGCTCCGTGATAATCCCCCCAAAACTACTAATCAGGGGTTGTAACATCACAAAAAGGAAGAATAAAATAATGGCTAAGATAATCGCAACCGTAAGCAAGATGGCGGCGATCCTGTTTTTTGTCGGGATAAATTTTTGGATCCAACCGACAAACGGATTTAGCAAGATCGCAATTAAAAAAGCGGCGGCGATCCAGCCGACCACGCCTTGGATACTATTAAGGAAAAACAAAAATAACAAAAAGACGGTTATTATTGACAAGATTTTTAAAATATTTCGAGCGGATAAATCCATGTTACTTTTATACCATATTTGTGCTTAAAAGGAAAGGTAATAATTCCTTTTTTCTTTAGCGGTCGCCCTTTTTACTCATTTTAATCTTAAAAATATCTAAGCTTAATGCTATACTAGACATATGGAAAACGTCGATCCAGAACAAAATCAAATGGTAGCGGGTTCGTTAGCTGCCGGAGGTGCCGTTCTAACTTTACTCGCCATCGGTACCGTTATTTACCACTATCTTGAGGGGTGGAGCTGGATTAGTTCGCTCTATTTTACGGTCGTCACAATGGCCACGGTCGGTTATGGTGATTTACACCCAACGACCGATCTGGGGCGCTTAATTACCATCTTTTTCATTTTATTTGGCGTTACCATCGCGGTCGCTTCGATTACCTTTATCGGCGGTCAATATCTGGCCAAGCGTGAAGCAAAAATCGAACGAAGACGCGAAGCAAGACAAAAAAAGAAAATAACAAAGGAAAAAAGCCATGGATAGAAAAAAATTATCAGTTTTAATTCTCTTGGCCTCGGCTCAATTTATTTTAACGCTTGATTCAACCTTTATGAACGTCTCAATTTCAACCCTCGTTCGCGACTTGCACACTTCAGTGACGGCCATTCAAGGGGCCATCGCCTTCTACTCTCTGGTCATGGCTTCACTCATGATTGCTGGGGCTAAAATCGGGGATATCATCGGTCGAAAAAAGGCCTTTATTATCGGCTTGATCATTTATGGGATTGGCTCACTCATTACGAGTCTGAGTTGGAATGTGACCGTTCTGGTCTTTGGTTGGTCATTTTTGGAAGGAATTGGGGCCGCCTTGATTATGCCCGCTCTTTTCTCGATTGTGGTGGCCAATTTTGGGGAAGGCAAGGAGAGAGTCAAAGCTTACGGCGTTCTGGCAGCGATGGCCGCCTCTGGTGCGGCTCTAGGTCCTATCATTGGTGGGTTTTTAACCGCCTTTGTTTCTTGGCGAATTGGCTTTTTGGCTGAGGTTTTTGTGGTTTTGGCCATCCTCCTTAATCATAAGAAGATTAAGGATGCGGTGATCAACCTGGTTAATAAAAAGTTTGATTATGTTGGGCTTCTCCTCTCTGCTTTAGGCATGTTTACGATCGTGTCCGGAATCTTAATGGCCAATACCTATGGCATTATTACCGCCCGAAAAACCTTTTCGATCGCGGGGAAAACGCTCATCAGTCCCAATCAAATATCGCCTACAATTTGGTTTGCCTTGCTTGGGATCGGCATCTTGGCGATCTTTATCGGTTGGGAAGTTTACAGAACCAGAAAGAATAAGGCCGTCTTACTAAATCCAAAGATATTAAAAAATAAAAGCGTGACCTATGGCATTATTACGACGCTCGCGATCCAATTCGTCATGGCCGGAACAATTTTTTCGATCTCAATCGTTTCCCAAATCATTCTTGAGTATGATGCTTTCCAGGCGGGCTTAGTCTTACTTCCCCTCTCCCTGGCGGTACTGGTGATCGCCTTTTTAGTCGGCCGCATTGCCGCCAAACATCAACCCAAGGGCATCGTTCAGTTTGGGATCTTTCTGATCTTATTGGGCGCCGCTTTAATCGGGATCCTCCTTTATCGCCATCCAAGCAGTTTGGCCTTTCTGCCCGGCCTAGTTTTGATCGGAGCTGGCGTCGGCATGGGCGCCTCGATGCTTAGCAATTTAATTATTTCATCTGTCCCTACGGAAGGGACGAGTGAAGCCTCCGGTTTAAATAGTACTTTTCTCAATCTTGGGGCCTCACTCGGGACGGCCATTGCGGGCTCACTCATCCTTGGGGTTTTTATTGGTTCAAGTGTAAACCTAATTAATGAAAGTTCTGTTTTTACTTCAGCCCAAAAAACAGAGCTGACCCAAAAGATTGAAGCAAATGGACAAACGCTGAGCAATACTCAATTGGATCAGTATTTAACGAGTGCTCCGAGTGCGATCAAGGATGAGCTGTTATCGATTAATACCACGGCTGAAAATAACGCAACCTCAGCCTCAATTTTATCGCTGGCCCTTCTGGGCTGTGTCGGTCTAGCCTCAGCCTCTCTCTTACCAAAGGCGAAGACAAGTCAAAAAACGTAATTAATTTAACTTATGAAAGGAGTAACGATGTGTTGTGGTCTTGCAATTTTAGCCCTGATCGGCCCTCGGGCAGCCGTTCTTTTTTGGTGGCTGATTCGCCCTGGTTATTTTGGAGAAACCTTTTCCACGATTCTGTGGCCTTTATTAGGCTTCATTTTCTTACCTTGGGTGACCTTAATGTATCTCGTTGTCGCCCCCGGTGGCCTAAACTTTCTCGATTGGCTCTTGTTAGGGCTAGCCTTAGTCATTGATATTTCAGCTTACGGTGGTTCGGCTTATAGCCAGAAGAAATCATAAGGTCTTGCCCGGATTTCCTTTGATCTAAACTCGAGAGTGATGTTTTATTAATAGAAAGGAGGTGAGATAAAATGAAAAAAGTAACGTTAACCCACGTTGATACGATCTCGTTCGCCAATTTTGTGGCCGTCTTCTCCGCGATCGTCGTCTTAGTCGCGGTTGTGGTGACCATGGTTTTTGGTTGGCTTGATTTTATTAGAATCAATGTTTGGTTCCCAAACACGAGCTTTGATTGGGGCTATGCCATCTGGACTATTATTATTAGTCCGCTCGTGGCTTTAGCCGGAGGTTGGATCTGGGGCGCTGTCGCCGCCTGGTTCTACAATATTGCCCTAGGCAAAACAAATGGGATCAAATTCGAGATCTCAGAAAAGTAATTATCTCTTTTAAAAAAACCCTTTCTTAATAAAGGGTTTTTTATTTTCCTGATTTTTTCTTAGCTTAAGCTTTTGCCGTTGGCTTTTTACTTTTAGTGGTCGGTTTGACTTTATTAACAAATTTTGAGCTCGTGGCAATTAAGATAATGAGACCACAAATCGCAAAGACAATCCCAAGGGGTCCTGGGGTGTGAACATAGTTAGTCCCAATCGCCAAAACCATATTATTTAAGAGGAGGTCGACTGAGGTTGGATTGCTGACCGACATAACAGAGGTCAGGGCGGGTGAGCCGAGATAAGATAAGATCACCATAACCAGACCCGAGAGACCCAAGACCCAACCCAAGGCTCTGATGGCCATCAAGAGATTCTTTCTGTTAATGTAAATCACGGCCGCGATAAGAAGCGCCAATAAGACACTAAAAGCGATGATCAGATTGCTCAGTTGTTTAATATAGATCCGGGCTTTAATAACGTAGGCAAGCCCACTATTTGGATTTTTCTCTAAGTCCACGACTGAGATCTCAGCTGGAATCGAGCTAACGGTATCTTTGGCCAGAGTGTTTAGATCTTTTGGTAAACCCCAGGCATCAAGCTTGGCCATGATCAAATCCTTGTATTTAGCGGTCTCAATGACAACTTTATCATTGACGATTTCGGTATTACCCTTCTGGTTGAGAGACTTTATGACTCTTTCGACTGGTTTCTCGCTAAGATTTTGAACTAGTTTTGGGGTAATGAAATAATCAATCGCCTTGGTCGCGATAGCTTTTTCGACAATATTATTCTGGACCTTCTCAGGTAAACGGTTCTGAATTTCAGTCTTAATAATTTCGGCGGTGTAAGTATAAGTTTTGGCCTCGACAAACAACGCTTCTAGCTTGGCGGCATTGGTCAGATAGCCCCGCAAGACCACCATATGGACCAGGAGTAAGAGAACTACCACCTGACAAACAACTAATAAGACCGTTCGTTTATTCATGAAAATATTATATCATGAAAATACTACAAGTAAATCAATAATTACTTTATAATAAGGATAAGTTTGGCCAATATCTTGACATATGGCCAAATAGTAATATAATAAGCTACCTAAAGTTTATAGCGAAAGGAGGTGAGAAGAATGAACAAAACTAATAAAGAATTAATGAAGCATTATTGGTGGATGATGGTCATCCGAGGTGTCGCAGCCATTATCTTCGGTTTAGCCGCCTTGTTATGGCCAGGATTGACCTTACTAACTTTGATCTATCTCTTTGTCCTCTTCCTAATCGCAAGTGGATTAATCGATATCGTGGTTGGTATCTTCAGTATTGGTAAACACACCCGCTGGTTTTTGACCCTTTTAATGGGTATTTTAGAGCTCGGCTTTGGTGTTTATCTGATTCGTCATACCGGCGTTACAATCGCCACCTTTATCTTGCTGGCTGGATTTATCTTGATCTTTAAAGGAATCTTAGAAATCGTTGGGGCCTTCATCGAAGGCGTCACCGCGACCGAGAAATCCCTAGCAATTATCGCTGGTGTCATCGGCGTTTTAGCTGGTGTCGTCATCCTTTTGCAACCAAGCGTCACAATCGCTTTCGTCTGGGTCTTAGGCTTATTTGCCTTGATCAGTGGACCGATCACAATTGCCATCGCCTTGGATGTAAAATCAGCTGTCGAAAAAGTAGAAAAATAAGTTTCTCTACAATAAAAAAAGCGACCCTCAATAAGGTCGCTTTTTTATTTTTCGTTTTTATTCAATCGGACCATCTAAGAGTTTTACTATTTGAGGCAATTTTTCTAGCGCTGCTTCTTCACCCTTGTGGATCAGATCGACTCCGCCCGAAAATTTCGTCCAATTAGTTTTCCCGGTTCTTGGCTCAATCACGATATCGGCACCTTTAATTTTTTCTTTCGAGAGGTTATAGCTTAATAGTTCAATTAAAGAGGAGGCCATCGAAAAAGAACCTAAGCTTTTCTCCTGGGTGATAAAACTTTCGTTATTTAAATTAACCGCAATCACGATATCAGCGCCCATCGCTCTAACGACGCTGACGGGCACAGGATTACTAACGCCACCATCAACCAAAACCCCTCTCTGGCTTATGACTGGCTTAAAAAGAACCGGCACCGAGATACTGGCCCGAATGGCTTCAACCAGATCCCCATGATCGAGCAGTTCCTCATTCCCAGTGGCCATATTAGTCGCCACCGCTTTGAAAGGGATGATTGAATTCTCGATATTAACCTGACCCAATTCTGTCTCTAGATATTCAGAGATGGCATTCCCTTTGACAAGCCCAGACCGTAAAGAGGGATCAATAAATCTTTTTAGAAAGTCCTTAAAGGTTGATTTACGAATAATATTTTCGATTTTAATAATATCCAGATCTTGGGCATAGGCGCCCCCAATCATCGCCCCGACACTAGCCCCAGCAATAAAATCAATCGGGATGCTGTTTCGTTCAAGGACTTTTATAACCCCGATATGGGCCAAGCCTTTGGCCCCTCCTGACCCGAGGGCCAAGCCGACTGTTTTGCGTTTTTCTTTAACAAAAAGATGACGTAATATATTTAGCATGAGAGAAATTATAACATTTTATAACCGCCTTTAGCGATTCTTTGTTATAATGACTTTATAATAACCCAAGAGGAATCATGAAATATCTCATCATTTGGCTAATCTCTTTTATCGCTATCAGCAGCGTTGATGCCATCTGGCACCTCGTTATCTTTAGAAAAAGGTATGCGGCTGAGTTCAAGCAGGTGGCCGAGATAAAAAACGGCAAAGTTGTCATCAAGCCCCTCCCTGGGATTTTGTCACAAATCGCGGTCGTGACTTCAATCATGATGATCACCCTTCTCGCCTATAATCTCGGGGCAACCACCCTCATCACGGCCGTTCTCGGTGCCTTGGCGGGAGTATTAGCGATTAGTGTTTATGGACTGGTTAATTACTCTTTGATCAAAGGCTGGTCAGCTGATATTACTTTACTCGAAGTGATTTGGGGTCCGATTATCGGAACTTTTAGCGGACTCCTGATTGTTTATCTCTATAATATTTTATAAACCAACCACTTTTGTCGGAATTGTTCCCACAAAATGAACCGAGCCATTGTTTATTTCGACTTTTTGAACCTCAAGCCCAGCGACGCCATTTAAGATATTGTTGACGTAGTTTGTAAATTCAGTTTCGACTTTTTTTGTAATGACACTAGGAAGAGAGAGGGACCCGGCCTGGAGCTGATCAACTTTGAGACCAAAACTCTTTGGACCAGTGTTGTAAACATCGCCTTTGACATAGATTGGATAGTTAATCTTCTGTCCTTGATAAGTAAAATTTGTGACAAAGGAGGCCTCGGCCTTTTTGCCACCAAGAAATTTAATCTGGACCTTATTTATCGGTCCCCTTAACTCATTCGAATAGTTTTGAATCGCACTCACTTCAGCGTCACTTAAGGTCAGGTCGACTTGTTGACTGCCTTGAGCGAGAAAGGTTGAACCCAAGTATAACGCTCCCGGAACTGGCACTTCAACTTTGGCCTTATCGATGACGGCTTGATTATAATCAGCGATTGTATATTTGACACCAAGGTCTTTTTGGGTGGGGCTTTTAATTTGAGTAAAGGCATAGACCCCGTAGCCAATTAAGGCGATCAGAACAATTCCGACAATTAAGAGAATCCATTTCAATATTTTCATACTAGCTCCTTGTTAATAGCTTTATTTTACCTTAATCCGGCCAAAAATAGTATAATTAGAAAAGGAGGCCCGATGTTTTATCCCTACGTGATCTGTCTCGTCATAATTTTTCTTTACATGAGTGCTTTTTTTGTCCTAGCAACGATTAAAAAAAATGCAGGCCTCGTCGATATTGGCTGGGGCTTAGGTTTTGTCCTTCTTACTTGGTTTACTTACTTTTATAATGGGTCTCAGGTAGGGGTCGATTTTCCCCAAACCCTAATGACCCTACTCGTGACTGGCTGGGGGTTGCGACTCGCCGTCCACATCTATCGCCGTAACAAAAATAAGGCAGAAGATTTCCGTTATCAGGCCTGGCGGCAAAAATGGCCGCATTACTATCTACGGAGTTATTTTCAAATATTTCTTCTTCAAGGAATCTTTATGTTTATCATTAGCCTGCCGATCCTGGTCACGAACTTTAGTCAGAGCGCTTTTTGGCCACCGCTTTTTTATCTTGGCGTGATCGTTTGGCTAATCGGTTATTTTTTTGAAGTCCTGGGGGATTGGCAATTGGCGACTTTTGTCAAAGACAAGTCCAATAAAGGTAAAATTTTAACGACCGGTCTTTGGCGATATACCAGACATCCTAATTATTTTGGTGAGGTCAGTCTCTGGTGGGGAATCTTTTTTATGGCACTTTCCACCACCGAGCAACTCCTTTTAATTGTCAGTCCGCTATTAATCACCTTCTTAATCTTAAAGATTTCTGGGATCCCGATGTTGGAGAAAAAATATCTTGATAATCCAGAGTTTCAAAGCTATAAAAAAAGAACCAATGCCTTTTTCCCTTGGTTTCCTAAATAAGAAAGGAGTGGTATGGAAACAATTGAAACAATTTTAACCCGGCGGAGTGTCAGGGCCTATCTTGACAAGACAGTCTCGGATGATGACCTTAAAACGATCTTAAAGGCGGCCAGCCAAGCACCGTCTGCTGGCAATGCTCAACCATGGCATTTTATAGTCATTAAAGACCAAAAGATCCTTGAAGCCATTCCGGCCTTTCACAAAACCGCCCCGATGGTTGCGACCGCACCAGTCGCAATTGCTATTTGTGCTGATTTAAGGTTAGAAAAGTATCCTGGTTGCTGGGTTTTAGATTGCGCCGCGGCAGCCGAGAATCTTCTCTTGGCCGCTCATGACCTCGGACTTGGGGCCGTCTGGACCGCTAATTACCCCTTGAAAGAAGTGGAAGCTGGGATGAGAAAGCTTTTTAACCTTCCTGATAATATTAGATCCCACTCGTTGATCCCACTTGGCTATCCCGCCCATCCATATCAAGCCAAAAGCTATTACCAGCCAGATCGAATTCATAACGATCAGTGGTAAAAAGAACATAATCGGCCTGAAAAGATCAAATATAAGATATCCAGGAGAAGTTAACGGGGCTGTCGTCAGGGCAATAAATTGCCTTGGCGTCAGCCCCAGTTGAAAGGGGTCACTCTGTTGCAAAAACCTGTTTGGTCCGATAGACCGGTTGTTTTCTCTTGGTGGACCTAGCCTTTTCTTCCGCTTCGGCCAGCCACTTTCTCTCAAAGAGAATTCGGGTCAGTTCTTCTTCGTCTATCTCTCTGTAGCGAGTCTTGTGGTAGAGGCAAAGAATCGCCCAGACTGGATTACAACTCTCGCATTTCAGCTCGCGATCAGAGACGTTCTTACAGTGTTCTTCATAAGCGCGATGAAAGCTTTGCTGACAAGATTGGTGGCACCAGACCCTAACTCGCTCATATCGAGGCTTGTAATAGAAGCTTTTAGGAAAGTTGACGTGATGTTCGCTGGTTCTTCTTGCGCCTTCATCAGTGGGCTCTAAGGGCTTGTAGCAGAAGAAACATAAGGTATTCTCATCAGCAGTCTTTTGGATCACCTCCTCAGGTATTGCAACTAGGTGCGTTTATTAATATAAAAATAACACAGCCGCGAAAGTGTGTAAATAAATAACCTTGATCATAAGAAAAGGGGGACGAAAAGGTCGTCCCCCTGATGTTAGTTTGTCTTATTATTTCGTTTATTGAGCTCGCCGAGCTTTCTCCGCCTCTATTGCAGCTTCTAGTTCTTCACGGTTGCGACCGCACCAGCCTTTGCAGTTGCGGTAGAAGAGCTCATTCGCTTTCCGAAAACAAAAATCACAGTCTTCTACCCTCCTAGGGGCTGTGTCGTGGCTTTTGCTTCCTTCCATTGAAGCTCCTTTTCCGCGGTTTCAACAAACTAACCGTAATCGGTACTTGTCGGTTTTTAACCAACAACAATATGATATGATACCATATAATACACTTCTTGTAAAGTTTTTTAGTGGGGATATTTATCAGGGGAATCATATTTTGAGATAAAGGTGTCGGTCCTCGTCACCTTTCCGCTGGGATCGGTAATCAGTCGATAAAAGGCGGCCGTAAAAGAACCCGCCCCTCGCGCTCCTTGATCATAAAGACTCGGGTTAACATTCTCAACCACGGCCACGGCATTTGAGCCATCGATCGTCCCACTAAATTTTGAAGCATTGACCGGCTTTGTCCCATAAAAATCAAAGTAAAGTTTCGTTCCTTCGACTCTCGTCTGAATAAAGATATATTTACCGGTGTTATTGTTAAAAACTAGATCTGGTTTCGGGATATAGATTGTCGCATCAACGCCATATGGTTTGTAATATGAGACCGGATAAGCATGCATCGTCCTTTCCAAGATCGGTAAGCCCGCGTTTAAAGCCGCTCGAAAGGCAGTTGAAGAAACCTGACAGAGCCCGCCTCCATACTGAGGAACGGTCTTGTCTTGTAAGATCACTAATTCTGGCAAGTAGCCGGTATAGGCTTCAACTGGTCCCAAGGCCTCATTAAAAGAAAAATCTTCATTGGGTTTAATTAAGACACCGTTAAATTTTGAGGCCCCAGTTTTGACGTTATGGATTCTATTAGTGGGCGACCCCGCAAAATTGGACCAGCCTGTTGAAATCAAGCCCGTCAAACCAAGTTCGGCAAAATTATCACTTCTAATCTCAGCCTTATTAACCGCCACCGCTAATTCAATCGTCCGGTTTTCCTTTGTAATCCCCAAGATTTGCTCTAAGGTTTTAATCTCATCGAGTTGATAGCCTTCTTTTTCGGGAGCGACAATGACAACTTGGTTATTTTGAAGACCAAGTTGCGCATTCGCTGGCACTTGATTGATCTGACCGGCTAAGCCTTTAACATAAACTTCGATCAAACCTTCATCAAAATATTGATATTTATTTTCAACCGGGATGAGAGTTTCAGCAATGACGACCGATTTATTGTTTTCTGGAACCACTTTAACCCAGGACTTTAGCTTGGTTGAGCTAATTGTGTCGGCCCCCCTAATTGAATTGAGGTTGATCGGGTCCTTAATCAGGGCAAAAACCGAAGCGGCGGCCTCCTGGGCTGAACTTTGATCAAGCTCTGGCTTGACCAAGACGATTTTAAGTTCGATTGAATCTTCCAAATTGGCTAAGCCCGTTAAAATCGAGCTTTTACTTTCCGGTAAAGCAACTCTCAGACCATCTTTTTCTGGCACAATTTGAACAGAATCCTTAAAGATCAGTTGCGCGTTGACCGGGGGCGTGTCATATTTATCGGCACCTTTCGATAAAACTTCTGAGATTTTGGTTTCGTTGGCCTCGATCGAGAGTGCATAATCTTGAGGACGAAGGACGGAAAGTCCAAGATAGCCTGACTGCTGTTCAGCCAAGGCTTGACTAACACTTTTTTCAGCAGCGACGCTCTTAATAAGATCACTGGCTGAAGATTGGTCGCCACTGATCGTCACTTGACTTAACTTATATTTTTGCCAAGCCGCCTCAACGGTTTTAATGGCTTCGGCTTTTTGTTGCCAAGAAACATCAGCCCCCGCAATGATCACCTTTGAACCAAACCGATCTTCAAAAAAGGCCGCTTCAGAGATCAGCAGAAGTAGGTATATGCCAAAAAGTGCACCAAAACCGATTAGGATTTGGCGCACGTTCTTATTTATTGAATTTTGTTTGGTTATTGCCATCACTTAACCTTCTAGTCTATTTCATAATTTAATTCTAAACCATTTACCGTCAAACGCCATTAGTTTATTAAAAAAATAATCTGACTTTTATTATTCTTTCTTTAATTTGTTTTGTCATCAAAAGAGCCAGTCCATGGCCAATTTAAAAGGGAGGATGAACAATCCCTGCTTCTACGTACTCTTATTTTTGTTTATGAGTCGAGTCGCTTCGCTTTTCTGAGAGGCTTAATTTCGGCTTTAAATAAGCCCAAGGCCCAAGCGCCGAAGATTAAAAAAGCCGCCGCTGAAATAAGAAGCGTGACGGAGTATTTTTTTCCAATATTTAGGGAGATGACTGAGACGACGGCCAAAAGAAGGCTAATCGTATAGATAATAAAAGCGGTTTGTTTATGAGAAAAGCCAAGTTTAGCAATCCGATGATGGAGGTGAGATGAATCTGGCTCAAAGGGGCTTTTGCCCGCAATCAGTCGGCGAATAATCGCAAAGAGAGTATCTAAGATCGGCACGGCTAAGATCACCATCGGTAAAAGCATGGTAAAGGCCGCGGCGATTTTAACCATCCCCATAATCGAAACAACGGCCAGTCCAAAACCGAGAAAGTTTGAGCCTGAATCCCCCATAAAAATCTTTTTGGTCTTTGAGAAGTTATACGGCAAAAAGGCAAAGGCGGCTGCCCCAAGGGTAAAGGCCAAAACCCCAGCATCGTAACGCCCACTCATCAGGGCGACGACCCCTAAGGTCCAAGCCGCAATCCCAGAGACCCCAGCAGCCAAACCATCGAGACCATCGATGAAGTTAATGGCATTGGTAATGCCAATTATCCACAAAAAAGTAAAGGGCAAAGATAAAAAGCCTAGATCAATGATCGTGCTGTGATTTTGCAATAAGTTTGAGATAAACTCGACTCGAACTCCAGAATAGATAACGACGAGAGCGGCCAGGAATTGGCCCATGAACTTCGTCGCTGGAGGTAGATCAAAGATATCATCAAGAAGACCAAAACAAGTTATTATCGTCAGGCCGACCAATAACCCGAGAATTTCTGGAGTGGGACGATTAAAGAACAAGACCGCAAACAAAAAAGCGATATAGATCGCGACGCCACCACTTGTCGGAATCGGCATTTTATGAACTTTTCTGGAGTCGGGAGTATCGATCGCGCCGTAACGGAGTGACATTTTTCGAATCATCGGAGTGATGATAAGGGTCAAAACAGCCGCAAAGAGCGGCAAGATAATTAATTTTGGTGTTATCATTTTGTGCTTACAATATTAGCACTTTATCTCGCTTTTGCAACTTCTATTTCTCGAGTGTGAGCCGCCAATCAAAAGTGCAGTGGCTTGTGCTTAACTTCATTTGGCAGGACAATCAAAAGTACAGCAACCTTTTTCCATCAAAAGTGCAGTGATTAGAAAGGAACACTATGCAACTTCACAAAAGAATGACCAATGATCAGGTAAGGATGGTTTTAGATTGGTATGAAGTGAAGATTATCACTCGGAAGGAAGCTCTTTTGAAACTAGATGTCAAAGAAAGGAGATTCTTCAAGCTACTTCACTTGTATCGTTCTCGTAAGCTTGAAATTATACCCAAAAGAACTAATGCTCATCGAAAAATCTCACCGTATCTTAATCGACTAATTAAGGTTGAGCTAGAGAATGAGAAATCTCTGGTTAAAAACCGGGAGATCCCACTTTCCTGCTACAACTTTACGGCCATAAAGGATGAGATTGCTAGAAAATATGAGCAAAAGGTCTCGGTTAAAACAATCAGTCGTAGAGCCCACGATTGGGGATATGTGAACCCACCTAAAATCAAAAGGAGCCATGACCGGATAGTCTTAACCACTTCTCCGGGGCTCCTTCTGCAGCATGATGCCTCAACTCATCTTTGGGCACCGTTTTCTTCTGAAAAATGGACTCTAATCACCACTATTGATGACTACTCTAGATTACTGCTCTGTGCCCATCTTGTCAAAGAGGAATCAGCTGCAGCCCATATCAAGGCCGTTGAGTCGGTCATCACAAGATATGGAGTCGGAGCAAATTACTATGCCGACAATCATTCAATCTTTCGGTTTGTCAGGAAAACTGATGGTATCTGGCATAGTCCCAGGGTTAGTATTTCGGATGTGAAGACTCAATGGGAAAGAACAGTTAAAGAATGCGGTATGGGAGTAGTCCATGCCCTTTCACCAGAGGCTAAAGGGAAGGTAGAAAGACCTTACAGGTGGCTGCAAGATCGAATCGTCAGAAGATGCGCAAAAGAAGAAATCAAAACAATCGAGGAAGCGAGAATCATTCTTGCTGATGAGGTTGAAAGATACAACAATCATCAAGTCCACTCAACGACTGGAGAAATACCGAGAATCAG
>CAIMLA010000048.1 GCA_903842085.1 uncultured bacterium | reverse complement strand
TGTGCTTATATTCAATACACACTTGCTATATCTTCGCATTTCGAATACTTAATCTGATGCTCCCCGGCATCGCAGGATAATAGAATCAAAGCATTGATTACTCGTTGCGAACGATGATATCCCTTGCTGGATATAGCTTCTAATCCTTTCCTTCTCTTCATGTGTTAGTGTAACTTTGTATCTCTTATTAATCACCTGCCTAGCACTCCGTGTTATAATTTGTGATTAATTGAAATTATAACACTATTACTAGTATATTGTTTCCTATTTACTATATCAATGATTAAAGCTTAATTTGATCCATTTTTCATTTCCATGTAAATATAACCGGTGATTGATTGAGCTCTTCGATATATTTTAGTATTCTGCTTTTAAGTTCGTTTTTTGAAAAAACTCTTACTCCACGCAGAAACGACCTTGCCATTTTGCTAAAAAACATCTCAATTATATTTAGCCAGGACGCATGTACCGGGGTAAAAACAAATTTAAATCTATTTGGGACAGAATTAAGGTATTTCATTGTTTCTTTTGAGATGTGCGCCGAATGATTGTCCAGAATAATTTTTATAATACTATCTTTGGTATACGCTTCGTTAAGGTCTTTGAGAAAATCAATAAATTCCACGCTCCTGTGCTTATCAAAAACCTTAGCGTAAATTTTGCCATTCATTAAATCAATGGAAGCAAGAAGTGAAATAGTACCATATCGTTTATATTCATAGACCTTTGCCCATGTGGAGTATTTAGAAGGAGGTAAATCAGGAGATACATTACCAATTGCCTGAATCCCAGGCTTCTCATCATATGATAGAATTGCAATACATTCTTTTCGCCACTCTTCTTATATATTTCGACCTCTTTATAAACATGTAAGACTTGTTCCATTTTTGTGTCAAAATCAGGATCTTTTTTTTCAAGATAATACGATGTCTTATGAGGTCTAATATTGCTATTATTCATAATCTTAGAGACAGTCCCCTTGGAAAGTTTTTTCAAGCAAGGGTATCCAGCAGTTTCGCAATTATCTCTTGTATATTTAGCTAACGCGCATGTGGTCCAATGTTCTGAAGCAAAACCCAATTCTTTTGGCTTTCTACATGCAAGAGACAAAAACCAAGCCCGTGCATTCATATCTATCCTTTGCGTCTTCCCTTTCCTAGGCAAATCTTCTAATGCTATTTCTATCCCAAATCGCAACGCTTTATTTATACATCTATCTATTTTGCTCTGTTTGTGTCCATCTCTCTTGCTATTACAGAAATGTTTTTACCAGAATTATAGGCGAGGATCATTTTAGCTCGTTCGATTCTTGATTTTTTCTCTTTTCTTGCCTTAGTAATTTTAACTAATTTTCCCGATTCTCCTGATGATAATTTTAAGCCGCTTTTCTTGCTTCCAAAGGGCATAATACCTCCAAATTTTAGGTTTGAAGATTAATATGCGCCTAATCTAAAATATTGCTATATTAATTTGGAATCATTATAATAGGCAATTGAACAACTTAAAATCAAAATGCACGCAGATGGAAAACGCTTTGTCGGACAAACCGATAAAGGCTTCCATTTTATGAGGATATTTCTTTAAGGTTCGCAGGAAACTGCACACTTCAGATGAAAGTTTAAACCGATTCGTTCGGCGCACAAGACGGCTTATTGATCAAGGAAACTAACTGTAGAAAAGATAGACTCATGTCTTACATAGCAGGAAGCAGGGTCTTCCATTCAAGAATTAAGCACTTTTCATTCTTATCGTAGTACCTATTCCCTACTGTAGTAGCTAAAAAATCGGGATCGTAGGAATATCTATGTCCTTGTTTGGATCCAGTTGCCTCTAATATGAAAACTGTTTTTGCTTCTCGATTAGGG
>CAIMLA010000047.1 GCA_903842085.1 uncultured bacterium | reverse complement strand
GCCTACTTCTACATGGACAAAAAGACCCCGTGGAGCTTTACTGCAGGTAGACATTGCTTTCATATTTTTTGATTGTCTAGAATAGGTGGGAGCCGCAAGGCATCAGTGTAATACCACTCGTTGGGAAATGTGAGGCTTACTTTGGGACGCTGGAAACGCGTCTGGGAAAAGTGTTTGCCGGGCAGTTTTACTGGGGCGGTACCCTGCCAAAATGTAACGCAGGGACACAAAGGTTGGCTTTCCACCAATGGAAACGGTGGGTTAAAGCGCAAAGGTTTAAGCCAGCTTGACTGCGACACCGACAGGTGAAGCAGGTACGAAAGTAGGTCTTAATGATCCTCCGACGCACAATGGGTGTGCGCGGAGCTTAATGGATAAAAGCTACCCCGGGGATAACAGAGTAATCGCGCCCGAGCGTCCATAGCGACGGCGCGGTTTGCTACCTCGATGTCGGCTCATCACATCCTGGCGCTGAAGAAGGTGCCAAGGGTCGGTCTGTTCGCCCGTTAAAGTGATACGCGAGCTGGGTTCAGAACGTCGTGAGACAGTAAAACTATAGGATATATGTAGTTCATTCGAGCTGTCTTCTTATACACGTTTTGAATTCGTTTTATTTAAACAAAGGTAATTCTCTGTTAGTTATAAGATACCAACTCCAGTTGGTAATAAATCTGACTAAATGCTGGAAACACTCGTTAAATTTTGACTTACTAGTAAACAATTTGTATACTAGTGACAATAGTCAAACTGAGCCAATCAGCAGGAAAGACTAGATTAAAATATGAATTTGTCTGATGATTATTTTGTAGGTTTTGTTGAAGGTGAGGGGATGTTCTATATAGGAATTGTTCCATCAAAAGAGACAAAATCAGGCTGGCAGGTAATTTATTTCTTCAAAGTTTCTCAAAATCCATCTGGAAAGAAGGTTCTAGAAAAACTCAAAGATAGACTTTCATGCGGCTATGTAAAACAAAATAGTCAGATGGATAAAACTGATAAATCGCTTGCATTTGTTGTAAGAAATTTATCGGATTTAATAAATAAAGTTGTTCCATTTTTTGATGATAAATTGGTTATCAAAAAAGATGCTTTTGAAAAATTCAGAAGAGTATTGACTCTTGTTGAATCCAAAAAACATTTAGATAAAGGTGGAATTAAAAAAATTATTGACATTTCATATTCAATGAATACTCGAAAGAGAAAATTCTCAAAATCTAGAATCCTCACAGACTATACGTCAGAAGCTATTAAATAATTTTTGATAGTTAAGATATAGTCGGATCTTTATGGTGACATAAAGTTAACAATAATCTCGGACTCTATCCTGTAGAAGCGTTGGAATTTTGAGGAGAGCTGGGGACAGTAAAAATTGCTGCCATGTACAGTAATGTGCGTGGTCACACTAGCTAAAATCGGTGAAATCCTATACCATCTTAATGATGGTCCTATCTAAGTATAGGACAATACCGAGGGAAGGTTACTTCATTTTTTGAATACCCCCGTAACGACTGATCCGATCCCGAAAGGGTAAGGAGAGATGGATATTAATCCATAATAACGCTAGCACCCGTTCAGTTTACATGAATGGGTTGAAGGTATAGTCTAATCCCTTTAGTAATAAAGGAGCGATTGACGAGAGGACCTC
>CAIMLA010000046.1 GCA_903842085.1 uncultured bacterium | reverse complement strand
TGAGAAATACAATACTTACAGACCACATCAATCATTAGAGATGAAAACACCCCTAGAATATCTCCGTAGTCTACCGGGCTTTGAGCATGCTAATATAGATTTAACAATGTTAAGTGTCTAAGATGTCCGAGACTTGGACCTGAACCATTACGCCAACCTTGACTTTCAAGGCTTAGTATTCAATAATCGTTATGCAAATATTTCCCTCAGCTAAATTTCAGAATGGTTTAATAGAGTTAAATTATGACAATAAAGTTGAATAACCCACGTCTTTTGGCTCTTGATTTATTACGTGGATATTTTATGTTCGTTATTATCGTCAATCATATCGGTCGCTTCCCGTCTTTTTATGATCTCTTTACCGCTCGGGGTGAGCTCTGGGTCTCGGCCGCTGAAGGGTTTTTCCTGATCTCAGGGATTTTGATTGGTTATGTCTATGGCCCTAAGTTTCTAAATAATATGAAAGCAGTGTCAAAAAAGCTCTGGCTCCGTGCTGGTAAACTATATCTTTGGTCGGTTTTTTTTACTCTTTTTTTTACATTTATCGGTTTGATTACTGGTCTACCACCAGGCACGAAGCCTGGTCTCCTTGAAACTAACTTCCTAAATTTAATCTATCAAACTCTTACTTTTAGATATATTTATGGTTGGGCTGATTTCTTGCCTCATTTTGTCATTTTTTTGCTGTTTACCCCTTTGGTTTTATATTTAATCACCAAAAGAAAATGGTGGGTAGCCTTAGTGGCAAGTCTCTTGATCTGGGTTTTTCGAGGAAATAGTTTCGATCTGGCTTGGCAGCTTTTATTCGTTATGGGGATTATCTGTGGCTATTATTTGCCAACCATAGAAAAACGCTACCGAGGCTTAAAAGGTCAACTTCGAATGACGCTAGGTGTCGCCATTGTCACCAGCGCCACGATTGGCATTACTCTTAATCTATTAATAAATAAAGCCTATCAATTAACAAGCGGGTCGATGGTCGGTCTTTCGAGTGCATTTAACTCAATATCTACTTCTACAAGCGCTTATAAATCCTCCTTAAGTCCATATTTCGATAAAATGAGCTTAGCTCCCGGTAGGTTAATCTTCGCCTTGCTTTGCTTTGTCGCTTTATACTTATTATTTAGGAAGTTTGAAAACCAGATCGATAAATACACCTTTGGCTTTTTAAAAGTCTTAGGTCAAAAACCGTTATTTGTTTATGGCCTAAGCGCTATCGTGATTTATCCTTTACAAATATTAATCGCCCCCATCCCAAGTGGCTTAATCACCAATCTAGCCATAGACACTGTTGTCTTAGTCTTTATCTATTTATCTACTTACTATAGGGATAATATTATTACTAATTTAAAAAGGAGCTATTTCTATCTGACCGCTAAAACAAGGATATCTTCAATTAAAAAAACAGGTCTGACTAATGATAAATAATAAATATATTACTGATTATCTAAAAGATAACGCCACCAAGATTGGCTCGCAAGCGGCCCTTGTTTGTGCTGATCGGACTCTAGACTGGTCTAGCCTCCTTGTTGAAGCGGAAGTAATTGCTCGCTTTATCTCAAACCAAGTGGACTTTAATCGGAAAGAGATTGTGGCCATCTTTCTGCCAAATTCATGGCAATTTGTGGCCAGTTATTACGGGATCATTATGACAAATCATCTCGCTATGCCAATCGATATCGGGTATAAAAAACTCGAACTTGATAATATTGTTGCTCACACCCAGCCGACTATTATTATCACCGATGCTGATCATTTGTCATTATTTTCAGAGTCTAAAAATGTCTTTTCTATTGATGAAATTTTAAATAAAAAGCAATATCACCTAATCAAGAACTTTGAAAGCCTTTCTCCAGAGAAAGAAATATCAACTCTCTTTTATTCATCTGGGACAACGGGCAAACCGAAGGCGATTCCAAATACTCACTATAACCAACTCTGGGATGTCGAAGCAATCACAAAACCGATGGGTTGGACCAGTCAGGACACCCTCCTCTTATCTCTCCCTCTCTCTCATCGTCATGGCTTAGTCATTGGCCTCCTCGGTGCTTTGTACCATGGGAATGCTCTCAATTTACACCAACACTTTGACGCAGAGAAAACCCTCAGCACTCTTTCTTCAGGAAAAATCTCGATCTATCTTGGCGTTCCTGCAATTTATCAAAAATTAATCGATCACAGTTTCGGTAAATCTTATGATTTTAGCCAGGTTCGTCTTTTTGAATCTGGCTCGTCGCATCTCCCTCATTTTTTATGGGAGGCTTTCAAAAAAACCTTCAACTCTGAGATTTTTGATCGTTATGGCACCTCCGAAACTGGGACGATGGCCTTGGATAGTCTATCAAACAAGACCCCGGGTCATTTTAGCCACAAACCAAAGGGGGTCCAGACCAGAATTGAGCAAGATGGTGAACTCGTCATTAAAAGTCCCGGTTTATTTCCTGGATATTACAAAAACAAAGCGGCCACAAAGGCTAATTTTACGGACGATGGCTGGTGGAGGACTGGCGATCTTTTCGTCACCGAGAACACCTGTTTGGTCTTAAAAAGCCGAATCCAGGAGAAAATAATAAAAAACGGTTATTATGTCAACCCTCGGGACATTGAGTGGGCCCTAAGAAAAAATAAGAAAATTAAGGACATCTATGTTCTTGGCCTACAAGATGATCAGTCCATCAACGATTCTGTAATTTATTTTATCGTCGGGGCTATTACTCAAGACGAGATAGAGCGATACTGCAAAGAGAGCCTGCCTTCTTTTTGGAGACCTGATAAAATTATCCTACTCAAGGCTATTCCTAAAACTTCCACAGGCAAGCCAATCCTTCCGGCTTTGAAAGAAATAATTAAAAGAGCTTAAGCGCTTGATCTCAGCTTTAAATAAGAGAGCTAATTACAAGAACTGTTTGAAGCCGTGCCACCAGTTGAAGCAGAAGCGGCCGCCTGATCGTCAAATCCAGCGGTTGGTGCTGTGCTTGATAGAGCGTTACTACATTCTTTTGGTGGATTTTTAAAGCCTGAGCAGATCGCCTTCAGGACACTCGCGCTATCTCGACCAGAAGAAATTGTCGTTCCGTTTACCACTAGGGTTGGTGATCCTTGAACCCCGTATTTTTCGTTATCCGTTTTGTCTATATCGAAAGCTTTTTCGGTCGGGTTGTATTGCTTCTTCGCTTCCTCAACACAAGTCTTTACTTGAGCGGCGTTAACCCCAGTACTAGCCATACAAGCCTCGGCCGTCCCAGCACTGTTCTGCCAGAAACAACTTAAATACTTACTTAATTTATCAGGTTGATTTTTTTGGATACAATACTGATTAACATTCTCGTCAACTTCTTTTTGACCGTGAAGGGTATAGCTAACGAACTTTAGGTTATATTTGATCTTATCCCCGAGGGCTTCTACTGCCGGAATAACCCCTCTCTCCATTTGTAAGCCATAAGGACAATAACTCATAACAAACAAGTCGACGGTTGGGACGTCAGTTTTGTTTTCGGCCGTGGTCTTTTCGTTGGCTGCGGCTTGATCGTTCGTGCCTTGGCTAGAATTTGTGGCAGTATCATAGCCCTGCAAAAATAGCTTTTTCCCATTTTTGGTTAAATAAATCGTCGTCTCTTGACCTCCGACTGAAACCGTCATCTTATATAAATTTCCGTCTGCCTTGACATCTTTAATGGTTACCTTCGTACCGGCTTGGACCAGATTATTGTTGATATAATCCTGGGCTTTTGTTTTGGCGGCATTGGCTCCAATATCATTCTCTTTATAGTATTTTGCAAAAGCAACGCCTGCGATCAAAATTAGCAGGATGACTAAAAAAGCAATCACGGCTTCGTTTTTTAGATATTTTTTAAAATTAAACTTTTTATTATTTTTTTCTTTTTGGAGCTCCGTTTTACCCTCTTCTGGTATTATTTTTGTTTCATCTTTAGTCTTTTCTTCACTCGCCCTCGGTTTTTGCGTCTTTTTGTCTTCTGCCATTTATCCCTCCATTTATTTTTTTAAGTTTTGCCTTAACATTTTACAATCTTAAAAGGACAAAAACAACAGTCTATTTTAAAAAGATTATTATAATCTGCCGAAAGCTATCTTGAATCACTCAAATTGCGTTACCAGTCTTGAAAATTGCTCGAATTTGGCTTGTTAATCTCTGACTGATCATGGTTTTGTTATTCAAAGAGCTGCCTAGAGTGAAATGCCTCCATCAATCGGATTACTTATCTAAGATCGCTCATTAAGCCCATCCACTTCTTTTTTACAATTTACGGCTATCATAAGACCAGTGAAGTAAAGCTTGTCTTTGTTTTTTTCGACAAAATAGAGCCCCTCTCGGACAAGCTAACTGCAGTTGTCTGATATGTCTTTTCATGGCTAACCAGCGTCGTATTTGCCTTTCGTCTTCTTTGGGGATCCTTCTGCCTAGATAATATCGGCAGTACCACTGAAACCAACCCCGTGGATCTTCTGGATATATCCAATCCTTTTTATTCCAGACTTCGAGTGATTGGGAAGCATTAGTCCCAAAGTAATTTAGTTTTTCATTATAAAATTCATGACAAAGCTTGGCGTTTTTGAACCAATCTATTGGGAATTCCTTTCTGCAATCAGTCAAATATTTCCCTCCAAAAACACCGAGGCTGAGCATCTCCTTTGGCGTCAGCTCTGGTTTAAATCTTAAATCAAAGTTATGACCAGTCGGTTCACTAAGACAGTAAGCATATTTTTTTTGCATCAAATCATTGACGATAATTTTCTTCATATAGTTAAAACCTTCTAGTAAGAGCGTTTCTACGTCATTAAAGCTACCGACTTATCTTTAGTTTGTAGCTCCAGCCTCTTTGATTATATGGGGGCTTTATTAATATACTATTATCACTGAGCGTTACCGATATCTTACTTTAAGTGGGGCCATCAATCGTCGAGCCTCTAGTCTTACTCTTCTATTGTGCAAAAAATTCCTTATTCTTAATCATCGTTAGTTTTATCTAGTTTTTTTTTAAGATTAAAGAGGAAAAAATGATCGGCTAAGACTTAATAATGTATTTCTTCCCTCTTGCTCCCTCAATATAAATTTTTTGCCAGGCTTTAGGACCAGCCCAAAGGCCAAAGATAATGCCCAGGATGATCGTCACGGCATATATCCATAACGGGAGGTTAGTCCCCCAAGCTAGATATAGCCAGCTAAGCTCTATGAGATTCCCGATCAGAAACCCGAAAAGCATGCCAGTGATAACCCATAGGATTAAATATATTTTCTTTTTTAATTTATTATTCACATTGCTCCTAAAGAAATTATATCATAAACCAAAAAAGACTGACCGATACTTTTCCTTTTAATCAAGCTATGTAAAAATGAACAATTTCTTGACCTTCTTCCTGATAGGGCTCAATGATTAATCCCAATTAAGATTGGCCCAAGAAATAGCGCCGTATCAAATTCTTTTCGTCCATAGTCAGGATACTTATGATCTAAATAGTTATTTTCATAATTTTGAAAGTCTTTTTCTATATCTTAGTGGCAGCCATGTTTCCTCATAACAAATGCCTCATTTAATTATTTATCTTTTATTTATTGATTTTAAAATAAATCAAGTTGATTTGGGGCATTAGATCAATTAAAATAAATAATGGAAAAATTTATGAGTACAAATTATAATATTCAATACGAACATTTATTTAATATGGCACCAGACGCAGTTTTTTTGGTTAGGGCCTCTGACGGTAAAATATTAGAAGCAAATGAAGCCGCCGTTAAACTTTATGGGTATGATAAAGAAAATTTGTTGGAGATGCATAATATTGATTTATCAGCAGAACCAGCCAAAACTCTTGAAGCGATACAACAAAGACTCAATTACATCTCCATAAGGTTGCACAAGAAAAAAGATGGAACGATCTTCCCAGTAGAAATAACCTCAAACTTCTTTCAACTAACTGATCGTATGAAAGTACTTACCTGCATTATACGAGATATAACAAAACGGGTTGCTCAAGAAGAAAAACTCATTGAACTCAGTTTCAGAGATCGGCTAACCGGCTGTTATAGTAGACACTTTTATGAAGAAGAAGTAGCTAGGCTAATAAAGGGTCGTCATCATCCAATTGGCGTAATATACGTTGATATTGATGGTTTAAGCTCAATTAATAATACCTTTGGTCATGCGGCCGGTGATAAAGTAATAAGAACGACCGCCGAATTGCTGAAAACTGACTTTAGAGATGAAGACAGTATTTCACGGATTGGAGGCGATGAATTTGTGATATTACTCCCAGAGACAGACGAAAAGACCGTCATAAAGATTGTTGATAGAATCAGAAAAAGCTTAGATAAATATAATAAATCAAAACCTAAAATAAACCTCTCTTTTTCTATAGGACATTCAATCGCTTTTGAAGGTAAACAATTAAGTTCTGCCATCAAGCTCGCTGACAAGTCAATGTATAAAGAGAAGAAAGCTAAAAAAGCCTTAATTTAAACTTATGTAGAAGATACTTTGAAATTTTATTTTGTCGAAGGAGCTATAATTAAAATAGCGTCCCAACTAGATTGTTTAAATTCATTTTAATGTAGATAAAAATAATAGTTTAGGGCGCTTCTATGATAGAAGCGCCCTTTCTTTATTTAGGCCAAAATGACATCAGGGCTCTCTTTGAAAAATTTAATTTATCAGAGGAAATGAGTTGCAGTTTTTGCCCTACTCTGTATTGAGGTACCGGGTACGATGTAACGCCACGTAGGTTCGAGGGTCTTGGATATTAGGTTTGTGCGTCCAAAATAGCCACACTCTGGACAAAATACAAAGAGCCGGCTCTTTAGGTGAAGAATGATTTAGTCCTCGATTTTCATCGGTTCCTCTTTTTGTGGTAGAAGTAAGCAATGATATAGCCTATTGCTATTCCTATAAGTATTCCTTCAATCATCAACCCTCCAATCGTCCTGGAATTTAGTCGCCATCTTAACAAGGTGCTTATTCACATTGACTTTACGACAGATACAAGAGGTGAAAACCATACGTACTTTACCACATTAACTTGTTTAATCAATCTTTTGTTAAGTCTTAAACGGCTTTGCTATACCTTTAATCATATTTGGCGAAACGCGTAGCGCAGGAAAAGCATCACCAAGAATTTATATTTTTTTTCCCTGTTTTTGTGCTCTTAACTTTGTCAAAGAATGCTTTTGCTTTTTTAAAACTTATTTTGTCCGTTAGAAAAGAATCAACCATAAGCTCTATGCTAAGTCTTTTGTAAAAAAGCCTTCCTCGCTCTATTAGATTACTATCCTTAGGACCGGCGTAAACTTCGTAAATTTGTCTAACAAAATCATCGCCATATTCAAAAAATCTAGCAAAGTCATGAGCGGGGTCACCTAAAAATCGATCACTAAAGTCTATTATACCGATAGAATCATTCTTGTTGTTCCAAAGGATATTTGATCCTTGTAAATCATCATGCACTAATACCAGAGGTTTATTATTGCTGTGGACAACCTCAACTTCGTGCAAGATACTTAGTGCTAAATTATAGTCCTTGTCTGATAGTGTGTCCTGAAGAAATTTTTCCACCCGGCACTTAAGCTTACCCATATCATCTTGGAACTTTTCTGGTATTAAATAATAAGGCTTCAATTTGCTTTTTGGAATCGTATGTAAAGTAGTTAAAAAATCAGCTAATTGATTTACTATGCTTTCTTGTTGTTTCTTTGATACTTTAGACAGAAGATCCGCTCTTAGCTCACAACCTTTGATAAAGGTACAACCCCCAAATGACCCATCACTAGCAACAAAGTGATATATAGGAACCTCTACCACACAGTTTGATGCGATTAACTTAAGTAAATCCGGCTCATTTTTAAATATTTCCAAATATTCCGAGGAGTTGGGGAACCGAAAAGCATACCTATCGTCTAAAGTGATAACTTCGTGATCCCAACCGTGATTTAGAAATTTAAAATTATCCCAGGATAATTCAGGAAATTCTTTCGAAATGCGATTGAGTAAAATTTGCGGGTCTTTAGACTCAAGGTTTCTTGTCGTCGGCATAAAAAAAGGATAACAAAAAAATAGCTTTTGCGTAAGTCCTTCTAAGTGGTTAGAATTGTAAAAACTTTATTTCTAATAAGCAAACTTTGGCGAGCTTGGTGGAACGAGTTTAGAACTTATTGTGTGTAAAAGGCTTCCCAGAAAATATCGGCAGAGATTAGTACCGACTTTTGGACTGTTTTTGCTAATAAACTTGGCGAAAACATGCAAATATATTTTTTAATTGGTTGTTTTAATTCTCTCCAGGGTGTTCTTATCTAAGTTCATGAACATGTTTATGTTTTTAGAGACTGTCCTTGCGTAACCAGCTTCAATCATTTTAACAGCAATCATATTATGGTCTTTCTCGTTTATTTTTTCTAACAGATAGACCAAAAGGTAGCCCTGTTTTACTGCTATTATTCTATCTACTATTTTCTCTAAGTCTGTAATAATAAATGAATCAAAGTTTTCAATAAAGCCCCTTACATTGCCTGAATTTATTAAAGTCTCAGCAATTGACTGTTCTAAACCAGTAAATACTTCGGTGTTTGACAATAAAACTTTGCTAAAGCCTCTTGATATAAAATGCTCTGATACTTCTGGATCTAACTCTTTAAAATGTTTTATTTTATCTGCTACTTCTTTTATATAACCTTTAGAAATCAGTTTTAAAGCAATCTCGCTATCTAGCTCATTAAATAGTTCTAAGCTATCTGCAATATATCTTTCTCCTCCGAATTCAATAAAATCATTAGCCAAGAGTTTGTCTGGTTTTTCGAAAATGCCAATTGGGTTGTTTCTAATATATTCCCGTCTTTCATAATTTGTATTATCTCTGGGTTCGACTTCAAAATTTTCATTAAGACCATCTATGTGCTTATAGTTATCTTTTTCCCACATATTAGTATACGAAATTAGCTTTTTGCATATAAAATAAATTGCCAAAAGACGATCTACTTTTTCAAGATCCTTATAAGGCAGACGATACTCGATGGAAGAAATCACGCTTTCATCTTCTTCCGTGTCGTATATTTGAGAATACCTATCTTCTAATCTAGGGATAACAATGTTTGATATTAATTTTCGTCTATATTTAGGATTTTTATTAAGTTCAATCAAATCTTCTATTAGGTTTCTTCTCGATAATAGCTCCTTAATCCTAGGATCTTTTTCATCGTAATCATAATCAAAAAAGCCCTCTATAGGTGACTCTAGCTCATATAAAAAGGCAAGATCTTTTTCGGAAAGAGTCTCCTCGCTGTCCATTTTCTTGTTAATTTCTGTTAGTTTCTCCATATCACGTTGTCTTTTTTCATATTTTTCGCCGCCTTTAAGGGTTTTTGTTTTTCCCATGGCTATTTCTAGCATAGAATCCTCAATAACCTGACCGGGCAATACACCAGCGACTTCAGTTACCTCATATTCTCCAGATACAATTGCTATCCTTGGTTCAGAAAATCCTCTTTTTAAGTCTTCCGTGTAATAAACATATACGTCAGCCCCAGATTCTACCAAGTAATAATGAGAATTACCTTCTCCAGCTATGCACCAGCCAGTAATTTTATCTTTAAGTGAATCGCTTAATTTTTTTGGGTCACTCCCTTTACTGAACTTAACCCATCTTCCATTTGAAGACTTATTTTTTTCTGTATCATTTTCAACTATTTTCCTATACTCCTCCGTATATAATTTTGAAAAGTTTATTTTTTGTATTACTTCCAATAATGTTTTCCCGGCATCTTCTCCCTTGATTTTACTAGTTATAGAATCATATACATAAGCTAATGCCTCTTTGTTTAATTCTGGGTAAGGGTGGATGGTGCCCTTACTCCTTTTGTTAAACTTATGGCTCGTTAGATCAAAGTCTGTCATTGATAGAATATTTCTTATTACTAAATATTTATACCAGCTTGGATAAGGAGCCCTATCTTGAGATTTCAGATAATCAAGCCATCTCTCTAAGCTAATTTTTTGATTATTTTGGGCAATTTCTATTAATTGCTTCTTCTCGTGCTCTGACAAGCTGTAGTTTCCTCCGCCCTTCTCTCTGATTCTCCTTTCATGGCTTTTGTAATAGCTGTCAGGCATATCAACTTCATCAGTAATTTCTTTTTCAAAAAGCATTTTTTTTAGCAAGGATTCACTTCTTTTTCTTTTCTCTGGGTCAGGGTTAAAGATAAGGCTCTCCAGTCTATCTAAGTAAGCTTGAATTCTTTCATTCCCAGTATATGGCCCTTTCTCTTTCACCCCCACTTCGCCGATTGAATCTCTTTCAAGATTTTCCCGCTTTGGTTGTAAAATAGAGGCTCTGTTAACCTCTCGGGAAAGTTGAAGATCAGGATACTTTTTATTTAAAAATTGACCACCTGGGTTTGATTCTTTTTCCATGTAAATATAATAGCTTATTTAAAGCATAAAGAAAATATTAGGGATGAAGGAAATAGATCTAACTGAAAATATGATTATTTGTATTTAAAGCTAAAAGGCTTTAGTAAACCTTTTTATAAAATCTGGTGAGCTTGGTGGGATGGGCTTACTACTTTTAATCTAAGTTGTATTAATCTATAATAAATTTAAACAATATAATTTGGGGAATTATTATGATAGAAAAACACGATGGACCAAGTCCCACAGAGATGGCAACAATTCAAGCAGAGGCAACCAACATAAACAAAGAAATTGATTTCCTAGTCGCAGGCGGCCATGAATCTCCCCAGAAAGCTTTAGAATACCTTGTCAGCCCGTCTGAAATAGAAAATGATATTGAGGAATTTAAAAATATCTGGGATGGCTTAGATCCGTTTAGCCGTCGACACACTAGAGATCATTACCTTGAAATCGTTGAAACAGGTGCCAATCACCCTGAAGTTACAGTCCCTGAAAGATACGAATTCTATAAGAAGGCTCTTTCATATATGGATTCTAGCGATAGGAAGATCGCAACGAATGAAGAACTAGAGAAACATTACAAGGAAGCTGATAAAAAACTTGATGAAGCTACTTCAACTTATGACGGAATGAAAGATTTTCTTGAGGGAACTTATCGAGATGCGACAAAAATGGGTAGGGCTCCAGAAATATTTGAGTTGATAAAAGAATTCCCCAGATCACAGATGAACCCTGATCAAATAAGGGCTTTGGATGATTTTCTCAAAGCCCAGTCTTGATTAATTATTTGTCTTTTAGAACCACTATTACCACGGGTCTGTTATTCCCTGCCTAAATACCCAGATTTAAATATATAATCGCAAATTATACACTAATTTAAAAAAATACCAGGTGTTTTAAGCACAAAATAGCTGGTTCGAGCCCCACGCGGTTGCAACAAAAAAACACGGATTCTTGCGAAAACGTGTTATTTTTTGTGCTTGATTTCAGGCATTATGGTCACACAGAACCAAAACTATTGGCGAGCCAAACTGTCCTCGAACCAAGCCAACTACAGACGAGATCTGTAAAATTATGATATTGTGTTTTTTTAGAACCTTCTAGCTCTCCATCAAGGCAAATTGACTATTATACAAAGAGGCATAAAAACCCTTTTCGGCCAACAACTCTTTGTGAGTCCCCTGTTC
Source organism: uncultured bacterium (assembly GCA_903842085.1). Classification (GTDB taxonomy): domain Bacteria; phylum Patescibacteriota; class CPR2; order UBA1875; family CAIMLA01; genus CAIMLA01. Next base: position 19,986 of record CAIMLA010000046.1, on the reverse strand, counting down.
GACCACATCTCCATCTTTCATTACTAAAATTAGGTTAGCGTCACGGATGGTAGAGAGCCGATGAGCAATAACAAAACTAGTCTTACCTTTCATCAGGTTATCCATCGCCTTCTGAATAAGAACTTCAGTCCTAGTATCCACCGAGCTGGTTGCCTCATCTAGAATCAACATTGGGGTTTTTGCCAACATCGCTCGAGCAATGGTTAAAAGCTGTTTTTCCCCTTGTGAAATATTATTCGCCTCTTCGTTCAATTGCATATCATAGCCATCTGGTAATGAGCGGACAAAATGATCAACATGAGCTTCCTTGGCTGTTTTGATTATTTCTTCTTCACTCGCGTCCTGATTACCATAAGTAATATTTTCTCTGATAGAACCGTTAAAGAGCCATGTGTCTTGAAGGACCATCCCGAACAGACTCCGGACATCAGCTCTTTTCATCTGACGTATATCGACGCCATCGATCGTAATCGTACCACTTTCTATCTCATAGAATCTCATCAACAGATTGACTAGCGTTGTTTTGCCCGCACCCGTCGGGCCGACGATTGCGATTCGGTGTCCTGGCTCTATTTTGGCCGAAAGATTTTTTATGATAGTTCTCTTTGGATTATAGCCAAACTTAACTCTATTGAATTCGATCTCCCCCTTAATTTTAGCCAAAACAACTGGGTTCTTTGCCTCCTTGGGTTGTTCTTTTTCACCTAAAAAGTCAAAAACCCGTTCGGCGGCGGCGGCCGTCGACTGCATAACGTTCGCAATATTCGCAGTTTGGGCGATCGGCTGGTTAAACTGTTGGACATACTGGAAAAAGGCCTGGATATCACCGATCTGAATCTTGCCGTTAATGGCCTGCCACCCACCAACGACTGCCACCGCCACGTACCCGAGATTCCCTACAAAGGTCATAATTGGGAACATCATGCCTGACAAAAATTGAGATTTCCAAGCACTATGATAAAGTTTGCTATTAATGTTATTAAATTTCTCAACTGAAGCTTTTTCTCCGTTAAAGACACGCATGACCGTATGTCCAGCATACATTTCTTCGACGTGACCGTTTAAGGCACCGAGTTCTTTTTGCTGTTTGACAAATTGTACCTGCGATTTTTTCATAATGAGAGTCATTAGGATAAAACTTAGTGGTAAGATCAATAATGTGACAAGGGTTAAGAGCCAACTTATCGAGAGCATCATAATCGCAATACCGATAATCATAACGACCGAAGTCACTATCTGCGATAAGCTTTGATTCAAGGTTTGGCTGACGGTGTCGACATCATTTGTGACCCGACTTAAAACCTCACCGTAGGTGTTTTTGTCAAAATAGCTGAGTGGCATCCTGTTAATTTTTTCTGAAATATCTCTTCTAAATTGAAAAGTAACCTTCTGCGTGACGTTAGTCATTATCCAGCCTTGGATATAACTAAAGATCGCACTCAATATATATAAACCGATTAATAGTAGAATAATATTTCGAATGCTCTCGAAATGGAAAGTCGGTCGCTTTGACAAATCGAGAGTTTTTATTTTACTCAACTTGTCTTGCGGAATTTTCTCTAAACCCTGGGGCGGCATTTTCTTAATTAGATCAGCCCCTGTTGTCCCCTTTGGCAACTTCGTTCCGGCTGGCAATTGAGCCATAATCTGTTCATATGCTTTTATATTTACATAATCATCGACAATTAGATTCGTCGCTTGTCCTAAAATTTTCGGGCTTACAATGGCAAAAACAGTACTCGCGATAGCAAAGATAAAAACCAAAACGATTCTAAACCAAAACGGCTTAAGATACTTCGCTAAACTTTTTAGCGTCCCTTTAAAATCTTTTGCTTTTTCGACTGGTCCGCCAGCCATCATCGGTCCCCCGAACGGTCCTCCGGGTCGTCTCTTGGGTGTTTGGATGTTATTCTCCTCACTCATTTCACCCCCTTCAAAACCGATTTCTCGAAATTAGGTTTTACGGCTTTCAGTTCCTCGTCAGATAGTTGTGAATAAGCTATTTCTTGATACACCTTATTATTCTTTAACAAATCACCATGTTTGCCTTGTCCGACAATTTTGCCTTCATCTAAAACGATCACTTTATCTGCATTAGAAATTGTGCTTATCCGTTGTCCAATAATAATAACGGTTTTGTTTTTTGTTTCAGTGACAAGCGCTTCTCTTAATTGAGCGTCTGTTTTAAAATCCAAAGATGAAAAAGAATCATCAAATATGTAAATTTTTGGCTTTACGGCCAGCGCTCTGGCGATAGATAATCTTTGTTTTTGGCCGCCAGAAACATTAGATCCACCCTGCGCAATTTCGTTATCGTACTGTTTTTCAAATTCACTAATAAAGACCGCTGCCTGCGATATTTTAGCTGATTTTTCAATTTCTGAGTCTTCCGCTTGCTTGTTTCCGTATTTAATATTGCTTCTGACTGTGCCTGAGAAAAGAACCCCTTGTTGTGGAACATAGCCAATTTGCTTATAAAGATCTTCCAGTTTGAGTTCTTTGACATCCACGCCATCAATTAGTATTTGCCCACTTGTAACATCATAAAGCCGAGGAATTAGATTGATCAGAGTTGATTTGCCGCTCCCTGTACTACCGATGAAAGCCGTCGTTTCTCCTGGCTCCGCCGTAAAGTTAATCTCCGTCAGTATCGGCAAATCGGCCCCCGGATAACTAAATGAAACATTTTTAAACTCGATTTGACCCCTTCCCTTAGGGTTTAATTTCATCGGCGATTCAGGATTCTTAATCGTTGGTTCTGTCTCGATGACTTCAGCGACCCGATTGGCCGAAACCGAGGCTCGTGGAATAATAATAAAGACGATTGAGATCATCAAGAAAGACATTATCACTTGCATCGCATACTGCATAAACGCCATCATATTCCCAATCTCGAGACTGCCAGTATCAATCAACTGGGCACCAAACCAAACAATCGCGACCATCGATAAACTCATAATGAGCATCATCACTGGTTGCAATATAACCATCAACCGATTAACAAATAAATTTAACTTCGTTAAATCTTCGTTGGCTTTCTCGAACTTGACTTCTTCCCTGTCTTCATTATTAAAAGCCCTTACCACTCTTAGCCCAGTCAGATTTTCCCTTGTGACCAGATTAAGCCGATCAACCATTTTTTGAAGAAGCTTAAATTTAGGGAGACCGATCGAGAAAAGAACGATAATAAGCGCCATCATCGAAAGCGACGCCACCGCAATGATCCAGCTCATTGAAGGCGCCATCCCCCAGGCTTTTAATAAAGCTCCAACCGCCATTATGGGTGCCATTAGGACCATTCTAAAAATCATAATCAGGGCCATCTGAATCTGCTGGACATCATTTGTGGAACGAGTAATTAAGGAAGCGGTCGAAAAAGTATTAAATTCATTTATGGAAAAACTTTCAACCTTTGAAAATACTTCCTTGCGGATATCGCGTGACACGCCTGTCGCTATCTTCGATGCAAGATAGCCGACAATGACGGCACAAATACCGCCCCCCAGAGTCACCAACAACATCAACCCCCCGTTTTGGTATATCGACGACATGTCTTTGCCAAGGATGCCATCGTTTACTATTTTTGCGATATAGTCTGGCAACTTCAAATTAGCCATAACTTGTAGGTAAGTAAAGACAACGAGTATCGCCAAAAGCCAAATATATGGTTTTAAAAATTTAATAAGTTTTATCACTCTTTGTTTTTCTCATTCTTTTTAATTAACTTATTTGTGATTTTTACTAATTGATTCAGCTCATCTTTAGTTAATGATTCAAAAACAAAAGAAAATTTACAAAAGACTTTTTTCCTAAGTGATTCCATATATTTTAAGCCTTTTAACGAGAGTTTTATCTTAAAAACCCTTCGATCTATTTCGTCGCTCTCGCGAGTCAAGAATTCATGTTTTGCCAATCCATCAATTAGCTGAGTTGCCGCACTTTTAGAAACTCCAAGAATATCGGCTAACTCAGTCACGTTCAGTTCTCCTTTTTTCTTCAACATAAAAAGGACGGTCGCTTGAGTAAATGTTAGCCCAAGCTCCTTGTTCATGTGATAACCCTCTGTGGCCATCGTTCGTTTAATCAATTGGAAATTGCTCAATAATTTTTCGATCAACAAATATCTTTCAGCCAATGTCTACCTTTAGTTAATTACTTATATAGTTTAGCTACTTAACCTTTATTGGTCAAGGGGTTTCACCGTCCCCATAATTAAGATTATAGACTAATTTCGTAAAATATTAGCTTATGATATTTGCACGGAAAAGGTAGCTAATGCTGCCTTATTAACGAGATGACAAGCGAAGGATCAGTAGTTATAAAGTTATAAATAAATTATGAGGCAGTAGTTTTAAGCTCTTCGATCGTGCTAGCTATATAGTCAAATTCTTTTCTAAAATTAGAGATATCATCACTATCAAAACTCTCGATAATTATCGGTCGATTTGTCTTTTCTAGGCTCTCGGCGATTACCTTTTGCCTTGTTTTATAGAGTGGGCAATGAGGCAGATTTTCACCTCCAAATCCGCTGATATGATAATGGCTAAGGTTTGAAAAAGCATTAAAGGCCTTACCTGATTTCATCGTTAAATCGTTTGTATAAATATGATTTAGGTCACAGGTGAATCTTAGCTTTGGATTATCGGTGAATATTTTCTTCATTTCTTCTGGATATCTACCGTTAGTTTGCCGCCAATCCATATTTTCAACAGAGATTTTTTCGTTTGGAATTGGTAGATTCAGATATCGAGATAAAAAATTAGGGTGAACTGTTACTATGTCTGGGCATAATTTCTCATAGAAATCAGTTGAATTTTTTATATCTTCAGTTGCATGAATAGATAGAAATGAAAAATTTTTCAATAAAGTGTGCAATTCTTTTACTTTTCCGAATTTAATATTAGAAACATCTACCTCAATCGCCTGACAATTATAATCAAGCATCTGGCTAATCAAGTTAACAGAAAGATGCGCTTCTTTTGAAAACTGTAAGGAAAAACCGAGCGTTAGCATGTTGTTATCATACAGGGTGAAACCCGTATAGTCAAAACGTTAAAAAGAGCAATTAGGCCTCTCTTTCACCCTGAAAACGTCTTGTTTTGAATATCGATCCCTTCCTGGGCCTTTAGCAAAGGTCAAAATATAGGAGCTGGTTTCACAACGATAATAACCCTCTAAAAAATTAATTGTCCATGACTAACTCTAAAAGCGCTTTAAACAAAACACTTAGATTCTTTGCCATCAAGGGCCATAATAGAAATATTTTTACAAGGTTTATTCTTCTATTTCTTTTGGTGTATAATACTCCGAAAGAAAGGCACGAATATGAAAAATATAGCACTTTGGCTGGTCGGTGGGATTATTGTGATCGGCAGTATCGCCACGATAATTATTTTTACAAATAAAGGGGCCAACGTTACTAATGTCGAGACTGGGAAAACTGTTAAAGTAAAAACTGATGGAAATGAATTAGCGAGCGTAAATGCTTGTGACATATTAACTCCAGATATTGCAAAAAGCATCCTAGGCGATACAGCTGAAAGGGGTAATATCCAAACGACGCAAGCTACGACAAAAGAAGTGACAGTAAGTGATTGTGTTTATACAACAAAGATAGATCCTGGCGGCAAGGTAAGCATAAGTAATAAAAAGGGAGCCAATGTCTTGGTGAGGTCAGCAATTTCTAGCGCTGGAGCCAAAACAAATAAAGACCAGTTTGGCTCTTTGAAACCGACTGGAGTACAAGAAGTTAGCGGTTTTGGCGACTCCGCATATTACAGTCCCGAGTTTGGACAACTCAACATCCTTAAAGGGAATAATTGGTATATTATAACCAACTATAGCGGAACGATAAACGGCACGCTTGAAGCCGATAAGCAACTTGCCAGTAAGTTAGTCCTCAAATAGTTAAACAACAAAAATTGAATCTATAAGCCACGAAAAGGTTCATCTGTTCTTGTGTGCTCGCTCCTCTTTCGTAAACAAGCAAGCATAGAAAATACGTATTCCATTATGATGTGCTTGGAACCTTGGCTCCATCATGCTTACTTTGATGAACCCGAAGTAACGGATTTGGACTGGTAACGACAAGAAAGATAAGTTTTTAGCCTACGTTGCTTCTTCGTCCTTATTAATAAGAGTTTGCCAGTAAGCTTCATCGTAATGTTTAACAGTCACTGTCAGCTTTAACAAATCGCCTAACGATAAAGCTGGTAGTAAATGGTTGAGAACCTGTTCACTCGTTGCTCGAAATATACGACCTCGATTGCTAATCTTCAACCAACCGTCTTTGTCACGGTAATAACGCTCCGTGATATTTTTACCCTTGAGAATTATACAATAGGTGTCGTTCGTTTTTTTCATTACTTAATTATATCACGGATATAATTAAGCCCCCATTAAGCCCTTTTTTATTTGATGGGATGAATTTAGAACTATTTGTGCGTAAAGGTGTCTAGCTATGTTGGTGGAGTTTGGAAAACAACGGTTGGCCTCATTATATTAATATTTATCTCTAAAAAACCAAAATAAAGGTTATAATATCAATAGTGGAAGGTTTTAATTTTATCTATGCGTTTATTGCTGCTCCTTTTTATCTTGTGGCTGTTTTAGTCATGATTTGGGGTGGCATTGTTTTGATGACTTCGGCTGGAAACCCGGAAAGGCTCACTCACGCTAAAAGAATCATTTTCTATGATATTGTCGGAATCATCGTTGCCACGGCTAGTTGGCAGATGGTCTCTCTTACCACATCTTTCGTCTCTTCACTTATTCAATAAGGGGTATGCTTTCATTCAAGCCAGGAACAAATTTTAGCTTAAGGATAAATATATTTATTTAAGATTATTGGTTCTAGCCTCCCAGGGTTTACAAAATAAATCGTCTTTGATTACGAAACATGTCTTTTTTCTTTTAGGAAACTTCGCTCTAATTGGTGCATATTGGCGACTCCCCCCAGTTTGGTCCCGTTTTGGGTTTTTACTAAATTGAGACTGGGACAAATAGAATACTAAAGAAAGAAGTTGATCTATCGTCTCTTAAAATTGTAAGGGGGGGCCCACGCCAACGCGTGAACCCCCCTTGTTGACTGTCAAACAGCCATCTTGAAGGTATCCAGATTCCCTTGAGCCTCGAAATGCTCATTGATGTCGTCGAAGACATGAGTGACTTTGACGATCTCAACTAGGATCAGGCTGAAAACTTCGAAAATCTCCCATTGCGCATGAGTGGTCAGCCGCTTGATGAACATGTTCCGAAGCTCGGTGAAGTTCGGGGTGATGACGATCTCGGACTGCACTGCATTCGGTAAAATGAATCGTGCATCCTCATTCGTTTTGCGATCGGCAGAGAGAAGGCCATCTTTCTTGGCTTCTTTTAGAAGCCTCTGAAGTTCGAGATAATTCTGTCTCGCTTCTTCGACCATCTTGCCGTAGACAATCTGAATACCAGCTTCTTTGATGGAAGGCGGTACGATGTAGCCGAAGTTACCTTCATCACAATAGCGCTGGGACTCTTGCGAGATTGCCTGATGCCGATGGCGGACTTCCTGATGAGTAAAGATTCTGGAAGCCCCTCGGATGAGAATAGTCACATTGGCGTGCTCAAAAACAGAAGTGTGACCACTCTTGGCCATCCTCTTGATCAGAATGAGATCGCTGTCAGGGTTTGCTTTTTCGTTCGTTTGGTAGCAAGTGCGCCCGTCGTAAGCGATCGCGCGGTCAACCAGATTGCCTTCCAAATCGTCCTTGACTGTAACTTCGCCAGTCTCGCCAACACTGACTGGCAGTGTCAGACCGATAATCTCGACTTCTGGATGCATCTCGGTCAGACCTTCTTGGCTCTGTGGTCTTGATTGTTTCATCTTGAATCAGCCTCCTATCGAGTTTTTTCGAGAAAACGATGAGTAAAGTCTGTGATGATTAAACCGAAAACTGTCTTGAGGTCTTTCGATGCATCAATCTTGACAATCCTTCCTGGTTCTCTCTCGGCGATGGCGAGAAAACCCTTACGAACTCGATTGTGGAAGTTAAGACTTTCTTCCTCAAACCGCGTGATCGTGACCGCAGAAGCTCTCATAACGCCTATCTTTGGATCGAGGTCCAAAAGATATGTAACCTGAGGCCTAATCCCATTGGTTGACAGAGCTACTACCTCCTTGACCATTTTTAAATCGAGATTTCGTCCATAGCCCTGGTAAGCTTCATTACTATCCATAAAACGATCGGATAACACAAAGTCATTTTCCTTCAGAGCAGGTTGCAAAGCTTGTGGCACAAGCTGAGCTCGAGACGCAGCGTAAAGCAATAATTCAGTCAAAGGCTCCATTCCCTTGTAGAGAAGTATCGAACGGATTTCTTCAGAGATACACACCCCGCCGGGTTCTCTAAATATAGTGACTCGAAAACCCAATGAGCAAAGGTATTGCTCCAACATTTTAATTAGAGTTGATTTCCCTCCACCCTCGCCTCCCTCAAAGGAAACAAAGATCCCCTTGTTCATCCTTCGACCTCCCTTAAGTTACAAAATGAAAAAGGTCATACCAATGTTGATAGACCCTCTATTTCTAGTGTATATTAACACAAATAGTACTTAGCAAAAAGACCAATCTCTGTCATTAATATAAATAAGCTGACATCAAGTCAGCTTATTAGGTATCTTCTATTTGGCAAAGCGAGCAGAGTCGAGACCAGTTCATACGAATCTTGGTAAAATCTCCTATTTTTGCTATAATTTTATAATATGAAAAGCTTAAAATCATTTTTTAAAGGAAGCCCGCTTTTAGCTTTATTTTTAACGATTTTTATCGATTTATTAGGCGTTGGTATTTTAATTCCAGTCTTCCCACTTCTAATTCTCCCAAATTCTCCAGACGTAATTTTGCCGGCTGGTTGGTCTATCAAGCAAGGCTTTATTTTGTTGGGCTGGCTTAGCGCTGCCTATCCATTAGCTCAATTCTTTGCTGCACCTATTTTGGGACAATTAGCTGACCGCTACGGACGTAAAAAGGTTTTAGCTTTATCTATCGCCGGAACAATGGTTGGCTACGTTTTATTTGCTTTCGGAATTGCTTTACATAACATTCCTCTTCTTTTTGCTTCTAGAATAATGGATGGTTTAACTGGTGGCAATATCTCTGTCGCTCAAGCAGGGATCGCCGATATTAGCACACCAAAAAATAAAGCCCGTAATTTTGGTTTTATTGGAATGGCCTTCGGACTTGGCTTTATTCTGGGTCCATATCTAGGTGGCAAACTAGCCGACCCGAATGTTGTCAGTTGGTTTAATGCGCAGACACCGTTTTATTTCACAGCTCTTTTATGCTTAATTAACGTATTGTTAGTTCTTGCCTTCTTACCTGAAACATTAAAAGTTGCCAAGAAGGCCCGGATTGATCTGACTAAGCCTTTTCATAATGTCGTTGCGGCATTTTCAAGGCCTGGGATTCGCAGCGTCATGCCAACTAGTTTTCTTTTCACAGCTGGTTTCACTTTTTTTACTACTTTTTTTGCAATCGTTTTGGCCCAAAAGTTTGGTTTCAAATCGGGTAATACCGGTGATTATTATGCCTATATTGGTCTGTGGATAGCAATCGTCCAGGGCGGCTTAACTGGGTTGGTAGCTAAAAGATTTAAAGACTATCAGGTCCTCCGAGTTAGTATTTTTATCTCTGCAATAGCTTTAATGGGCTATTTCTTTATTCCAGCAGGTGCAAGCAAGTGGTTATTTTTGATTCCTCCATTTTTTGCTTTGGGGAATGGCCTCACTATGGCCTTCAACTCTACCCTGATTAGCCGTATTAGCCCACGAAATCTACAGGGTGAAGCTCTTGGGATTAACTCCAGCGTTATGGCATTAGCTCAGGCTATCCCCGCCATAATTGCCGGTTATGTGGCTACCGTTAATAATAATTTACCAGTTTTTGTCGGGAGCGTGATTATTGCTCTCTCAGGCATAGCCTTTTGGATATTCTTTAGGCCTGGACGCGATGATAAATTCGGCGATTTAACGAGTGTATAAATAGTATTTTTGTATAACTCTATAATACGTAGGGCAAGAAGTTTAGAGCCTATCTGTGCTATCTGGCGAGCTTGGTGGGATGAGTTTAGAACTTTAGTTGTTACATAAATACTACTTCACGATACTGATTGATCTTAAATAGAAACGTTTGGGTTCTGTTTTATCGTAATTAAAGTTGATAAAATATCTACTATACTTAAGTATTCCTACTCGTTAGGATAATAGTTTGGGGTAATGATAACATCCTCTATATATTCTGATTGACAGATCAAACCTGAATCACAAGCTTGATTCCACAAACTTACAGATATCCATAGTAAACCAAGAAGAAAATATAGTAAAAATAATATTTTAGAAATTATATTCAAAAGGTGCCTAACCTTCCATGACTTAACAAACCAGATAAGGCCAAAAATCATACTGATTAAAACAAGGAGAAGCGAGAAATAATATAGATTATCATAAAATAATGATTCATCTATTAAAAACCAGTCATAAAAAAAGGGCTGCAAGTCAAAAATAATAGTGATTAATAATAGACCAATGGTGAAAATAGTTATTAAGCCATATATTCTGTAACCCTTAAATATTTTAAAACTAATCTCTTTATTCATATCAACTTTCATAAATCAATTATAGCTTTTTCTCAAAATAAAAAAGACTATTGGTAAGCCTTTAATCTTAATTAACGAGCTTGGTAGGATGAGTTTAGAACTATTTGTGCATAAATTTCCACTAACAATATTCTTATATCTTAAAAATCGAAATTTTAGTTCATGTCATTTTTATTTTATTACCACGGTAATGTTTTAATTTACTGTAAATGGTATTGTTATTTCTTGATCAGGTGAAATTGCATCTGTCAGTACAATTTTGCCTGCACCTTTATCGGTTGGGGTAGAAACGGTTGGATTCTGTGCATTAGGTGAAGAGGAGGTTAGTACGTTTGAAGGAATTGTGTATGTTCCAGAGAAGCTTCCACTTGTATTGGTTATGGCTAAGTTATCACTAGGAAAATGGCCACCTGCACTTCTGAAAAATAAATTAGTATAAGAATAACTATTTAAACCCGTAATTTTAACACTTACGACTGTACCAACCGTCCCTTTGGTTGGAGTAATTTCTAAAGTTACGCCATTCTTAGTATTTGAGGCACTATCGATTGCTGTATCACCGTTGGTTTTGTTTGTAGTCGTATTATTGCTAGTTTCTGTTATCTTTGCCTTCTTCAAGATAGTAATCTGTTTCTCTAGAGCTTGGACTTCATTATCATTAGCTTCTTTAAGATCTTTCGCACTTTTATCCATATAATACCAAGTTACTCCACCAACGACTAAGGCTGTCACTAAGACGATGGCGATAGTAACAAGCAATCTCGTCACATTAATCTTTTCTTTGCTTTTTTCTGCTTGTTTTTCTTCCACGAGATCCCTCCTAGTTAGTTTATTATGCTAAAAAGTAGTTTCTTTTTAATTACACATAGTAACTACAAACAATTATTCCTAATTCGCACGCCCAATAAATCAGGACATAACCTATTATATATAGGATTGTTATAAAAAATAAAGAAATCATTACTGAAAATAATACATATAAGGCTCTATTTTTTATTTGTTTTGATTTTATCAGCCAAATTTTTATCAACAAAACAATACCTGAGATTAAGCTTATAGACAGAAAGATATATACTAAATAAATAGGCCAATCAATAATCCCATATAGCATAAGTAGAAAAAACAAGAAAGCAAGTATCATCGAGATAATTAAAGTTAATCCTAATATTTTTTTGTTATTTAATCTTCTAATATAATGCATCTTGCTTTTTTGTTGAGTCATTATTATATTATATAACTTTTCGACTATATACATTAGTTTTTTACATATCTTCTTTAAAAATTGAATAAACCCCCCAAAAATAAATTAAAAGGCTATTGTTAAGCCTTTAATCTTATTTGACGATCGTGGTGGGACAAATTTAGAACAATAAAGCCTATGAATATTTAATGTAATAAATAGTAACGTTTTCTTTGATTCTTCTTCTACCATTCTTTTCAATAACTCTTTGAGAAGAAATATTTTAAGGGTTATATGTTTAAACTATTCTCTTCGGAATAGGGGAAAACACAAGATCCCGGTCCAAAAAGACAAGTATCAGAAATGATTTCGAATGTTGTAGCCGTTATGAGTATCGACCCAAAGATTAAGTATAAACACATTAAGGTTCGCAAAATATTATATAAGATACTCTTAACATGCCATGATTTAATTAACCATATTAAGCCGAAAACTGGGCTAAATAAAAGCGAGACAGTTATAATGAAAAATGGTATCCACCCAGAAGCATCAGTTAAAAATCTATCACTCAGGGAACTATAATAATAAATACAAATTAATAGTGAAATTGTCAAAAGTACAAAAATAAAACCATATATTTCGTAACCTTTAAAAATCTTAAAACTAATCTTTTTATTCATATTCACTTTCATAAATCAATTATAGCTTTTTTATCAAAATAAAAAAGACTATTGGTAAGCCTTTAATCTTATTTGGCGAAGCACTCAGCGCCGTAACTAGGACAGTGTTTAATCTGCCCTTTTAATCATTTCGATTTCTGGGATTACGGATCCGAACGGTAGCGTCGATGCAGGCGAACTTCCGATTTCACCAGTATTGATAAAGCCAGAACTTTTATAGAACTTTATAGCGTCATTGTTATACGAAGCAACTCCAATAAAAATATCTTTCTTGCCTCCGAGCCATTTTATTCCCTCAAAAATAAGTTTCTTGCCAACACCTTTCCCTTGATACTCGGGCAGGATGTAGATTGCGCCAATTCTATCCTTGCCATCCTTTCGCAAAGCACTGCAGAAGCCGACAACGATGTCGTTTCCTCGGCAACCCAGTAATGACTATTTTTGTCACCTTCTATCGCCTTTTTCGATTCTTCTATTGGTCTCCTTGGAGGCTGATTAAAGCGTGCTTCAATTTCTTCTCTGGTAATACCGTGCTTTTTATCCGAATAAGTAGCTAGCCAAGTAATTTTCTGAACCCTTTTAATGCCTTCATAATCAAAACTTTTTGCGTCTCTAATATTCATGACTAAATCTTAGCAGAAAATATGCTTAGCAAATAGTCTGCTTTGTGTCATCAATAAAAATAAGCTACCTTACGGCAGCTTATTCAACGTGTTCAATATGGCGAAGCGAGTAGCGCAGAGACTATTTTGTTAAGAGATACTCTCCAAATTCTTTGTAGGTTGTATTCTGTTTGGCCCAATAATCTGTCATTACATCATCATCGACTAGCCCTTGAACCTTGTCCATGTCAGGCCAAATAATTATTTGATCAATTGTGCTACCGTTGCCTTCTGCTTTTAAGGCAATTCGACAGCTTGCCTCTGAAAGAAATGAAACTGGTTTTTTGTCAGGCTCACAATAGGACAAACATTCAACGGCAATCGCTGAGCGGTCGATGACTCCATCTAATAGCTGTAAAATTTGTGTTGGTGTAAACCATTTATTCATAAACTTTTGAAATGATCCAGGAAAATCATTTAATGATTTAATATAGATTCCGGCATCTGTTACAACAATTGGTTTATTTAGTTTCTCTGCTGCATATTTTGCTGAATATTCAGCGACTTTGACAACATCAGTTTCTTGAATTTCTGGAGTTTCAATTTTCTCAATTTCAATATCAACAGGGTATTTAGATAGGGCTTTTCTAAAACTATCTGCTTTATATTTGTTACCGGTAATAAATGTCACCTTATTCATAAGTAGATTTTATCACAGAATGAGACAAATGAGACACATATGTAGGTATTTTCTTGTTGCCTTTGTGCTATGATAAAATCATGAACAAAGATACTTACATAAGCATTCTTACTAAATTTCTAGAAGAAAACGATGACGTAAAATTATATCTTTTAGGGTCAGGAAACCTGTTGCTCCAAGGCATTAATGTCTTACCAAATGATATTGATTTAATAACAGATAAGTATTCGGTTAAAAAGCTTTCAGAAAAATACAAAACCAATTTAGCAGTAAACGAGGTTGGCTATGTAGAAACCGAGATTCCTTATGATGGTTCAGAGGTTCATATAGTATCAAATGATAATAACCCTCTAAGGCCCAGTGGTTTAAAAGCAAATTCGACTAGCATTAATACCAATGATTTATTAATTTATGGATTAACATTAGAGTCTGAAAGACTCGCCTATCAAAAGATGGGCAGACCAAAAGATAATAATAAAGTTGAATTAATTAATAATTTATTGAAGAATAAATAAGAATTATTAAAAATCTCTTTTTAAAATAAACTAGAACTTATAACAAATGTTTTAAAAAGTAAAACTTTTAATGATTATATCTGCGACTTCTTCTGGCTGCTTATTAGTATTCTCTATTATCACCGAGTTATCTTCCTCAATTGTTTGGTAATAATCATGTCGTTTAAGAGAACCTTCAATTTCTTCTACTGTCTTAATTTTGCCGTGGCTCTTTCTTGATTCCCCCACGACTCGCTTCTTTAGTTCTTCTTTATCACAAACCAACCGAACGAAATACAACTGAGAATTATATTTTTTAACAATATTCTTGAGCTTTAATACATAATGTTCATCACCTGGTTCATAACAAAGAGTCATAATAATATTTCTGTTATTTTTGGCTGCTTCTTCAGCAAGGTCAAATCTCAAATCTGAAACTTTTTTCCAGAATTCTTTTGTACCGAATTCCATAACCTCTTTATATAAATCTAATGTTTTGTGATTATGAAGAACCACAAAATTAGTTTGTTTTGCAATTTCATTTGCGATTGTTAGTTTTCCCGAAGCTGGAGGACCATATATTAATAATAATTTCATTTTATTCCTTTTTCCTTTTACCAAGATATTAACATATTATAGCTATAATTAGACGAACGAATTAATAAAAGAAAATATTTACGTCCTCATTTTAATTAACTCGTCTAACATTGTTATAAAGCTTACTTTCTTTTCCCATAGTTCAACAACCTTATCTTGTAGATCTAGGGTAGAGGGTTTATTATTTTTCTCTGGGACAAGCAAAAGGTTACAAAATTCATAATTGAGTAAAATCGTTAAAGCCTCGGTTATCTCGAGAATGGCCTGTTTATCAACTCCTTTTTCTTTCAAATATTTCTCGAAATAACTTCTAAACATTATATGCATAGTTTCATGCATAATCGTTTTTACTTGTGATGGTAAATTTGAAAAAAATGATACATAAAAATAGCGATTTACCACATTATACGGACTGATTGATAGGGTAGTAAAATAAACAGTCATTTTGTCTATTTCATTTGGTATTTTCATATAATTACAAAGGTTCTTGAAATATTCTGCCTCCAAAGACGACCAATATTTTCTTAAACCCTCAATTTCTATATTTATCGGTAATTCATTTTTTGCAAAATTATTTAAATAATCTTTTATTATTACTTTTTTGTCATCATCTGCAGCTTGGTCTATTTTTCTTTTTAAGCTTGGCCAAAGAAATGGTGCCGTATCAAATTCTTTTCGTCCATAGTCAGGGTACTTATGATCTAAATAGTTATTTTCATAATTTTGAAAGTCTTTTTCTATATCATAGCGAAAATCAAGTTTGCTCATAACTAGTGCCTCATTTAATTTTTGCTCTTATACATACAAACATTGTGAGGATCTTCCTTTGTGTGGCTTCTTTCCAATATTTTATGGAAACCGGCTTTTTGGTAAATAGTAGAAGCTGCCTTGTTTCTTTCATCTACCTCAAGTTCTAGCCGTAACAGATCAAGTTGGTTAAAAGCAATATCAATAATCCTTTTTGTTACAAATGTTCCAATCCCTTGCCCCCAATATTTGACATTTCCAATCGTAATAAAAAGTTTACCACTTTTTTTAAAATCATTAATATCAAAAATCCCAGCATAGCCTATTGGTATTTTATCACAGTAAACTGTATAGGCTTGCTTCCCTTTATCCATTTGATATTCTTTATACCAAGCCATTTGTTGTTTAATGGTTCGTTTTTTTTCACCTTCTACGGCTATATATTCCTTCACCACAGGATCATTTAGCCACTCTACGACTAACAGCATGTCTTCTTTAGCAATTTCCTTAAAAGTTATTTCCATGGATTTATCTTAACACAAGTTAATTATTAAGCTGGTGTTTATTTTATATTTATTGATTTTATGATAAATTCATTCACATTCTGGGTTCTGGCCCAGATTTTTTTATACTTCTCTACAAGATCTCGATGTTCTGGATAAGGGACTTTCGGTGTATAGCCCTGTACTTTAACAAAATCTGGTTCAGCTTGGATAATATCATTAAATATTTCCGAGAGCTGCCAGCGCTCCTCCTTATCAATCGTTTTGGCTTCTTTGATAAAAGATAGTTGATTATAAAACTGAAAATGAAGCATCTCATGAACAACCTGACCGATAATATTTCTTTCCCAGCCATAAAAGCTTTGGAACTCTTTAGTTTCTAGAAATCTAGGTCCAGCAGTAATGATAGAAATAAATCCCCGATATTTACCTTCTGGCCAAGATAAATTATTAAAAACCTTATCGGTTTCTATGAAGAAAATATTTTCTACTTTATCCCATTTTTTTTGAAAAGATTTTTTTGCTTTTTCTAAATCCCCGGAGTGTTCTAGGTAATATAAATCTGAATAGTCACTAATTAGCGCCTTTTGTTCTTTTGGCTTAAGCCCATAATATTCTTTTAGTTTCGGATGAATCTCCAATATTTCAGCGGCAAAGTCCATCCCTGCCTTTTTGGGATATTCTAAAAACTCCTTGATCATATCCTTATCGAGTTCTTTGTTCAAACAAAAGATAATGTGTGGATGTTTTTCCATAAATAGGCAATTCCAGAAAATATTAATTGAAATTCTTTAAATAATTTTAACACAAAAAATGCTTAGCAGATTAGCTATATTCTTTAATCAAAGAATTGAGTAGTTTGAATCTTTTTGTGTAGTCAAGATAATACTGTTTCAGTTCTTTCGTTAGCTTACCGTCTTTTTCGTCGTGATAAGCTTCAAAGTAGCGACCTTGGTATCTTTTCTCAAGAGCATAGCATAGCGCCATTTGTTTCTCTTGGCGAGTTAGATTTCTAACTTTTTCATAACTTTGAAAAAAAGTATCAACTTTTCTTTTACAGGCTTTTCTATGTCCTTTTTTAAAAAGAACGTGAAAGAACATGCCGAGATCTTCTGGGATAATACTGTGCCTCGTATCATCAAAATCAAAGATGCCTGAAAGCTTATTGTTTATAAAACACAGGTTACCTTGATGCAAATCTGTATGGATTTGAAGAATGGGAAATCTTTTCACGGTGTCAGGATTGATATATTGTTGATAATAATTAATTATTGGCAGATAGGCATTACTGATATCCTTGTCTTTTACCCGCTGCTTTTTCATCTCTGAATCTTGCCACCAATTGTAATAATTAAGTGACCCATCCTTTTCTCGAATGTAATTTGGCTTGTAATCAAAGGTTAACTTGTGGATTCTGGCCATCCATTTAGCCATATCTTCTATTTTTTCTTTATTGAATTTGTTTATCTCTTTACCATAGATAAAATCAAAAAGTATTACAAAAAGATTGTGGTCGCCAAGTTGGGTTTTGGAAAATAATGCTCCGTCAATCGTCTTGTTGATCCGAGCCACTGGAATATTATTTTCTGAAAGATAGTTTAAAAAGTTCAGTTCATATAGAAGGTGTTTTTCGTCACGTTTAACTCTGCCGTATTGTTTGTCATTGTAAATACGAGGGACAAACTTCTTAACACCAATTTTTATAATAATATTTATATTTTCATAGCCAGAATCAATTTTTTCAAAAGAAAAAACAATATCGTCAAAATAATAATTACTTAATATTTCACGTATTTTTGTTTTCGTTACAAGATGACCATATTTATCTTTAAATCTATCCATGTGCGTATCTTATCACAAAAAGCACTTAGCGGATTAGTCGTTTTACGTCATTGGTATTAATAATCTACCGAAGGGTAGCTTATTAAGTATGTTTTATTTGGCCAGAGGAGTGGCCCAAAAGCCAAATTATATATTTTTATCCATTAATTTAAGATTTTCTTTTAAATCGCTAACGGTATGAAAAGACAAAACATTTATCAAAAGCTTTTGTACATTTTCTGGAAAGTCTCTTTTAGAATGCTTCAGGCCAAATTCGTGTTTTGTCGGGCTGTGCTCTATTCTTAATAAATCAATAAAGACTCTCGTGAGAGGTAGATAAAAATTAAGTGCCCCTAGATAATCGTTACGCTCTAATTCTTTTTCTACATCAATTTTCATAATTTGATATTTCTTTAAAAGATATTCTTTTCTTTGTTCTAGTTTTTTATTAAATTCAGCTTTATTAAGAGGTAGAAATCTAATTACATTCTTTTTATCAAAAAGAACTACAGCCTTTTCACCTTCCATTTCTTTTGTAAACCAAAAGTCTCGGCTATGAGACTGTAAACACATATCAATAATCATATATTTAGGAGTATCTTTTAGATGAAAGAATATTTGTCTAATCTTGGGGTGTGGATGTTTTGTTTCAAATTCAAAATCAAGAGAGCCGATCTTTAAAAGTTCTCGTCTTACAAATTTGATAGATTTATCTTCAAACTCATCATTAACATCAACCCAAAGGTCAATGTCCGAAAATTCATCAACTTTATTCAGACTGTCAGCGCCTTCGAGCCATAGCGCATTCACATAATCAACCGATTGAAGCGAATCGCTCAGTCTGTTTAAGATTAAATTTCTATCAATACTCATGATTAAATTCTAACACAGAAAGTGTTTAGCAGATTAGTCGTTTTGCGTCATTAATAGAAATAAGCTACCTTGCGGTTGCTTATTAAGCTTGTTTCATTTGGCGAGCTTGATGCACTTTGCCTCGAACGCCTTATGTCTTGGATGGAGCAATTAAGGTGTGCCTTTGATTGATAAAATGATGCTTTGGCTTTACTTTTTATCAACTTTGAAGATATCCAGATATTCATTAAAGGCAAATTCTCGGTTCCTTGTAAAACCAGTTTTCTCTACTAAAATACCTATTTTTTGAAATTCCGCTATTATGGCACTGGCAGCTGGAAAGCTTATGTTAAGCTCTTTAGTAATCTGTCCAATTGTAATGATTGGCTGGCCATAAAGATAGGTCAGAAGGCTGATCCCAAGCTTACTTCTTCGGCCAAGTTCCTGAATTTTGTATTCACTATTTTCACGGAGTTTTTTAATAGCCGCAAGTGTCTCTTTGCTAGACTCCGATACTTGAATCACGCCAACCAAAAAAAACCTTATCCACTGCTCGATATCATTCGCTGTACGAACGAGATTTAGAGAATCATAATAGGCAGATCTATTTTTTTCAAAATAGTCTGAGATGTACAACAGAGGTACACCCAAGAGACCCTTATCAACTAAATATAAGGTAATCAAGAGCCGTCCAATTCTCCCATTTCCATCCAGAAATGGGTGAATTGTTTCAAATTGATAATGGCTAACAGCAATTCTTATAAGGTCAGGGGTTTGTATTCGTGAGTTGTGCCAATATTTCTCCAGATCTGAAAGCAGTTCTGGTAACTCTGAAGGATGTGGGGGAACAAAAAAGGCGCTCTCGATATTAGATCCGCCTATCCAGTTTTGAGATCTGCGAACTTCGCCTGGATTTTTGTGTTCACCCCTAACACCTGAGAGTAATGTTTTATGTGCTTCACAAAGTAATCTCGTTGAAAGTGGCAACTCTGACAACTTAGAGATTGCTTGATTTAAAGCTTTTATATAATTTTGGACTTCAACCCAATCATCTCTTCTTTCCGGACCAATATCTTCTTTGGAAAGAAGGACTTCATCAATTTCTGTCTTAGTGCCTTCGATACGACTGGTAGCCGTGGCTTCTTTAGCAACATGCATTCTAATGTAAAAGTCGACATT
>CAIMLA010000045.1 GCA_903842085.1 uncultured bacterium | reverse complement strand
GGGATAGTAGATATAATCATTAAGTTTTCTGGTTCGTTTCCTCCGTTTGGTCTTCTTGACTAGATTTTCTCTTCTTAAAACATTACCGATACCGGTTGGTGAGATCTTAATACTATAGTCCCTTGCCAGTACATATGAGAGATTATCTTTACCAAAGCCGGTGGTCTTACGAATGGCTAATATCAGTCCCTTCCTTGTCCCTAGAAGCTCATTGGGGTGGGTTTTAGCTACTTTAGGTTGATCGTACAAGCTTGGCAGTTTCTTTCCTGATTCCAGCCATCTGGAATGCCAGTAATAATAGCTACTTCTAGGTACTCCATAGTACTTGCAGGCTTCCTTAACGTTGCCTAGTTCTTCTGCTTTTCTAAACCAGGCATACCTAATTCTAGCTCCATACACTTGAAGTTGTTTGTTTGTCATATATTTCTTGCTCACTTTCATCTCCTTTCATTTTAGATGAATGTGTCCAAGATACTCGAGACTTCTACAATGCTTTTAGAAATAAACTTGGTCACTTACAACGCGCCGACGAACAGTATTATTTAACCTCAACTTACATATTAAAACTCGCAAAAAACGCAAAGAAGCTATTTGAAGCTGCAAATCCATAAGAAAAACGACAACTTATCAATTTGGTATGTCAGAACCTAAAATTACAAGGCGATAAACTGTTATTTGAACTTAAAAAACCCTTTGATACTATCGCAGAGTGTTCTAATCGTTCTTTATGGCTCTGCACGTCGGTTCAGTACTAAAAACCGTTAGATTCGGTTTTTTTAGTATTTTTCTTGAGCAAATGTGTTGGGGCAAAAATCCAATTGCTCTTTCGGTATATTTATCGACTGACCATAACTTATTATTTCGTCCCAATTTTCTGGATTATTGTCAGTTTCAAAAGTTTTTTCTCTAAAAACGATTATGAGCTTTGACCCATTTTCGTTATAAAAATGATAATACCAAGAACCTTCAGTTAAATTTTCTTTTATTAACTTCTTGGTTTCTTCTATGCCTTCTTCAGGAACTGAGATTTTAAATAACTCCCAACCACCGTCTTTTATTTTACCAATAATATGTAGTTGATTTAGAATGCTCAAATCTTTTAGGGATTTATCAACTATGATTGCGTGAAATTCTTTACTCATAAGCAAATTATACAAAAATCTACTAGCTATTAGTAGGGTATCGCGTCATTAATATAAAAAGACCGATAAATTCGGTCTCCTTGTCGTCCGATATGGCTCTACACGTCGGTTCAGTACCAAATAGCTATTCTATTGAGATAATTTGAAACCCATATTTATTAATATCTTCTTGTCTCCAAAATGTAATATCTTTAGTCTTTAGAATATAGGTGACGTTTTTAGTAAGTTCGCGGCCTGTATATTCTTGTGTATTTGGGTCCCATTCCTTTAGAACTAAAACATCACCCTCTTTTACATCAAAGTCGGCTAACCTTAATTCATATTTTTTTACGCCATCAAATATTTTTTGAAAATATTCTGGCCAAACTTTTTTCTCAATTTTGCTCATGGAATAATTATACAAAAATCATCTAGCTATTAATAGCGTGTTGCGTCATTAATATAAAAAGACCGATTAACTCGGTCTCATTGTCGTCCGTTATGGCTCAGCACGCCGCTCGAGACCCTGGGGGTACTTTTAAGCACAGAATGAGACAAACGAGACAGTTGATAGGCATAATTTGTCAGAGTCTCAATTTTAAGTATTGATTTGTGAAACTGGAACAGTTGGAACACTATAAAAAGTCTGGTGCCTTGTGTCTCAGTGTTGGGGTGTTTATGCTTCTGTTGGGTCAATATGTTACTCTCGTAATCAAAGAAGCCTACAGCAAAGAGGATTATACCCAGCTGGAAGAGTTTATTTGTCGGTCAGTAATGTCTGGCTTTGATATTTAGACCAGAAAGTCTATTTCACAGTATAAGTAATATTAAGAAAATAACTGACTTTTTAATAATTTTGTTATATAATTTATTTAGAAATATAAGTAAATAAACAAAAGAATATGCTCAGTCAAAAATAGACAAACGATTATAGCTAAACTCACTTTTAAATATAGCAATCTATATAGACTAGACATAACGTGTCATGAAAATTGCTTTAGTTAAAAATATATTTAAGAACAGTCATAGCGATAAGACTATAATCCCCTACTCTCATATACTCCATAATTATCTAAAGAAGAAATCAAAAAGATATCATAAATGGCATCAGAATGAATACTCTAGACCTGTCCATAGGGGAGTATTATTAACTTATGTTATTTTAATAATCTTAGTTATGATTCTCTCCCCCTTAGCTAATGTTCATGCTGCTAGTTATACCAAAATTTGGACAACGCAATCGGACTTTACAACCAATGTAACCAACAGTAACGCTAATATAACATCCTTGCCCGGAAGTGTGAAACTAGCAACTAACCCTAGTCCGGCGATTTCGTTTAACTCTAACTTGCCTAATATTCCTTTTGGTGGTCCAGCCGGCCTTGCCATGGATTCGTCAAAAAATATCTATGTAGCAGATAGCTCTGGTCAACAAGTAGAGGTATTTAGTAGCAATGGGACATTCTTACGCAAGTTTGGTTCATATGGTACTGCTAATGGCCAATTTAATGGTCCAAATGATGTCGCTCTCGATTCTTCGGGTAATATCTATGTGGCTGACACTTGCAACAACCGTATTCAAGTCTTTGATAACTCAGGGACATTCTTACGTACGTTTGGTTCCTACGGCACTGGTGACGGACAATTTTCACAATCATATGGTATTGTTTTGGATTCATTAGGTAATATTTATGTGACTGATAGTGGCAATAACCGCATTGAAGTCTTTAATAATGCTGGAACATTCTTGCGTAAATTCGGATCAGTGGGAACTAGTGACGGAATGTTTAGCAGCCCTAATAACATTGCTCTTGATTCATCAGGTAACATTTATGTGACTGAGATTAGTAATCAACGTATCCAAGTCTTTAATAACACCGGAACATTTTTACGAAAATTCGGTGGTCGGCCTATATCTACCATCAACCCTGCTCCAACTGCTGGAGGAACCGGCTATTTAGTCGGTGACGTTTTAACTGTCACTGGTGGAGTTAGT
>CAIMLA010000044.1 GCA_903842085.1 uncultured bacterium | reverse complement strand
TGGGACGGTGTCGGTGATGGTCCCGGTAAAGTCTGCTTGAGCGGTAATGTTTAGTTTGGTCGTATAGTCTTTGATCGGATAGATTCTAGTTGGAGCTTCTCTTTGGATAGTAAAGGCGGGGTTATCTTCGACTAAGAGACCATCAGTGATATCATGAGTCCCAAGAGCGGTTTCAGCATGAAGGTTTAGTTTGTAGGTTCCTGGAGTCGTGACTTTGTAGTTAGCAAAGAAGTCTGGTTCTAAAACTTTATCATAGACTTGGCAAGTTTCTGAGACCGTGATTGTTTTATTATCTGTAGAGAGAGTGATCGTTTGACCGTTAGGATCAGTGATTAGAAGAGAGACTTTAGCGGCACAGTCCATTTGACCTTTGTCATTTAAGACGGCAATAGCTAGTTTAGCTTCTTCACCTGATTTATAGCTTGCTTTATCTGGATTGATTGAGAGAACCCCCCAGGTGAAGTCTTGGGTCATGGTTTGTTCAATCATTTGTGGATTGATCGAGCCCTGAGTCGCATTGATCGTGACATCTAGTCGATACTTGCCAGGTAATATCTGCATCGGATTAATAACTTTAGTAGAAAACTGATCAGAACCTGGTTCGACTCTTTCGATTTGAATTGGAATATTTTGAAGCTCGTTTTCTTTATAAACATCGGCTGAGATCAAAGATTGCCCGGCTTTGACTTCATTGACCCCGACTTGATTAATCTCGCCCTTAGCTAGGCCCGCCGTATCAAGATTGAAGACTGGGTCTTCTTCAGCAGTAAACTCACTATTTTGATCGACTGCCGAGAGAGTCGCCTTCGGGATTACAAGATGCATCATCCCGACGAAAATTATTACGATTATAGTAAAGTAGCCAACCAGAACCGACAGGTGGACATTACTTGAATAATGTTTCTCGCTCCACCACTTGTACAATCTGTATTTAGTTGCCCAAAAATGGATTGGGAGGGTTAAATAAAACCGGATGTTAACAAATGCATTTATTAAGCTTTTGCAGAGAGATCTAAAAAACCGTAGCATACTAAAAACTACAGAACGCGCAATCACCATTAATCGGTTTTTGTTTGTTTTTTTCCTCGGTTGCATTGATTTCAAATAAAATACGGTTTTATCTGATTAGCTAATATTGTTTCTTTTTTCTCTTTTGCTAAATCATGATTTCGTTATTTTATTTAATCTCATTATATTATTTATTCAAGCTTTTGGAAAGCGTGATTACGTCTAAATTAGTGCCTAAGTGAAAAAAGATTTAACTTTTTTAACCAAATAAAAAAAAGACCTGATTACAATATCAGCTCTTTTAATATTTTCCTTTGGCGGTTAAATAATAGCAGAAGATTTTCGAACCCTTCCTCGCTTTTTAATAAAAAAGAACGAGTGTCGACCTGAGAGCACTTTTACCCCTTCGCAAAAGTAAACTTTTGTTAGGATAAAAGGTTCTGTTCACATAAAATGTGAAATTGCTCCCTAGAAAGGAGGTGATCCATCCGCAGCTTCCGCTACGGATACCTTGTTACGACTTCACCCCAATCGCTAGCCCTACCTTAGGACCCCTTGCGGGGTACTTCGGGCATTGCTAACTTTCGTGGTGTGACGGGCAGTGTGTACAAGACCCGAGAACGTATTCACCGCGACGTGCTGATTCGCGGTTACTAGCGATTCCGACATTCATGAGGGCGAATTGCAGCCCTCAATCCGAACTGGGACCAGTTTTGATGGGATTAGCTCCCCCTTACGGGTTGGCAGCCCATTGTACTGGCCATTGTAACGTGAGTGTAGCCCGAGGCGTAAGAGCCATGCTGACTTGACGTCATCCCCACCTTCCTCCCTGTTGACCAGGATAGTCCCGTATGAGAAATACAACATACGGCAAGGGTTGCGCTCGTTAACGGAC
>CAIMLA010000043.1 GCA_903842085.1 uncultured bacterium | reverse complement strand
TAAAGAATCAGGACGGAAGAACCCTCTCGATACGATCTTTGATTTCGAGAGAATCGCCGTTCTAGGACTAGATGCAATCCAAGCTGTAACCGAAAGCGGCTTTAAAGCCGTGGCGATGAGAACCCATCCAGACCTTGGCGGTGACATAGAATATTTTGTCGCAATCGGTCTAGCGATGGAACGATTTCGTCGAAATCCCAAAAGAGCGCTAGAACTATACTTAGAGGAACACCAGGGGTTACGAGTAGATGAGAATCAGACCGCCTTCCTGGCTAATGTCAAGAAACAGTCTGATCTGCTCTCTGCAACTCTAGGTGTTGTCACTCGAAAAATCAGCCAAGCTAGTGTTGTGACACAAAACTGGTGGACGAGCACACCAGGGTCATTCGACTTTTGGCAGGTTGGGCCTGATCGCAAAACATCAATCATGCGATCTAGATACCCAGTTGATCTGTCGGCCGATCGTTTTACAGGTGCATATTACTGGCATTATAAAAACCAGGAGTTCGCTCTTTCAAATCGTGGGTTGGAAAGAAACAACCCATGCTCCCTAGACCTAGAATGGTTCAAGTCAAAGGGAGAGTGGTGTGTTCGTATTAAGGCCAACGATAAGACAATCAGTCGCCAAGAACCATATCATCTGCTGGCCAAAAAAGAACCAGCGCAAGTTTATGTGCTGGGTTCAGTCGAAATGAAGTACGTCGAAGCTGAGTCAACCACTCCGGACGAAAATATCCAGGAATCCCTTTCTGGTGACGTGGCAGATGCAATTGGCCATGTCATCCAAGAGGAGGACGTGTCAAAAGTATTACTTTACTCGGTCCCACAGTTCGAGGAGGGCAACTACTTAATCTACACCCGAAGAACTGGGTATGACTTCCGACTCTACCTGAGTTGGAGGCCAATTGCCCGAGGCGGCGTCAAAATCCTTACGGTCTAATAGATGGCCGTTTATCCTTTAGGAGGTTTGAGCATGAATATCTTGCCCCCGCAAAACGCGAAAGCGTTGCGCGGGGGCTTTCCTTTTATAAGCAAACTTTTATTAAAAAGATTAGATTAGTAATGTCCCCACTGATCAAAATCATCAGAGGTCCCTAACAAAACCTCGATCTCATCTGGAATATATTCGAGGCTTAGTCGATAGGCCGTCGCCCGAAGATGCCCCTCCAACACCACTAATGGGTGATCATTGCCTTTAGTGACCAAAATAAGTTCGGGGAAGCTAGTTCCCTTCTTGACCTCCTCGGCAGCCTCAAGAAAATTATCATTACTAACGTTAAAAACTTCTTTACCCTCTTTGATTGTTTTGACAGCATCATCGAGCTTGCGCGATCCTTGGGTTATTTCTAGCCAATAGCTGTAGTTGATATACCGAATATCTAATAACTCTTTTTTTGTAATAGTCGCTCTCACCCATTTAACGTCTTGGGGATAACCTTCAAACAAAAGAAAGCTATTATAACCTCGAGCCATTCTAAGAATCTTTTTACGAGTGTTGTTTTCTTCTGCCCGATTCAATTTGGGGTTTCTAATAAGCCCATCGTCAAGACCCAACTCTTCTAGGGCATCATAAATTTGATAGCCGAACCTTTTTGAGTTTATTTCACCTTTTAAAAAGGTCGCCACCATTTCGTCTTCTGTTATATCTTTTATCTTTTTCATCTAGTAATTATCTCTCACAAATTAAAAAAGATAATATCACAATTATCTTGATAAGAAAACGCTTTTAGGAAAATGAAGCTAGTTGATTTAGCCGTATTTTTCGACCAAGTCTTTCGCTATTCCTTCTATTTCTGTAATTTTGATTATCTCATGGCCTTTAATATCATTTAAATACATTTTTGACTTTTCTGCTGTTGCTTTGCCGATATAGGCTTCGTAAATATCACTGCCCAAGGCCTCAATCAAGTTATTTTCAATAAAATAATTATTCAGGTAGTCTACAATATTTTTTATTTTTTGCTCTTTTTCTTTTTCGTAGTAATCTTTAAGTTCTGGTCTTTCTTTTAGCTTCTGTATAGCGCCCTCAATTGGGATCAATCCATCTTTATTTTCCGGGTCTGAGACTATCAGTTCTTTTTTTTCAGAGACAGCCTTTTGGACCTCCGAAATAATTTTAGCTGCCCCGCCCCCAGTTCGGCCATCTGCCCGTCCAGAAGTTAATACCCTCACTTCTATTCCAAGATCACTTGCTTGGACCACTTTTATACCATTTTCGTTTAACTTTTTCCTGAAAGAAAATTTTTGTCCACTTTTTTCGGTTGTCATACCGTCGACTTGTGCATAAGATAATCTAGTTATAGCCGTAGCCCCTGTGATAGAAGACTCGTCTGCCTCTATCCCCAGTTTTTGGGCATCTTGGATTCTATTCAGAACGATAGAAGGTTCAAAGTATTCATCATAATACTTGCTTAATAATAATTGCTCTTCAGGGGTAAGGATGATAGAATCCTCAGGGTTGGTTTCTATTTCCCCACCCACGGCTCCAGCTCCCGTTTTTTTAAATGTTTCCAGTATCCCCGATACCCATTTTTCTTCAAAAATCGAGTCTGCATCATCGCGGGCAATGATCGGGGTTTCTCTTGAAAAGGCAATGTCCATGCCTAGTTTGCTTGCCTTACCGACGCCTCCTTCACCGTCTTTAAACTTAACATCAATCAAGTGTACCTGCAGTCTATCCGTTCGGCCCTCATCTCCAAGCTTTTTATTTATTTCTTCTATTTTTAACTGAGCTGCCTCTATAGTCGAATCAGTACAATTATTTACAATAATAATCACTTCAAAACTATCGAGGTTATCAGCTAAACCTTCTTGGATAGAGAGAGATTCAAGCATTGGACCAATTCTCTCTTCCTCATCCTTTGCGGCTATGACCAAAGACATTTCGCATTTGGAAGTAGGTTTACTTAATCTATAATCTGCATTTTCTGGATCATCGCCATTTACTAGTTCAATGCCTAGCCTCGTTAAATAAGAGGGATCTTCAGGGTTATTGTTTTGCCCATAATCCATAAGCGTTTTTTCTGAATCTTCTATGCCTTCTCCTATTCGCAAGTCTTTTTCATCTTGTCCAGGCAGGGTCGGTTCAAGCCCAGGCATTGATTCTGATGAATTTACACTTCCTGATATATTATCCATAAAAAAATCTTATCATATCTGTCAATTTTATACATTATTATATTAACCATATTACTTAATAAGTCGTATCGGTAAAAAGAATAAGCCCTTCATTGGCTCTCGATAGTCTCAAACTATATAGCACCTCTTAATCCTTAGAACGACTGCAATGAGCCGAGAAGTTGGAGAACTGTCCTCGATTGCCTCGATCAATCAGTCGTCTGCAGGTCTCGTCAGACTAGAAAGATAAAATGAGCCGTTTTTAGGTTTTTTTCCCAGAGATAAAAAAGTCGAAAAGCATAGTAATTGATTTCTGCTTTTTGTCATCCTCGTCCTTATTAAAAAGATCTATCGATAGAGTGTCTAAGAAAATTACTTTGCAATCCAAGCGCCCTTTTCGCAAACATAGAGTGTTGATCCAGCAGAGCCGTCAACCCGACTGTACATACTCCCGGTTGTACAAGTTCCAGTCGGCGCGCCAGCCCCCTTTGACCAAGTTATTCCACCACCGAGTGAAAAAGAACCAGAAGTTTCAAAATCTCCACTTGCTTTAAATGCCGTATTTAATTCTAGCGTAGTGCCATTCAAAGAAAAATAATATGTCTCGGCATCACCAAAATATAGTTTGCCAGTACCAGCTACCTTGACGTCTCCAGGGGTTTCAGACAAAACAGAGTTACCCGCTGCTGTAACATACGAAGTTCGTAACATAATCGCCATTTCCCCATCCACAGCGATTGATTCTAGGGCTAAGCCAAGAGTGACCGTTGAGGTCTCAGTTGCTTTAACGACAGTGCCTGGGTTAGTGGCAGAAGTCGTAAGAAGATCGCCGGCGGTGATAGCACCATTTTCGATAGAGACTTTGACGATCGCTTTACCTTCGTATTGGACTCGGTATTGATCAGTTGTGTTTGAGATCTTTTCGGTCACGACCCCAATAGCGGTTTTATCATTCAAACAAGTGTTCGTACAATATAAAAGGTTTTAAGCTCTTTACATTTTGATTTCGATATCGACTCCGGCAGGAAGATTGATGTTCATTAAAGCATCGACGGTTTTGTTAGTATAGTCTGTAATATCGATCAGTCTTTTGTGAACTTTCATCTCAAACTGCTCCCTAGAATCTTTATCGATATTACTTGCTCGTAACACCGTAATCGGACTACGATCTGTTGGTAGAGGGATTGGACCCATAACGATGGCTCCACTACGTTCAGCCGCTTCGATAATCTGAACCGAAGATTGATCTATGATCTTGTGGTCATAGGCTTTAAGCTTTATCCTAATTCGTTGTTTTGTTTTTTCTTCGGCCATTATGATTATTATTTGTTAATCTTTGTTACGATACCTGAGCCTACAGTTCTACCACCTTCACGAATCGCGAAGTTTAATCCTTCTTCGATCGCAATTGGTTGAATCAATTTGACGCCCATCTTAACTCGATCACCAGGCATAATCATTTCGCCGTCGAAAGTGATCTCACCGGTAACGTCAGTTGTTCTAATGTAGAATTGAGGTTTATAACCTTTGAAGAATGGAGTATGTCTTCCACCCTCTTCTTTGGTTAGAATATATACTTCTGCATCAAATTCTGTATGGGGTGTAATTGAGCCGGGTTTTGCAAGAACCATTCCACGCTCGATATCTGCTTTTTCTATGCCTCGCAGTAAAACTCCGGCATTATCACCCGCTTGACCTTGATCAAGTTGTTTTTTAAACATTTCAATCCCGGTAACAACAGTTTTTCGGGTTGGTTTGATCCCAACGATTTCAATTTCTTCGTTAATTTTCACTACACCTTTTTCGATACGACCAGTCGCAACCGTCCCTCGTCCCTTGATCGAGAAAACATCTTCTACTGCCATCATGAAAGGTTTAGAAATATCACGAACCGGTTCTGGAATATAAGTATCAAGAGCATCTAAAAGTTCCATAATTGATTTTTGGGCTTCTGCATCGCCTTCATAAGCTTTTAGTGCAGACCCTTTGATAATAGGCGCATTATCGCCGTCATATTCATATTTTGTCAAAAGTTCCCTGATCTCCATTTCTACTAGATCAAGCATTTCTGGATCAGAGACCTGATCAACTTTGTTCATATAAACGACAATCTTTGGTACACCAACTTGTTTAGCTAAGAGTAAGTGCTCTCTGGTTTGAGGCATAGGACCATCAGTAGCTGCAACAACCAAGATTGCGCCGTCCATTTGAGCTGCTCCAGTAATCATGTTTTTAACATAATCAGCATGTCCTGGACAGTCAACGTGAGCATAATGGCGTTTCTCTGTCTCATATTCTGAGTGATGAGTCGCAATCGTAATACCACGTTCTCTTTCCTCGGGTGCACTATCAATTTCTTCAAATTTCTCAACTTTAGCCATTCCTTTGTCCCCAAGGACTTTTAGAATAGCGGCAGTCAAGGTTGTCTTCCCATGATCAACGTGGCCAATGGTTCCTACATTGACATGTGGCTTAGTTCTTTGAAATGTTTCTGCCATGTCGTTCTCCTTTTCGGCCAATAGCCGAGCCGCTCTTTTTGCGGTATTTTTTAATATTTTTGACTAAACAAATTTTCCCACACTCCCTACCCGCGTGGATCATTAGCTATTTAATTCTCGCTCACATAATTTACTATAATTTTCACTTTTCTGCAACTGTTTTTTATGACTTTTCATCTGCTTCTACTGGCTTCTTGCCTCTTTTGGCAATTATTTCTTCTGCGACATTCCTTGGTACTTCTTCATAATGGTCAAATTCCATCGTGTAGTTACCTCGTCCTTGAGTCATCGAACGTAGGTTGGTTGCATACCCAAACATCTCAGCTAGTGGGACTAGAGCATCAACCACTTTGGCATTCCCTCGATCAGACATTTGCTGAATTCGGCCTCGTTTGGAATTTAGGTCTCCCATAATATCACCCATATATTCTTCTGGGACCGTGGCTTCAACTTTCATAATCGGTTCTAAGATGATCGCTTTGGCCTTTCGCACTCCCTCTTGGAAGGCGATTGAACCAGCGATTTTGAAGGCCATTTCCGAAGAATCAACTTCATGGAATGAGCCATCATATAGGGTTATTTTGACATCGACGACCGGATAGCCGGCGATAACGCCATTTGCCATTGCTTCTTTAATGCCGTTTTCGACTGGATTGATATATTCTCTTGGAATTGAGCCACCAACAATCTTGTTTATAAATTCATAACCAAGACCTTTTTCTTGAGGTTCGATTTCAAGCCAAACATGGCCATATTGTCCACGACCACCAGATTGTCGAATAAATTTACCTTCCTGTTGAACTTTAGACTTAATCGTTTCTCTATAAGCAACTTGTGGTTTACCAATATTAGCTTCAACTTTAAATTCTCTCTTCATCCGATCAACGATGATATCTAAGTGTAATTCCCCCATTCCAGAAATGATTGTTTGGCTGGTTTCATCATCAGTTTTAACTCTAAAAGTTGGGTCCTCTTCGGCTAATCTGGAAAGAGCTAATCCCATTTTTTCTTGGTCGGCCTTTGTCTTCGGTTCAATCGCAATCTCGATAACTGGTTCTGGGAAAACGATATTTTCTAAAACGACCACATTATTTACGTCACATAAAGTATCACCGGTTGTTGTTTTCCCAAGACCAACCGCAGCCGCAATTTCACCAGAAAAGACTTCTTCAACTTCTTCACGATGATTTGAATGTAATCGGACGATTCGTCCGATTCTTTCTTTATTGCCGGTCGTCGCATTAATGATATATGAACCTTTTTTTAGAGTCCCTCGATAGGTTCTAAAAAAGATTAATTTCCCAACAAAGGGGTCTGCCGCAACTTTGAAAGCAAGAGCCGCAAAAGGCTCTTCATCATTCGCCTTAATCTCTATCTCTTCGCCTGTTTTTGGATCAGTGGCCATCGCTGGTTTAGCCTCAAGTGGTGATGGCAAGTAATCAATAATCGCATCAACAAGTAAAGAGACAACCACGCCTCGACCATCTCCGCCTAATAAGGGGAAGAATTCACCTGAAACGGTGGCTTTACGAATTAATTTTTTTAACTCTGGGACTGAGAGTTCTTCTCCAGCTAGATATTTTTCCATCGCGTCATCGTCGTACTCGACGACTTTTTCGATTAATTCTTCACGGTATTTTTTGACTTTATCAAGCATGTCTGCTGGGATCTCGGTTTCTTCTAGTTTTTTATCAGTATATTCTTTATATTTATAGGCTTTCATTTCAACTAGATCAACCGCCCCAGACATGCTTTGCTCAAACCCAATCGGTAATTGGATTGGATAGGCATTTTTAGATAATCGCTCCCGGACTGACGCAAGACTTTTGTAAAAATCGCCACCGGTTTGATTTATCTTATTTGCAAAAAACATTCGAGGAACATTATATTTATCGGCTTGGCGCCAGACGGTTTCACTCTGTGGCTCAACGCCCATTTTCCCGTCTAAGATAACAACAGCGCCGTCCAAAACCCTTAATGATCGTTCAACCTCAACCGTAAAATCAACATGTCCTGGTGTATCAATAATGTTAATCCGGTGATTATTCCAAAAACAAGTGGTCGCGGCTGAAGTAATAGTAATGCCTCTTTCTCGCTCCTGTTCCATCCAATCCATCGTGGCTTCACCTTCGTGGACCTCACCAATTTTGTGGACTCGTCCAGTAATATACAAAATACCCTCGGTAACCGTTGTTTTGCCCGCATCAATGTGAGCGATTGTCCCGATATTTCTAGTTTTTTCTAAGCTGTATTCTCGCGCCATTTATTCCTCTTTCCAAATCTAAAAGATCATTTCTTTTTTATTTTCCCTGTTTTTTAGTACCGAGCAAAGTGAGCAAAGGCTTTGTTCGCCTCTGCCATCTTGTGTGTCTCTTCTCTTTTCTTGATGGCGGTACCAGTATTTTTATAAGCATCAATGATTTCTTGGGCTAAGGCCTTATCATAAGAGACGCCGGAACGGCTTCTCGCCGCTTCTCTAATCCAGACGAATCCGTAGTGAAGTCGTCTTTGTCCTTTGACTTCCATTGGGACTTGATAATTGGCGCCACCAATTCTGCGTGATTTAACTTGCAGAACTGGCGAAACATTTTTTATCGCTTGTTCGAAAATTTCTAGAGCTGGTTTTCCAGTATCTTTTTCGATTTGTTCAAAAGCACCATAGACAAGATTTGTGGCTAAGGCTTTTTTGCCATCTAGCATAATTTTATTTATAAATTTTGTGACCAAGATACTTTGGTATTTCATATCTGGGTCTAGTTTTCTCTTGGCAACTTTTCTAGGATCTCTTGGCATTTATTCTCCTTAACTTTTTTTAGCTCCATATCTGCTTCGACCTTGTTTCCGATTTGCAACACCACTGGTATCGAGCGATCCTCGAACGATATGATAACGAACCCCAGGTAAATCTTTTACCCTGCCGCCCCTAATCGTAACAACGCTATGTTCCTGTAAGTTATGTCCTGTCCCGGGAATATAGGCGGTAACTTCCATTTGATTTGAGAGTCTAACCCGGGCAATCTTTCGTAAAGCTGAGTTCGGTTTCTTCGGCGTTTGAGTCGTTACTTTCACGCAGACCCCTCTTTTTTGAGGGCTGGCAGCCGGAACCACTTTATTTTTCAGCGCGTTGTAGCCTTTTTGCAAAGCTGGAGACTTAGATTTTTTAACTGTTGTCTTTCGCGGGTTTTTGATTAATTGATTAATTGTGGGCATTTTTCTCCTTTAAATCCTAAGAATTTTAGCAACTTATTCCTTTTCCGTCAAGGTTTCTTTAAAACCTGTGCCAGCTGGGATAAGTTTACCAATAATTACGTTTTCTTTTAAACCATGAAGGTCGTCGACCTTACCGGCCACGGCCGCCCCAATCAGAACTTTACTGGTTTCTTGGAACGATGCAGCCGATAAAAAGCTATCGGTTGTTAAAGCTACCTTTGATATCGAGAGTAACAAGTTCGTTGAATCGGCTGGCTTTCCACCTTTTTTTACCGCCGCTTTATTGGCTCGATTCAAAGCGGTTCGTGAGACGATTTCACCGACTACAAACGGGGTATCATTGGTTTCGTCAATACGACAACGACTAAACATTTGTCTAATAATAATCTCAATGTGCTTATCATTAATTGTTTGTCCCTCAGAGGCGTAGATTTGTTGGACTTCTTTGACAATATAACGTTGGATCGCCAGCTCCCCCAAAAGCTTTAAGGCCTCGCCCAAATTCCAGGAACCCTCTGTTAAAGCCTGACCACGAGTAACTGTGTCCCCATCGGAGACGAGTAGTCCAACCCGATTAGAGAGTTCATAGACCTTTGCGTCCGCCTCTTTGATCAAGTGTATTTCATGATCCTTGATTTTAATTGTACCGGCGCTTTTGGCCTTGATTGGTTTTTTACCATCTTTTGTGGCTAAGATATCTTTGATTTCAACAAATTTATTGTTCTTAACCTCAATTTCATACCCGGTTGCATCGTAGACTTCTTCATTTAGCTCAAGGGACATGACTTCTAACATTTTTTTATCATGGTTTCGTTCAATATGAACTCGGCCTTCAATTTCCGATAAGATTGCTTGGCCTTTTGGCGTTCTGGCTTCAAAAAGCTCTTCAACCCTAGGCAAACCCTGGGTAATATCAGCCCCGGCGACACCACCAGCATGGAAAGTTCTCATCGTTAACTGAGTTCCAGGCTCACCAATGGATTGAGCCGCGATAATGCCGACAGCTTCACCAAGATGAATCAACCAGCCTTTGGCTAAATCAACCCCATAACACTGTTGACAAATACCCCAGGTTGAATGACAGCCAGAGACAG
This sequence comes from uncultured bacterium, assembly GCA_903842085.1. GTDB lineage: Bacteria > Patescibacteriota > CPR2 > UBA1875 > CAIMLA01 > CAIMLA01. The sequence continues at coordinate 58,266 of CAIMLA010000043.1, read as the reverse complement.
AGCGGATAAAGACTTCGTCAATATTGGCATTGTCTATCTTCGCAAAAATCTCATCGTCAATCATTGTGCCCTTCTTGGCCACAATTTCCCCATTTTTGTCGTTAACGACATTTTTGGCCAAAACCCGGCCTTTGATTCTGAAAGAAAAATCTTCACCGATCATTTTAGATTCTGCTCTGGAAATGACCGCTGATTCTTTACTGCCGCAATCTTTTTCGGTCACGATCACGTCTTGGGAAACATCGACTAGTCGTCGAGTCAAATAGCCTGAATCTGAAGTTTTCAAGGCTGTATCCGATAGCCCCTTTCTCGCCCCATGAGTTGAGATGAAAAATTCTAGCGAAGACAAGCCTTCTTTAAAGTTAGACTTGATTGGAAGCTCAATAATACGCCCGACAGCATTCACGACTAAGCCTTTCATCCCGGCCATCTGCGAAAATTGACCCATTTTTCCTCTAGCCCCAGAAGCCATCATTAGATATGAGCTACCGTTATGATCCATTTGTATTTCCATATCTTTTTGCAGCTTTTCTCGAGCTTCAGTCCAAATCTCAATAACCTTGGTCGTCTTTTCCTCTTCGGTAATAAGCCCTTGGAAGTACTGTTGATGGATATGGTTTTCTTTTTCTTCAAACTCTTTTAAGGTTTGCTTTTTATCTGCGGGTATCTCTAGATCGTCCATAGAAAATGAAAGCCCTGATTTTGTCGAATAGCGAAACCCTAGTAATTTGATTTGATCTACAAGAGTAACCGTCGCTTCCTGACCACAAATTTTGTAGACACGATCGACGATCTGACTAAGCTTCTTTGAATCTAGAGCCTCGTTAATATAACCGATCTCTTTTGGCATAATATCATTAAAGATCAAACGACCGACTGTTGTTTCGATAAAGTCCTCATTGACCTTAATCCTGATAATTTTTCTTAATGATAATTGACGATCATCGTAGGCTGTAATCGCTTCTTCTTTATCACTATATGATTTAAGCTCTTTAGGATCTGATTCTTCGGCAATCGTCATCCAATAGATTCCAAGAACCATATCCTGACTTGGCTTTACGACTGGCTCCCCAGCGGCTGGCTTGAGGAGATTATTGGTTGAAAGCATTATTTCCTTGGCTTCTTTTTGGGCCGCTTGCGATAAAGGCACATGAACGGCCATTTGATCTCCGTCAAAGTCAGCATTAAAGGCAGCGCAGACTAAAGGATGAATTTGGATCGCTTTACCTTCGATTAAGACAGGTTTAAAAGCTTGAATTCCGAGTCGATGTAAAGTTGGTGCTCGATTTAATAAAACGTATTTATCGGTGATTACTTCGTCGAGGGCATCCCAGACTTCGTTTTTACTCCGTTCTATCATTCGGCTCGCACTTTTGACGTTATGAGCAAAGCCACCAACAATTAATTTTGACATGACAAACGGCTTGAAGAGTTCTAGCGCCATCATTTTAGGCAAACCACATTCATGTAGCTTTAATTCCGGCCCGACCACAATCACTGACCTGCCCGAATAATCAACACGTTTTCCTAATAGATTCTGCCTAAATCGGCCCTGTTTCCCTTTTAACATATCAGCCAGAGAACGGAGTTTTCTTCGAGAGGTTGCAGTCGCGACATTTTTGTCTCTTCTGGCCCCATTATCGATCAAAGCATCGACGGCTTCTTGTAACATTCGCTTTTCATTCCGACAGATAACCTCTGGCGCATCCATATCTAATAATCTCTTAAGACGATTATTTCGATTGATGACCCGACGGTATAAATCATTTAAGTCTGAGGTAGCAAAACGACCACCATCAAGTTGAACCATCGGTCTTAGATCTGGTGGAATGACTGGTAAAACCGTTAAAATCATCCATTCAGGACGGATCTTGGCATTAACAAAGCCCTCGATTAGCTTCAACCTTTTGAGTGACTTTTTCCGTTTGACTCCTTGTGAGTTATCAACTTCATATTTTAAGGTTTTTGCTAATGAATCGAGGTCGATTTTAGTTAAAAGTTCTTGGATCGCTTCTGCACCAATTCCGGCACGGAAGACTTCCCCATATTTCATCGATAGCTCTCGAAAACGTGATTCTGAAATTATTTCCATGACTTGGAGTTGATTTAATTCTTCATGAGCACTATCTCGATATTGCTCTAGGTCCTCAACCATTGTCAGAAGCTCCGCTTGATCTTGGGTCTTGTTTTCAAGCTCAGTTTTTCTCTTTTTGAACTCTTCGTTAATTTGTTTTAGAGCATTTGCTTTTGCTTCTTCGTTCACGTCTAAAACAACAAAATTTGCAAAATAAACCACTTTTTCAAGATCACGAACTGATAAATTTAAAGTTAGTCCAATCGAGCTTGGAGTGCCTCGTAAAAACCAAATATGAGTGACCGGTACAGATAATTTAATATGACCCATTCTTTCTCTTCTAACAATAGATCGGGTTACTTCTACCCCGCAACGCTCACACACAACGCCCTTATACCTAATTCGTTTATATTTACCGCAATAGCATTCCCAGTCTCTCGACGGGCCGAAGATTCTTTCGCAAAATAAACCATCTTTTTCCGGTTTGAGGGTTCTATAGTTTATAGTTTCAGGTTTGGTAATTTCTCCTCGTGACCATTGCAAGATATGCTCCGGGGAAGCAACCATCAATTTGACGGCTTGGAAATTATCGTTTTTTGTCTCGTTTATTATCACTTTGCACCTCTTTTATTCATCAACTTTTTCCAAAATTTCAAAATCATCTTTTGCTTCTTCGTCAGTGATGTCGACCATGGGAAGTTTCTTTTCGGCTTCGTTCCCGACGATTAAGTCTGTGTTCTTCAAGGCTTCTATGTTTTCTTCGTAAATTTCTTCGATTATCTCTTCTGCCTCAATCTCCTTTATCTTGTCTCCTTCTTCTTGGACTAATTCAACAGCCAGACCAAGGCCTTGGAGTTCTTTTACTAGGACATTAAACGATTCTGGAATGCGCGGTTCTTTGATATCTTCGCCCTTAATGACTGATTCGTAGGCTTTTGATCGTCCGACAACATCATCCGATTTAATCGTTAAGACTTCCTGTAAAATATGAGCGGCCCCATAGGCTTCCAAAGCCCACACTTCCATCTCCCCAAATCTCTGTCCACCAAATTGGGCTTTACCACCCAAGGGTTGTTGTGTGACCATCGCGTATGGTCCGATCGATCTGGCATGTATCTTATCTTCGACTAGATGAAGAAGTTTCAACATATATTTAACACCAACGACGGTTCGTTCTGTAAATGGTTCTCCTGATCTTCCATCATAGAGCTGGACTCGACCATCTTCTGGCAGTCCTGCTTCTTTTAACAAGCCTTTAATTTGTTCTATTGTGACCCCATCAAATACTGGCGTCGCTATTTTAAGACCAAGGGCTTTAGCGGCCCAACCAAGATGGGTTTCTAAGACTTGTCCGAAATTCATTCTAGAGATTACCCCCATTGGATTTAGGATAATATCGACAGGTCGGCCGTCTTCTAAGTAAGGCATCTCTTCTTCTGGTAAAACACTGGCGATAACGCCCTTGTTACCATGCCTTCCAGCCATCTTATCCCCAACCGCGATTTTTCTCATTTGAGCGATTGTAACAAAGACTTGCCTGATAACCCCGACTGGCAATTCGTCACCTTTATCTCGACTCTTTATCTTAATCTCAATAACTTTGCCGTGAACGCCTGGCGAAACCCTTAGAGAACTGTCTTTGACGTCTCTCGCTTTTTCACCAAAGATCGCTCGGAGTAATCTTTCTTCGGCGGTTAGCTCGGTCTCCCCTTTTGGCGTAATCTTTCCAACTAAGATATCTCCGGCCACAACTTCGGCGCCGATGCGGACGATCCCACCTTCATCCAAATCTTTTAATGCTTCCTCACCAACATTGGGGATATCTCTCGTAATAATTTCAGGTCCTAATTTTGTATCACGAACATCTACTGGAAATTCTTCTAAGTGAATAGAGGTATAGCGATCATCTTTGACCAGTCTTTCAGAGATAATGATAGCATCCTCGAAGGTTCCCCCTTCCATACACATAAAAGCGGCCACTACGTTTTGGCCCAGAGCAACTTCGCCTAGTTCCATCGCTGCTCCATCGACAAGAAGGTCTCCTTTTTTAAATTTCTGGCCTTTGTCAACGACGGTTTTTTGGTTGATACAAGTGTCTGTGTTTGATTGTTCAAATTTATGGAGCAGATGTATTTCATCTTTACCATCTTTGTATTTCACGATCAGTTGATTGGCAGTAACAGATGTTACTTCCCCATCTTTTTTTGCGACAACGGTTTGGCCTGTGTCTTCAGCAACCTTAGCTTCTACCCCGGTCCCGACCAAGGGTGCTTCCGGCCTTATTAAAGGGACCGCTTGACGTTGCATATTAGAACCCATTAAGGCCCGTTTCGCATCGTCATGTTCAAGGAAGGGAATCAAAGAGGCTGAAATTCCCACTGGTTGCTCCGTGGCAACGTCAATATAGTCAATCTCACTAATTGAAACTTCATCTGCCTCACCTTTTCGTCTAGCAATGGCAAAGTCGGTTAAGAAGTTTCCTTCTTCGTCAACCGCAGTTTTTGCCTGAGCAATAATAAACCGACTTTCTTCATCGGCAGTTTGGTAGACTATTTCCTTGGTCGCTATTGGCTCAATTAAAAGATAATCATCACCATTATCGGCAGCGCTTTTAGCGACCGTTGCCGCTATTTTAACGCCAGCCTTAACCAAGACTTTTTCTTTGCTGTCAGTGATATCTTTAAGGGCTTTGTAACCAACGGCTGACTTGCCGTCATTTTTGACTTTATTTAAGACTTTTCGATATGGTGTCTCGATAAAGCCATATTCATTGATTCTTGAAAATGAAGATAAGGAACTAACCAGGCCAATATTTGGACCTTCTGGGGTTTCGATCGGACAGATTCGTCCATAATGGGTTTTGTGAACATCACGAACTTCAAAGCCGGCTCTCTCCCTAGTCAAGCCTCCTGGTCCCATAGCACTTAATTTTCGTTTGTGCGCCAGCTCGCTTAAAGGATTCGTTTGGTCCATAAATTGTGATAACTGTGAACTGGCAAAAAATTCTCTGACCGCGGCGACAATTGGACGGACATTGATCAGCTGACTAGCAGAAACAATGTTAGGATCATTTGTGCTCATTCTGTCTCTGATTATTCTCTCCACTCTCAACAGCCCCATTCGGAACTTATTTTGTAGAAGCTCTCCGACTGTTTTCACGCGGCGATTGCCTAAGTTGTCAATATCGTCAGCGACGCCATTGCCATTATTGAGGCGAATCACTTCTTTGATTATTTCGATAAGATCTTCTGGCCTTAGAATATAATTTGCTCGAACATTTTTGACTTCAAGGTCAAGACGTTTATTCATCTTGTATCGTCCAACCCTCGATAAATCATATTTTTTAATATCAAAAAACAAACCTTCGATATAGCTTTGAGCATTCTCAACCGTCGCTAGATCTCCAGGCCTTATTCTTTTATAGACCTCAACAAAGGCCTCTCCAGCAGTTACGGAAGGATCTTTCTCGAGAGCATTTTTAATATAATCCCGATCAGGATCAGTGTTAACATCCTTAAAAAGATTGATGATTTGTTCGTTTGTAGAGAAACCAAACGTTCGGAGCAAGGTTGTGATAGGAATTTTTCTTTTTCGATCGATCTTGGCATATAAGACATTCTGGGCCGAGGTCTCAATCTCAAGCCAGGCCCCTCTCCCTGGAATGATTTTTGCACCAAAAAGTTCTCGACTTCCCGAAGTGTCAGAATTGAAGAAAACTCCTGGCGATCTGATTAACTGTGAAACCACAACTCGTTCAACCCCATTAATGATAAAGGTTCCTCGAGCAGTCATGACGGGCATATCGCCCAAAAAAACTTCTTGGATTTTTTTCTTTCCAGTTTCAACGTTTGTTAGTTCGACATTTGCTTTAAGTGGAGCTTCGTAAGATACTTTTTTGTCTTTAGCGACTTTTTCTGTATATTTAGCCTCTCCTAACCAATAATCCTTGACATCCAATGACATAATCTTCCCAGTGTAATCTACAATTGGGAAAAGTTCATCAAACAGCTCTTGCAAGCCATCCTTGATAAACCAATCAAAACTTTGGGTCTGGACTTCGATTAGATTAGGTAGAACTAGTGAGTTCGGTGATTTATTTAAGTACTTTCGACCGGCTCTGGTCGTGGCAACGAAAGGAATTTTTTCTTTGGCCATAAAAATACCCGCTCCTTATATTAATTAAAAAATATTACTCTTTGAGGAGTTTCCTATTCACATTTTTCTGATCTAGCTTTTCAGCTTATCTTTAGAGCTTCTCGAAAAATTAATGTTTATCAATCTTCCAATAAAGTCGTACTCACAAATTTACATTAATTTGTTCATTTTGTCAACATTTATTTTTTGCTCTCAATAATAGTATCAATAATGCCATATGCTTTAGCCTCTTTGGCCGTCATGAAAAAATCTCTTTCAACATCAGTATTTATTTTATCTATTTTTTGACCAGTATGCTTAGATAGAATTTCATTTAATTGCTTTTTTGTTCGCAGTAATTCTTTTGCATGTATTTCAATGTCAGTCGCTTGGCCTTCCATTCCAGTCACGATGGGTTGATGAATCATAATTTTTGTATTCGGTAGCGCAAAACGTTTATTTTTCGCTCCAGAGGTCAAGATCAAGGCAGCCGCACTTGCTGCCATGCCAACACAGACTGTCGAAACATCAGGTTTGACATATTGAATAGTGTCATAGATCGCCATCGCACTTGTCACATTACCTCCTGGACTATTAACATACATTGTAATGTCTTTTTTGCTATCAGTATGTTCAAGAAACAACAATTGAGCAATAACCGTGTTTGCAGCAATATCGTCGATCGGCATCCCTAAAAAAACAATCCTATCTTCTAACAACCTTGAATATATATCATAGACTCTCTCGCCCAGATTCGTTCGCTCAATAACACTCGGGATTAAAACTTGATTTTTTTCTTCCATTTTTTTCTCCTCTTCTTTTATTATAACAGAACTCAGGTTCGTTTTTGGGATCGACTCCGCCCTCAAGATGAGTCATCGACAGGAAAAGCCACAATTTCAGCGATGGTCTTAGGACATCTTTAAATCTTCCTTTTTAACAAACCACCCAGTATAAATAGTTGTTTTCGGCCACGATACCAAATTTTCATTAAGTTACGCTGAGCAGGTTTCGTAGAGATATTTCAAGACTTTTTCCCCAATCAGCAAATTCTCAATTTGGTGATGACCTTCATGAGTATCATAGAAATCCTCGGCTTGTTTTTTCTCTTCAGGCTTAGTTCTTTCTAGCCTTACCTCGATTTCATGGTGAACTTCTTTTTCGCTAGCTTCAAATTTATTATCTTTTGCGATCTCGGAGAGGACTAAGCCAATTTTTACTCTTTTGTCTGCCTCTGGTTCGAGTTCTTTCTCCAGGTCTTCCTTAGTTTTTTTGGTGGCCCCCAAATACTTTTCAATCGTTAACCCTTGTTGAGCGATATTTTGTTCAGCTTCGTGCATCAATCTGTGCACTTCTTGGTAAATTAAGCTTTCGGGTGAATTTACCTTAGTGACTTGGACAATTTTTTCTAAGATTGCTGATTCAACTCTGTTTCTTTCTTGGATTGTTTTTGTTTTTAACAATTCTTTTTCAATATCGATCCGTAAGTTTTCTAAACCACTAAAAGGACCAACTTTTGAGGCAAAATCATCATTGATTGCTGGTAAAATAACCTCATTTACTTCGTGTAATTTAATTTTAAACTTAGCTTGCTTTCCCGCTAGATTATGTGCGTGATATCCCTTGGGAAAGGTGACTTCTATTTCTCTTTCTTCGGCTTCTTTCATGCCGACAATCTGATCCTCAAATCCAGGAATCATCTGCCCTTGGCCAAGAATAAATGGGTATTTTTCACTTTTCCCGCCCTCGAAAGGCAACCCATCGACAAAACCATCATAATCTATTTGGATTTGATCTCCTGTCTTTGCCGCTCTATCCACCCGAGAATATTTTGCCAGTTGCTTTGCCAGATCGTCCAAGACTTCATTTATTTCTTTTGCGGAAACGGTTGGTTTTTCTCGTTTGATTTTAATTTCTTTTAGAGCCGGTACTTTAATCTCAGGTAATAGCTCGATTGAGGCCTCATAGACTAGACCATCTGTTGGAACGAATTTTACCATTTTTACTTCTGGCGGACCGATTGGGTTAAGTTTTTCCTGGATAACTGCTTCGTAATATGTTTCAGGTATAATTTTATCTAAGACTTCTGCATTTATTCTCTCTTGACCGATTTCTTTTTCGATAATGTGTCGAGGGGCTTTCCCTGGACGAAAACCATCAACTTTGACCTCTTTGGAAAGTTTTTTGTAGGCGTCCTCAGTCGCCACTTTTAACTGCGCTGCTTCAACCTCGATTGTTAACTTTGTTTTGCCTTCTGATTTCTCTATTTTTACTTTCAAAAACACCTTCTTTCTCTGACTTTATTCAGCTTCTTCTACTGCCGCCGCGATGCTGTCACCGTCTTGAAGCCCCACTAGAGTCTTAATTACTTTCCCGTCTTTAAAAACGATTAAAGTCGGGATACTCATAACACCGTAATCCTGAGCAACTTTCTGGCATTCGTCAACATCAACCTTAAAAAAATCAACCCGGTCTTGGTACTTCTTACCTGTCTCTTCAAAAATTGGTGCCATCGCTTTGCATGGACCGCACCAGCTGGCAAAATAATCCACAATGACCGGTTTTTTAGACTGAATTACTTTTTGATCAAAATCCTCTTCTTTTAAGTGTTCAACTTCCATTTTTCCTCCTTCATTTATGATGTTGGTTCTGGTGCCCGAGGCGAGACTCGAACTCGCAAGCCATTTCTGGCACTAGTTCCTAAGACTAGCGCGTATACCAATTCCGCCACCCGGGCTAACAAGACTCTGTCATTTTAGTACAAATTATTGTTTATTTCAATCCTATCACGCCTTCTTTTTTGAGTGGCTTATAAACTTAACTCTGGTCTTCTTTTACCGTATATCTTTTATTTAATTAAGATAATCAACCGTCTAGTTCTTGACATATTATGTAAAGTGTTTATAATTTGTTTTCGTATTAGGAAAAAGCTAGTCGTTTTTTTTCAGAATGTCGATTCGTCGAATGGAGGCGTTTTATGTCTGATGACGCAAAGAACCATCGTAGTGACGTTGTTTTCGGTCGGATCCTCTGCCTTTCTGCTATCGTTTTGATCATCGGACTTTCTCTGGCCTTGATCATTCTAACCCCACTTCCAAGCTAATAAAACTAAAATCAGACGATAGATTTTCGCCTAATCATAAAACAGCCCGAGCAAAGGAATCACCTTTGCTCGGGCTGAGTTCTTTTTTACACTTTTGTGATACTAACTGTCTTTAAGATCAAATCAAAGAGATCAGAATAGTCGCTTGAGACGGATGCTCCCATATTTGTCTGCCAGGCGTATTCAAATAGATAAGGAGTGCTAGAAGCCGTAAAAGTCGCTGTTTTAATACGGTTTGCTTCGTTTTGATTACTATCAACATAAGTTTTTACTTTGGCCGCATTACAGGCAACTTTTTCTGTTGAGGTTGTTTTCAAAATATAGCCATCGACCGTTGTGATCGAAGCCGCCTCCCCAATCCCGACATTAAGCGTCGCTGCAACATCTCCTGGTGCTTTAAAGAAAAATTGATTAGTCGTGGCCGGTTTAGACTCCTGCCAATCGGCTGGGATCAAAAAAGACAAACCAGACTTTTCGTTTTTGTAGGTTTTCCAATTTGCTATTTCTAGATTATCAGTTTCTGTTAGAACTGTTGGGCAAGCATCAGATATCTTTGTTTCTCGATTATTTTGAGACGTGATTAAGCTAGTTAATTTTTTTTCAGAATTTGTAACGCTATTATAACTATCACAAACCTCCTGGCCAACCATGTAATAATAAATACCAAAAATAATCATAGCGATAATAATGCCGCTCAAGACCCCTAGCCCAAAGATTGCAGGTCGAACCGCTTTTCGTGTCGGTACCGTTACCATCTGAGCTTCTTTTTTGGCAATTTCTTCTGGCTCGTCGTTCGCCTCTGGATCGAATTTCAATGGCCCACCATCTGCTTCCTCTTCTGTTTCTATCGTTCCAAGTTCATCCGCAAACGCTTTCTCGGTCGCCGCTGGATCGACTTCACCATCGTCGTCCTCTGGTTTCCCGGCTTGATCGTCTTTAACCGTCGGTTTGTTTTTTGGTTCTACTCTTTGTTTGTTGTTCGTTGTTTTTTTAGCCAATTTCCCTCCTATTTTATTTAATTATATCAGAAACAATTGAAAATAAACAAATTTTTACCCCTACTAAATCCTTCGTATTATTGAATGTTATTTTTCCTTTTAACAAAGCCCCGCTAACTTATCCATGTCCTTAAATCGATTCAATCTAATAGCCCTTTGAGCAATAAGTTCGCCAATCTCTGTGACGGCTTGATAAGGCCAGAATAACCCCTAACTGTTGCTTTGATTGGCTCCTATCAATTTTTTACTCCAAAGATAGAATCGAGTCATACATGGCTGTTTTTTCATATAAAGCGGTTTGGCTTTCTAAATTGTTTTTAGCCAAAAACTTAACCGCGGCCTCACGACATTTTTTTATTAAAACTAGGTTCATTAAATTTGACATCTTGATATCAGGTAAACCGTGTTGACGAGTGCCAACGAAGTCTCCTGGCCCCCTGATCTCAAGGTCAGCTTCAGCTAATTTGAAACCATCATTAGTATTAACAAGGGCATATAATCTCTTTAAAGTCTGTTCGTTACTTGATTTTGTAAACAAGAAACAAAATGACTGATGTGTCGATCGGCCCACTCGCCCTCTAAATTGATGGAGCTGGGACAAGCCAAATTTATCAGCAGCCTCGATCACCATGACCGTTGAGTTTGGAATGTCGACTCCAACTTCTATTAACGAAGTTGAGACCAAGATATCAAATTTGCCAGCCCTAAAGTTGGTCATAATTTCCTCTTTTTCTGCTGGCTTCATTTTCCCGTGGATATAGACAATCTTTAAATCAGGATAAACATTTTTAGTAAGATTCTGATATTCAGCCATAACTGTTTTTTTGTCCATCTCTTCGCTCGCTTCTTCTCCTATTAGCGGACAGATCACAAAAACTTGGCGACCTTTACTGATTTCTGCTCGAACAAATTGATAGCCATCCTGTCTTTTCTCGTTTGGGACAAGCCTGGTTATGATTGTCTTTCTGCCCGGCGGTAATTCATTCAAGAGAGAAATATCCAAATCACCAAAGATGGTTAACGAAAGGGTCCTTGGAATTGGGGTGGCCGTCATCGTTAGAAAGTGAGGAAGCGTTTTCGTCGAGAGACTTTCTTTTCGAAGGGCAGCTCTCTGGCCGACCCCAAAGCGGTGTTGTTCGTCCACAATGGCAAGACCTAATCTCCAAAATTCTAGCCCCTTTTCCAAAATGGCGTGAGTCCCAATAATAAGCTTGGCCTCCCCTTCTCTTATCTTATTGTATAAATCTTCTTTCTCGGCTTTACTGGTCGATCCAGTTAGGAGAAAGCAGTCCATGCCATAAGGCTTTAAAAGGGTTTGGACATTATCGAAATGTTGTTTTGCTAAAATTTCGGTGGGGCATAATAAAACGGCTTGATTGCCTGAGATGACAGTGTTTATCATGGCCATAGCCGCGACGACAGTCTTGCCGCTTCCGACATCTCCTTGAAGAAGTCGGTTCATCGGCGCTACTTTCGTTAAGTCTTGTAAGATCTCCCAGGTAGATTTTCGCTGTGCATTCGTGAGGTCAAACGGTAGATCTTGAACAAACCCTTTTATCAAGGCTTCATTGAATGGAATGGCGATCGCTCGTTCGCGATTAAGCTTTTTCCGTGAATTCAAGACAGCAAGTTGTAATAAAAACATTTCATCAAAATCGAGCCGATCTTTGGCTTTCTTCAATTGGGAAGAATTCTCTGGAAAGTGCATTTGGCGTATGGCGGCGGGTAAGTCTATTAAATTGTGTTCTTTTTTAATCTCTTCTGGCAAATAGTCCCTAATCGAATAGATCAGTTTCATCAAAGGCTTGATCTTGGAGCGAAGCCATTTAGATGAAATGCCTTCTGTCTCAGCATAGACAGGGACAATCCGTCCAACATGAGTTAGCTCTGCCTCATTTTCTGAGTTAATCTTTTCAAAAGCAGGCGAAATCATCCCCACTGAGTTTCTATTCCATTCTAATTTACCCGCTAAACAAATCTCATCATCGGCTTTTAAAGTGGTCGTTAAAAAAGGTTGATTGAACCAAGTGGCTTTAATCGTCCCCGTATCATCTGCGATGATGGCTTCGGTTATGTTCATCCCGCTTTTAGCTCTCTTGTTGCTGATTTCCCAGATCTTCCCTTTAACACTCACCATCTCGTCTGGTCGGATTTCGTTAATCGGGACCAGATGCGAATAGTCATCCCACCGTCGCGGCAAATACCAAAGCAAGTCTTCGTAATTTTTTATACCAAGTTTTTCTAATTTTCTGGCATAATGGTCACCGACGCCGGTTAACTCTGAAATTGGAGTTCGTAAATTCATTATCGATCAAGCTTAAGACGAACAAACTTTCTTTTTCCTGCCTGGATGACCGTCCCATTAATCGGCCTTATGACTTCTGCCCGATCGCCGATGACGGCCCCATCAACCCTCACCCCGCCTTGATCAATCAGTCGCTTGGCATCTGATTTAGAGGTTGCAATCTTTGTATAGACCATCAGATCAGCCAAAGGCCAATTTTTATCTAAAATCAATATTTCTGCAATTTCATCAGGAATTTCTTTTTTGACAAAAGTTTTGTCAAAATTTAACTCGGCCGCTTTGGCGGCAGGTTCGTCATGATAAAGTCGGACCAATTCGTAGGCAAGTTTCGCCTTGATCTTTCTCGGATTTTGACCATCATCTAATTGATCTTGAAGTTTTTCGATCTCTTTTTCTGCCAATTCCGTACAGAGGCTAAAATAACGGATAATTAATTCGTCCTTAATTGACATGGCCTTACCATACATCTCATTTGGTAGATCATTGATGGCAATAAAATTACCAAAGCTTTTCGACATTTTACGACCATCGACACCCTCCAAAAGGCTAACGGCCAGAACCATCTGCGTTTTATTCTTGAGAGATTTCATCAGACCTCGACCTTGAAGCATATTGAAAATCTGATCAGTCCCACCAATCTGTAGGTCCGCCTCAAGCATGACGGCATCATATCCTTGGACAAGAGGATACAAAAATTCATGTAAACCAATCGGTTTATTGTTTGATAATCTTTGTTGGAACATATCTCGTTCTAACAGTTGTTGGACCGTAAACCGTCCTGAAAGCTCGATAATATTCCTAAAGGTCAGATTGTCATTCCATTCACTATTGAATCTAATTTCGGCAGGATTTTTACCCGAAAAGTCGAGGAAACTTTTGATTTGTTCCTTATAGGTTTTAGCATTTGTTAAAACTTGCTCTCTTGTTAGCGGTTGTCGGATGGCCGATTTATCGGTCGGGTCGCCAATCATGCCCGTAAAATCCCCGATTAGAAAAATTATTTTATGGCCCAATTGTTGTAAATATTGTAATTTTCTAAGACAAATCGCGTGACCAAGATGAATCTCGACTCCTGAAGGATCAACTCCATAATAGATCCTTAGTTTCTTCTCTGATTTTAGGGCAGCTTCGAGTTCTTTCTTTATATAAACTTCTTCGACGCCACGATTTAAGATCTCATTTATTTTGTTCATCTTGTCCTTCCTTGACAATTTTAACAAATATATTTATAATTTGTGTGTTGAATTTTTTATAAATTACTTAACTAATATACACTTTTTTAGGTATAATTCAAATTAATTGGAGAAAAAATGCCTTTATATAAACCGAGAAAGCGACGCTCAAGACAAAGTTATCGAACTTTTTCGCGTCCTCGTTCTGCCAAGACAGCCGTTCGGTCTCGACAAAAAAAGGGATTCTCCTTTAAGAATTTAAATTTCTCAGGCTTTAAAGAATCATTAAAGTCACTTTTTACGACAAAAAGTGGTTGGAAGAAAATCGGCCTCGTTACCGTAGTTTTTCTGGGCCTCCTCTTTGGTGTTTTTGCCTGGTATGCCAAGGATTTACCAACTCCAAACAAAATAAATGCTCGTATTTCGGCTCAATCGACTCAGATTTTTGATCGAAACGGAAAACTTCTCTATGAGATCCACGGCGACAAAAATCGGCTCATGGCTGGCTGGGATGAGATTCCTCAAAATTGTAAAAATGCCACGATCGCGATTGAGGACAAAGATTTTTATAAGCACAGTGGTTTTAGTGTCCGCGGTATTGCCAGAGCTTTTTCCGGTATTATTACTGGTGATCGCACCAAAGGCGGTGGCTCAACAATCACCCAACAATTTGTACGGAACGCCCTCCTAACAACCGAGAGGTCTTATTCTCGCAAGATTAAAGAGATCATCCTTTCAATCGAAATAGAACAGATGTACAAGAAAGACGATATTTTAAAAATGTATCTCAATGAAATTCCATATGGCTCTAATGCTTATGGGATTAAAGTTGCCGCAAAAACTTATTTTAATAAAGATTTAAAAGATTTAAGTTTAGAAGAATGTTCGACCTTGGCCGCCCTGCCTCAAGCTCCAACTTATTATTCTCCTTACGGGACAAATAAAGCTTTGCTCTTAAAAAGAAAAGATCAAGTCTTAAAAGATATGGCCGCTCAAAAATTTATTACGACCAAGGATGCTGAAGCTGCCATGAAAAAAGAAGTTGCCTTCTCGCAAAATCCTTATGGCTCCATCACGGCACCTCACTTTGTAATGTATGTCAAAGAAAAACTAGTCGAAAAATACGGTGAAAAACTGGTCAATGAAGGCGGTTTAAAGGTTTATACCACTTTAGATATCACGAAACAGCAATATGCCGAGGAGGCAGTTGCAACCAACGTTGACAAAAATCGGACTGCTTACAATGCCTCAAATGCATCCTTAGTTTCGATGGATCCGAAAACTGGTCAAATCTTGGCCATGGTTGGCAGTCGTGATTTCTTTAATCCTGATATAGATGGCAATGTCAATGTTGCGGTTATGGATCGTCAGCCTGGTTCCTCTTTCAAACCTTTTGCCTATGCAACTGCTTGGAAGTTAAATAATTGGGGTCCTGGAAGTGTGCTCTTTGATCTAAAGACTGATTTTGGCGGCGGTTATGTGCCCAGTAATTATGATGGCCGATTTCGCGGACCGGTCACGATGAGAAGCGCCTTGCAAAACTCACTCAATATCCCAGCGGTAAAAACACTTTATATCGCTGGCCTTGATAACGTTATCGATACCGTCCACGCAATGGGGATTACAACTTTAAACGATAAAAGCCTTTACGGCCTATCCCTTGTCTTGGGCGCTGGAGAGGTTAAGCTTTTAGATATGGTCAATGCTTATGGGGTTTTTGCTAATAGTGGCGTCAAACAAGACCCAAGTTGGTATATTAAAGTTGAAGACGCGAAAGGAAAAACAATTGATGAATACAAAGAAAATGCTGGTAAAAAAGTCTTAGATTCACAAATTACATATCTGATAAGCAATGTTTTATCTGATGATTACGCCCGAGCAGATGTCTTTGGTACCGGTGGCCCCCTAACGCTCCATGGTCGCCCAGTCGCCGCCAAAACCGGAACTACCAATGATTACAAAGACGCTTGGACGCTTGGTTACACCCCAAGCTTAGTAACAGGCGTTTGGGCTGGTAATAATGATGGAACCCCCATGACAAAAGCCGGTGGTTCGATTGCGGCTGCCCCAATTTGGCACGATTATATGATTAACGCCCTCAACGGGACTCCCAATGAACAATTTACCAGACCCAGTGGGATAAAAACGGTGACTCTAGACGCCGTCACCGGTAAAAAACCAGTCGCTGGGAGCAAAACGGTAACAGATATTTTCCCATCTTGGTATAATATTCAAGACGCTGTGGCCGCTACAGAACTTAAAATTAATAAACTTTCAGGTAAACTTGTTAACAACAGTTGTCCTCCAGACCCAGCTCAAATTGAGACGAGAACGATCAACGTCGTCACGGCCGAGATTCCTTCGACCGATGCCTCTTATGGCAGATGGTTTGCTCCGATCGGAGCTTGGACAGCAAGTAGCGGTTATTCAACTTCTGGATCAGAACAAATTGGCCAGGATACCTGTCCAATTAACCAAGGCGCCCCGACAATATCTTTTACGACCCTAAAAGCGAGTGACGATTTCGCGACACCGTATAGTGTTAGTGTGACGATAACTGCTCCAAATGGGGTTCAATCTGTGACGATCAAAATTGGCAGTCAATCCAAAGAAGCAACTCTAGACGGGACTAATTATGTCGCAACTTTTGATAAACCATCAGGGGCTTCAGCTGATATTATCGCAACAGTCACCGATAAGATTGGACAAACTGCTAGCAGCAATGTTACTGTGACAGTAAAATAAAAGATGTTATAATGATTTTACCTTTAATCGTGAGAGAGAAATAATCACAAAGACGATTTTTTCTCCCTCCCGGTTAAACTGGAGAGATACAGATGCCAAGGCTTGAGCTACGCGCTCGACTATGACAAATTAGATAGTGAATAAAAGAAGCTATCTAGTGCGTTAATAGAGCTACGGACTCAGTCTGTATTTTGAAGGCTTAGCAAAGGAGGGACTATAGCTGAATACAACAAGCTGCCTAAAATTAGGCGTGTTGTTAAACTATAGTTGGAGCCGCAAGTGAGATGTGTTTTCGCGAATATGTCAATCGAGCGGCTTCTTGTTTTATCTGCAATATATCTTCTCAATTAGTCTCCACAAAACACTTGACTATTAGCTCTGTTTATGCTATTATATTCGCTGTTCGAGAGAGTTAAACTTTTTCGAAGTACCAAAGCTCATTGACAAAGCAAGGTTATCCTAGGCTAAAGTCACTCTATTGCAAAATAGTAGTGTTCTAAAAGCCTTAAAGTATATTTTTGTTCTTAAAACCACGCAAAAGGAGTCGAGATGTCGGACGTCGTCATCACCATAACCGTTGGGCCGAATGCCCAGCGTTACCAGGAGTTCGAAACGGCACTCAACATCGACTCTGAGGAGGCCCTGATGGGCTGCCTCGAAAGCTGGTTGGTCTTCATATCCAACCAGGGCCGAGTCAAGATCGACTCGGTGTCGAGACGAGTCATGGCTTTGAAAGCTTACCACGTCCATTTTTCCGCGGTGAAAACCGCGATTTTGGACGGAGAATTCAATCAGACAAGACGGTTCCTCGCAGAGGTAGCATTTTACCTCTGTCGGGAACACGGGGTCGAGAGTGCCGAGAGGTACCTCAATCCCCTCTTTCTTGCTGAAGCCGTTCGGGTTCTCCGGAACCTGAATCGGCCACAGCGGGCCAAAGCCGACCCCCAAACTCTGGAGGCTCGAAAAGCCGCCCAGAGGGCGAGGAAGCTCGCCACATCGACGGCCGGCCCTGAGAAGGGGTCCAGCGGGGCCAAGCCGGCCCCCGCCGGGGGCAAAACCAAAAACGCCAAGAAGCGGGCTCGCGCCAAGGCCTAGCCTTTAAAACGCGCACATTGGGCGGAGTGCACACATTCTGTGCGCTCCGCCCTCCCAACATACTTTACCAACCTTGCTTTGTCATAACTCTAATGAAAAATATTTAGTAACAATAAATAGAGAGTGCCAATCGGCACCCTTTTTGTTTCCAAGATAAATAAAATTACTAAACTATACCTATTTTTGTCACCTCTGATTGTAGCTCGATATCATATCTCTCTTTCACTTTTTTAATAATTAATTTCTCAAGATTTATAATATCTTTTGCAGTTGCTTTGTTTTTATTGACGATAACATTAGCATGATATTTACTAACACTCGCTCCACCAACAGAGAGCCCTTTTAAGCCTAAACTATCAATTAATAATCCAGCTGAGGGGTTATCAATCGTTTCTTTGTTTAAATTTATTTTTTTATTGATTGGGTTTTTGAAATAGCTACCACAGGATAAACCTTGATAGTCATGTTTTCTTTTTTCTAAATCGCTTTTAGCTTTTTCAAGCATCAGCTCCTTATCTTCTTTTTGCATTTGAAATTCGGCTTCGATTAAAACCGATTCATGGTTGTTTTTTAAGGTCGACGATCGATAAGCAAACCCTAAATCCTCCTTCAGATGTTTTTTTAGTCCTTCTTTGGCAGACCAAACCAGGGCTGAATCTAAGGAATTAGAGATTTCTTTACCGTAAGCTCCCGCATTACCAACAACCGCTCCGCCAACGGTACCCGGAATATTCATCGCAAAATCCAAATTACTTAAACTTAAATCAACTGTTTTTCGAGCCAGGGTTGATAAAATCATCCCACTCTCTGATATCACCAGACCATCAGATATTGAGTATTTATTTGATCGATTTAATATAACTAAGCCACGGAAACCTGCGTCTGAGATTAAAAGATTGCTTCCCCCGCCGATTATGACATAAGCTATCCCCTCCTTGCTCGCCCACGCCAAAGCCTCGATTAAGGCTTCTTTTGTTTTTGCGACAAAAAAATAATCAGCGTTACCTCCAATTCTATAAGTCGTATAGGGTGCGAGAGTTACGCTTTTTTGTAAATTATTTAGCATCGACTATCTTTGAAAAAAACATTTTACCAGCTGCCGTTTGGAGAGTTCTGGTAATTTTAACCTTAACTGTTTTATCAATGAGACTTCCTCCCCTTTCAACAACAATCATAGTGCCGTCAGGAAGGTACCCGACTCCTTGGCTTTTTTCTTTACCCAAATGAACGAGCTTTAATTCTAATTCTTCGCCCGGCAAGATTACTGGCCGTAATCCTTGAGCAAGCTCATTAATATTTAAAACCTTCAGTCCCTCGGCCTTGGCAACTTTATTTAGGTTAAAATCAGTCGTTAACAATAATAAATTCTGTTTTTTTGCTATCGCCACTAGTTTTGCATCAACCTCGCCAATTTCTGGAAAATCGAGATTGCTAATTTCTACTTTTACTTCCTTGCTTTTGCGTAAGGTCCCAATAATATCAAGCCCTCTTCGACCTTTAGCTCTTCGATCTGAATCAGTTGAATCAGCAATTGTTTGTAACTCTGCCAAAATAAATCTAGGTATTATTATTTTGTAGAACCAAAACCCAGTCCGAATGATGTCAGAGATGCGACCA
The DNA here is from genome assembly GCA_903842085.1 of uncultured bacterium. Classification (GTDB taxonomy): domain Bacteria; phylum Patescibacteriota; class CPR2; order UBA1875; family CAIMLA01; genus CAIMLA01. The sequence continues at coordinate 39,023 of CAIMLA010000043.1, read as the reverse complement.
TCAATTAAAACTGAAGTATCAACAACCGCCACACTGTTTTGCGGGTGTGTTTGAGCGCCAACGTTTTTTAGGACTGACAGAGATTTATTGATGGCATCAAACCATTTGTTGACTGCCTCCTTCTGCCGCCAAAAAAAAGTGACAAAACCAAAAACTAATAAGACTGTAAAAACGAGAGGTAACCATTCACCTAAATAGCCAGGTGTTTTGCTAAGAGGAAGGGTCAATAAGGCTCCCATCACAAGCCCAACAAACGCCGCTGATAATACAATAAAAAAACTGCGCATAGAAAGCTTAGCTACCCGCTCAATAAGTTCAAAGATAATGGCCATAACTACGAGAGTTATCGCGATAAAGACAAACAAAGTATTCATTGTCCTCCACGGACAATTTTATTATACCATATTAATCATTTACGATTAATTTTTTTGTTTTGTCGCGGTCTCTTGGACAAATAGACGGAGATCATCCTTTTCTTTTAAAACCGAGATCGTATCCCCATTTACAAATTCCTTTGAAAGGATCCCATTTGCTAATGGATCCTCAATTAAATTCTGAATAACTCGTCGTAAGGGTCGTGCCCCATTTTCTTGATCATACCCACGGATAACTAAAAGTGCCTTAGCCGATTCAGCAACTTTTAGATATATCTTTTTGTTCTCAAGCCTTTTTGCTAAATCCATCAGCTGCAGATTCACTATCTTTTTCATATTTAGATGAGTCAAGGCCCGAAAAACAACGATCTTATCAAGACGATTAATAAACTCCGGCTTGAATTGTTTTTTAAGATCTTCCATAATAAATTCTGTGTTTTTTTGGTGCTCTTCCTCAAGTTCATGCTCAAAGTTTTTGGCACTGGCCGAAAAACCTAATTTGACTTCTTTGTTTAGCCGCGAAGCGCCTACATTTGAGGTCATAATAATAATCGTATTCCGAAAATCAACTTTCAAACCTTTAGCATCAGTGAGGTATCCGTCTTCTAATATTTGTAATAAAAGGTTAAAAACATCAGGATGAGCTTTTTCTATTTCATCCATCAAGACAACACAGTACGGCTTCCGTCTGATAGTTTCTGTTAACTGTCCGCTTTCTTCATAGCCGACATAACCGGCAGGAGCGCCAACCAACCTGGAAACATTATGTTTTTCCATAAATTCGGACATATCAACTTTGACCAAAGCCTCTTCATTCCCAAAAACTTCTCGTGCTAGAACTTTAGCAAGCTCTGTTTTACCAACTCCAGTCGGTCCCAAAAACATAAAAGATCCGATCGGTCTTTTGGTGTCAGAAACACCGGTTCGAGATCGTCTTATTGCACTAGCGACAACTTGGGTGGCTTCGTCTTGGCCAATAATATTTTTCCTAAGAGATGCTTCTAGGTTCAATAAGCTTTCTGACTCTTTCTGAATTAACCTTGTGACAGGTATCCCAGTTGAAATAGATATCACTTCCGCGATGTTTTCACGATCAATGACAGGTAAGGAACTTTCATTTAGCCCTTCCCTTTTCCTTAGGTTATTTAATTTGGTATTTAGAATGCTTTCTTTCTGTTTTAACTCAGCCGCATATTCAAAGTTTTCATTGATTACCGCTTCTTCCTTTTTGCCAATGACAGTTTTAATTTCCTTTTGAGCTCTGAGAATATTTTTTGAAAGATTCCCCTTTTTTATTCGCTGCAAGCTCGCTGCCTCGTCGATTAAATCAATTGCCTTATCTGGCAAGAACCGATCAGAGATGTAGCGACTGGACGAACGAGCCGCCTCCTCAAGAGCATCATCAGTTATCTTTACTTTGTGATATTCCTCAAATTTTGATCTTACCCCTTGTAATATCTTTAATGTCTCTTCAACCGTCGGTTCGGCTACAAGGATCGGCTGAAAACGCCTTTCTAGGGCTGCATCTTTTTCTATATACTTTCGGTATTCATCCAAGGTCGTTGCTCCAATAACCTGAATTTCCCCTCTGGATAAAGCGGGTTTTAAGATATTTGCCGCGTCGATGGCTCCTTCGGCCGCTCCAGTACCGACTAAATTATGCAATTCGTCAATAAAAAGGATCGCATTTTTGTCGGCCTTGGCTTCGCGAATAATATTCATCAGTCGTTCTTCAAATTCGCCTCGGTATTTTGTTCCGGCGACAACTCCAGCCAAATCCAAGATTAGAACTTTTTTATTCAAAAGCATCTCTGGGACGTGTTCGGCCACAATTCGCTGTGCCAAGCCCTCAATAATCGCAGTTTTGCCAACCCCTGGCTCACCTATTAGGACTGGGTTATTCTTGGTCCTTCTGTTTAAGATTGAGATTATTCGTGACTCTTCTTTTTCTCGACCGATAACCGGATCCAGTTTCCCTTCTTGAGCTTGCTTCGTTATATTAGTGCTAAACTTCTCGAGGCTTGATTCTTGTTTATTTTTTTTCCTTGGCTGCATTCCGATCTCATCTAAGTCAAGCCCTGGAAAGGTTCCCTCGGCATCAACCTCTTGGAATAAATCATCAAGTTGAAGGTTTATCTTTTCAATTGGAACGTTTAATTTTTCCAGAAGCTGCAAGCCTTCTGATTTTTTTTGATTCATGATCGAATATAAAATATGCTCAGTGCCAACGACGCTATCACCATTTCGATGAGCGAAGGCAAGAGCACTCTCCAAAGTCTTCTGGGCTTGATAGCTCAAGCCGTTTTTTGGTTCTGATGTAGTTTTGACGGTTTGTCCAGGAACAATATTTTCTAATACTTTATCTTTTTTAACACCAGCGTGAACCAGAATTTCACAGGCTGTACTATTTGGATTACTCAAAAAACCAAATAGTATCATCGCGGTATCAATATTAGTACTACCTTGGCTTGCTATTTCTTGTGCATAGATTAAGCTTTTTTTAGCGTTTTCGCTAAAACGATCAAATTGATTATTCATATTGCTCACCTCTATTTTTTTAGGAGGGTTTCTGGCCCTTTTCTTTGTCTAAAATAGCAGCAATGTCATCACTGTCCTCAGTGGCAATGCTTTCTGTTACAACTGGTGCGGGAGTTCCTTCGTCGATACTAGAGTGAAAGTCATGAATTTTATTAGTGGTAGACTGAGGGTCGTTCTCGGTAATAACTGCCGCTGTCTCTTGCTGTATCACGTCTGGAGTTAATTCCTTTTTTTCTGAGCTGGCTCCCTCGTCTTGTTTTTTTGAAGAGCTTTCTTCTTCAATAATTTCTGCAATTTCGTCTATGTTGTTATTATTCTCGGTTTTAGTTTCAGCTTCTGGCTGAATCTCTGGCGTCATCTCTTTCTCGGGTGTCCTTGATTTAACGCTTGTTTCTTTTTGATTAGATGCTGCGGCCGTCTCCTCAACCTCAGTTGGACTGTTTGTATCTTCTAACGATTCCCCCATTTTTAAGGTTTTGTCCTCGGTTTTGACTTCAGTTTCTGACTGAATGTCCAGAGTTATCCCTTTCTCGGGGGCCTTTGGTGTATCAACTATTTCTTTTTGATTAGATTTCAGAGCACCCTTTTTAGCCCCAGCGGGACTGTTTGAGCCGTCTGACGATTCCACCGCTTTTAAGATTTCATCTTCAAGATCTCTTTTGTCCTCGACAGGATGCATCATTTTTGCAGTTGCCTCCACACCAGCTTCGTCTCCGCCTTGGATATCGACATTCCAGCCAACTAATTTCGCGGCCAATCTAACATTCTGGCCTTTGCGACCGATCGCTAACGATAATTGATCTTCGGCGACCATCACCTCAGCCTTTTTCTCGACTTCATCGATTTTTATTTCACTCACCTTTGCAGGAGATAAAGCATTCGCTATATAAACTCGTGGATCTTCGTTCCACAAAATAATATCAATTTTTTCTTCCCCTATCTCTGACATGACAGCCTGGACCCGGACCCCTCTTTGCCCAACACAAGAACCAACAGGATCGACTCCGTCTTGGTTACTGGTAACTGCAATCTTGGTCCTCTCGCCTGCTTCGCGAGCAATTGATTTAAGCTCGACCACACCAGAGAGAATCTCTGGGACTTCAAGCTCAAATAATCTTTTTACCAACCCTGGATGTGACCTTGAAATAACAATTTGTGGGCCTCGGGCACTTTGTTCAACCCTGACTATAAAAAATTTTAATCTCTGACCGACATAATAGCGTTCATCCCTGATTTGTTCGTTTGGAAACAAAATGCCTGTCGCCTTGCCTAGATCAATGATGACATTGCTCCCTTCTATCCTTTGAACTATGCCATTAACGACTTCTCCTTCTTTGTCTTTGTATTCACCAAAAACCATGTCTCTTTCAGCTTCTCGAATTCTCTGAATAATAACCTGTTTTGCGGTTTGGGCGGCGATTCTTCCAAAATCGTTTGGAATATCTTTGATTTCGATAAAGTCTCCAGCCTTGGCATCTTTTTTAAATTTATAAGCGTCAGTAAGGCTAATTTGGATTGTCTCGTCCTCAACGTCCTCTACTATCTCTTTGCTAATAAACGCCACAATGGCCCCGTCTTCGGTAATTTCTACTCTGACCTCTTGTTTTTTATTCCCATAATCTTTTTTATAAGCAGCGGCTAAAGCGTCCTGTATGGTTAATAAGACCGTTTCCTTAGATAGGTTTTTTTCTGAACAAATCTGCTCAATTGCTGACGTAAATTGTTTATCCATTTTCACTCCTTTTTAACAAAAAAGTCGTATTTCTGACACGAAATCCGACTGCTATTTAATTATAGCCATTCGCATCATTTGTGTCAAGCCTTTGTTGGCACCAGCTCTTCGTGGTCTTTTCCGGCCCTTATCAATCTAAAAGCGTTGGCTAGGAACTTTCACCTTTACCTCCAATCGTTTTCCTTAGATCATTCTACCGACTGGCTTATAAGAATATCTGTGCAAGTCGCAAGGGCCATGCTCTTGAAGGGCTTGCTGATGTTTCTGGGTACCATAGCCTTTGTGAACGTCAAAAAAATACTGTTCATATTTCTTGTCCAATTTTGACATCATGTTATCTCGAGCCACTTTTGCCACAATCGATGCACATGATATTGAATAAATTATTTGATCACCTTTGATAACCGCCTGATATCGACAGTTGCAGTAGCCATCTAACTCCATCGCATCAACTAAAATATAATCAGGGTAGTTTTCTAAACTTTCGATGGCTTTCTGCATCGCTAGCTTAGTGGCGGTTCCAATATTAACCTGATCGATCATGACATTATCAACGACGCCGATCCCGTAACTTTTACATGAACTTTGAATTTGTTCATTTAGCCGGGCTCTTTGACTGGGTGTCAGCATCTTCGAATCTTTGACTAAATCTATTTGTTTGTGATCTGGTTTAAAAACAACGGCCGCAGCAACAACTGGACCTGCCCAAGCTCCACGTCCAACTTCATCGATGCCGGCCACAATCTTCTCTCCGTTTTGCCAAAGTTCACTTTCATAGTCCAAACTAGGAATAATTTTCTTCATATTGAAATTATACTACTATCTGTCGATATCGACCGAATAAGAAAAAAGAACCTTTCGGTTCTTTTTATTGTTTATGTAAGTTCTTCAACTTTTTTTTCGGCTTGTTTGCCCTCAAGTGCTTCTGCATTTTCAATATCTTTCTGTGCTTCGGCTAAGCCTTCAGTGACTTCCACTTCAGGGGCTTCTGACTCATCCATATCTGCCAGTTCAGCGGTTTCGTCTAATCTTGTCTCTTCCTCAGCGATTTCTTCAGTACTCTCCGCTAACGAGATGTTGATTGATTCACTGGGTTGGCTCTGAGTTTCTTCTGCTTCCTCAATCTTTGGTGGTGCCAAGTCCTCTGGTTTTAGCTCTTCTTCTTTAATGTTTACCGCTAAAGCATCAAATTGTTTATCCCGAAGTTTAGCACTCTTGCCTCTCAATTCTCTTAGATAGGTCAAATAGGCTCGGCGGACTTTAGCTCTTTTGACAACCTGAACTTTAGCTAGTTTCGGAGAGTGCAATAAAAATAGTCTCTCTACCCCAACACCATAAGATATTTTTCTAACCGTAAATGAGGTATTGATGCCATCCCCTTTGACTCTTAAGACGACTCCTTCAAATATCTGGATACGCTCTTTGCTGCCTTCAATAATTTTCGCGTGAACACGAACAGTGTCACCGGGGGCTAGTTGTGGAACGTTTTTTAGTTGTTTATCATTTATTTTACCGATCATCTCATCGCCTTTCATATAAACCAGCGTTAACAAAGAAATGCTTAAACGCGAGACTAATTATAGCTAAATATTGTTTTTCAGTCAACAACATTAATAAACTAATTACGAGCAAGCCGTTTGCAAATATCTTCGGCTATTTTGGCATTGTAATTAATCCCATGGGGCAATCGAACCTTTTTTGGACCACTCGCCCCGTTTGGGACATAGACAACGACAGCATGCTCACCTTTATTATTAGCCAATTGCCGCTTGATATCATTCAAGGCTTCAGCTGCCGTGCCTCTCGGGATATAGATACTAATCGTCCCATCCTTATCCTCCTTGACAGATTGCGTAATCAAAGGGTCTGTTATTTTTGTATCTAATTCTTCCAAGTTCGCCTCCACTTCTTTTATTTTTTCTACAATTATTTTTATTTGATTGTTTTGATTCCCTTGGCTGTCTTTGGTATTAACTTTGCCCGAAACTAATAATAACCGACCAACCTCCCATATCTCCGGGTACTGTTTAATCACTTTTGGAAAAACAATTAACTCTATTCTGGCTGTAGTATCTTCAAATATCACAAAATACATTGTTTCCTTAGTCCTGGTTTGTATCTTTTGAATTGAAGTAATAACCCCACCCGTTAGAATCATCTGGTTGGAAAGATTCTCCGTAATCTCAAGAATCGGCTTTGCCCCTGCTCGCAAAAAATAATCGGCATATTCACTGGTGGGGTGTTCTGAGATATATATCCCCAGAAGTTCTTTTTCCCAGTTTAATTTCTCTCTCATTGTTAATTCGTGATCAGGCTTTTCAAGCTTTAATGGAGGCAGACTGACTCCGCTCCCGCCAAATAAATCAATTTGTCCGTTTGCAGCATGGCCTTGGGCTAGCCCAGCAAAACTTATTATTTTTTCCATATTAAACAACAGAATTTGCCTTTCCCCGAGAGAATCAAAAGCCCCGCACTTCATCAAGCTCTCCATAACTTTCTTATTAAGCTCCCCAGCGCCAACTCGACGAGCAAAATCCTCAATACTATTAAATTTGCCCCCTTCTCCCCTCGCTTTCAGAATGGCGTCAATTACCCCCATCCCAACATTTTTGACCGCCGATAAGCCAAACCGAATTTTCCCAGTCTCTTTAACTACTCCAAATTCAGAAAAAGATTCATTCACATCTGGTGGTAAAACCTCTATTTTCATTCTTTGGCATTCCGCTATTTCAATGGCAATTCGATCAGAGTTTCCGTAGTCACTCGTCAACAAGGCCGCCATAAATGAGGCCGGATAATGAGCCTTTAAGTAGCCCGTCCAGTAAGCAATAAGGGCGTAGCAAGATGCATGCGATTTATTAAAAGCATATTGAGCAAAATTTTCAAAATCATTAAAGATTTTTATAGCGGTTTTTTCTTCGACTCCGTTTTTTATTGATCCTTGGATAAACTTCTCTCTCATTTTTTTCATTAGGTCAGCAATTTTCTTTCCCATTGCCTTCCTCAATGTATCCGCATCCCCTCCTGAAAAACCAGCCATATCTTTTGCGACCTGCATGAGCTGTTCTTGGTAAACAATAATCCCGTAGGTATTTGAAAGTGCGTTTTCCATCAAGGGATGATCATAATGAAGTTTTTTTCGCCCATGCTTTCGTGAGATAAAATCGTCGATAAACTGCATCGGGCCTGGTCGGTAAAGTGCGACCATCGCGATGATATCTTCAAAGACGGTTGGTTTCAGCTCCTTAATATATCGCTTCATCCCGGCCGACTCAAGTTGGAAGACTCCAGTCGTATCGCCTCGGCTTAGAAGGTCAAAGGTTTTTTTGTCATCCATTGGGATATGATAAAGATCAATCTCTTCACCATAAACTTTTTTAACAATTCTCATCGTATTTTTAATGATGGTAAGATTCGAAAGACCCAAAAAGTCCATTTTCAGAAGCCCAATACTTTCCAAGCTCCCCATGTCATATTGGGTGTTTATCGCTAGTTCCCCCTTGGTTGCTTTCTGAAGTGGTGCGTATTCGACCAGCGGTTCTTTTGAAATAACAACACCAGCAGCATGGGTCGAAGAATGTCGAGCCACTCCCTCAAGCTTAGTAGCTAAACCAATCAATTTATTATAAATATCACTTTCTCGAGTAAAGGCTGCCAGTTCAGACGAGCTAACGAGGGCTTCTTTGAGATTCATTTTCTCAGGAACTGACTTTGCGATTTTGTCGACCTCTCCATAGCTAATTCCCAAAACTCTGCCAACATCACGAATTGCGTTTCGAGCGGCCATCGTACCAAAGGTTATAATTTGAGCAACGTGATCTTGGCCATATTTTCCGGTGACATAGGTGATGACTTCATGCCTTCGATCATCGGCAAAATCTATATCAAAATCGGGCATGGAGATTCGATCTGGATTCAAAAAGCGCTCAAAGAGAAGGTCATATTTTATCGGATCAATGTCGACAATCTTTAAAGCATAAGCAATAATAGAGCCGGCTCCAGAGCCACGACCTGGACCGACCACAATCCCGTTGTCCTTAGCCCAATTGACGTAATCAGCAACAATCAAAAAATACCCTTCATAAGCCATCTTCTCGATAACCGAGAGTTCATATTTTATTCGCTCATCAATCTCAGGCGAGATAACCTCATAGCGCTCCTTGATCCCCTTATCAACTAATTTTTCGAGGTAAGAACGTAGAGTGTAACCGTCTGGCACTGGAAAATCAGGAATCAATATTCCACCTAAATTTAGCTCCAAATTACACTTGTCCGCAATCTTAAGAGTATTCTCGAGAGCCTCTGGGACATGGCCAAAAGCTAATTCCATGTTTTCGATATCACGAAGACTATTGTCCGTCGTCATGTGCATTCGGTCTTCATCAGCGACAAGTCGGCCTGTCTGGACGCAAATCAAGACATCTTGCGCCTCAGCGTCATCAAGGTTGGCATAATGAACATCGTTCGTGGCGACTAGCGGGATGCCAGTCTCTTTAGACAATTTTATCAATTCAGCATTAACTAATTTCTGTTCAGGAAGGTCAGGATGATCCTGTAATTCTAAATAAAAATTATCCTGTCCAAATATTTCATTATATTGAAGCGCGGCCTTTTTGGCTGCTTCACGATTAACGTTCACAATCTGGGAAGCGACCTCCCCTTGCAGACAAGCTGAGAGTCCGATTAAACCAGCTGAATGTAATCTCAACAAATCTTTATCAACCCTAGGCTTATAGTAATAGCCAACCAAATGAGCAGTCGTGACTAATTGCATCAAATTTTGATAGCCCGTAAAATCCTTGGCCAACAAAATCAAATGAAACGGCTTAGTATCAATTCTAGCCGTTTTGTCAGTTAGTTTTCTCGGAGCAACATAACATTCACAGCCGATAATCGGCTTAATGTTGCGCTTTTTTGCTTCCTTATAAAATTCTATCGCTCCGTACATCACCCCGTGGTCAGTAATCGCCAAGGAGTCCATGCCTAATTTTTGGGCTTTATCTAAATAATCTGGAATTTTACCCATCCCATCGAGTAAAGAATAATGGGTATGAACGTGCAGATGGATAAATTTTGTTTTAGTTTTTGCCAATGTATTCAAATCCCCTCTTATAAATCAAAAAGGCCTCACTCAAAAAAACGGCCTTTTATTAATGATCAAATCGCCCCAACTACTATCATTTTATAGAGGAATGACGGTTGTCTCAAGTCCTTTTTTGATCATTATTTTCGATCTTGGTTCTTTTACCTTCTAGATAAGCAAAAACTATAATCACTAATATTCCAATTCCGATGATTAGAATTATAAAGAGCATAAACCACGAATAAATAAGGTCCGAGAAAGAGACCAAAAAAGCCACTAAGTTTTGCCCGAGGGAGGTCTTTGCTAAAAATTTGATGATCAAAAAGAATATGAGGGTGCCGATAATCAATTTTTTAATGAACGACGCTTTGAAAGATAAATAATCTTGGTAGAACCAAACCGCTTTTTTCTTCCACGAAAGTGGTTTTTTTTCGGCGATATCTTTTATTGATTGTTTATAGGCAGCAATGATGTCCTCTGTCTCAAAGCTTGAAAGTTGATAATCAAAGGTTTCTTTTATTTGCTCGGTTTTTGTAATCGCCTTTTTCAGATCTTCTCGATTCGAAAACTTCCAACTAAAACGTGATAGAGTTTGTCCAACATCACGATAAGGATAGCCCTTTTCTTTCAAAGCATTTTTGAACGCCTTCTCAGCTTCAATGCAGGCCATTTTATAGCCAGACGGTGTCTCTTCGTCATAGGCCCGCTCAACCTCTAGCCAGAGGTTATCATTTTTTTGATTTATAACTTTCATGCTTTACTGGTTTTTCCATAAGAATCCACTCGCCTTTATCTATCATTGAATTTGGCACGACATGTAATTTTCCTTTTTTGTCCATAATTCTAACTTTTCTCATATCAAGTGAAATTATCTCGCCAATTGTTTTTCCTTCATTTAACGAAACGATCGAGCCAATTTTAAAATCCTTGTCTTGAGCTAAAGAGATACTAGAAGCGATGTCACTAATCGTTTGAGCTAAGCCTTGATTTAGGATAAAGCCTAAAAAAACGGCGGACCCTGAAATAAGGACAATGAGACTGCTTAATCCTAATATTTCTAGAAGGTGCATGATCAAAAAAGCCCACAAAAACGCACTGGCACAGCCGACAATCAGACCCCGGACCGATTTTGTCAGTCGGAGATAAGCAATTGATTTTTTCAAAATCAATATTAAGACCCAAATAATAACATAACCGATGATAAAGCTAATTATCGTAATTGGAATCTTGGGAGCTAACAAAAGAAAGGGCTGAATAAAGGCATTTACAATCTCCATGCTTACTCCTTATCTAATAAATCTTTTAATATTTCGTTCACGACCTGAGGGTTGGCTTGACCCCGTGATTTGGCCATCACTTGACCAATTAAATAGCCAAAGGCTTTTTCCTTACCAGCTTTAAAATCAGAGACTGGACCTTGGTTCTCTTTTATCACCTCAGTGATCATCACCTTGACCGCACCAGTATCGCTGATTTGGGAGAGACCCTTGGCCTTGATGATTTGTTCTGAGTTCTTCCCGGTCTCGAACATTTCAGCAAAGATTTCTTTGGCAATTTTTCCACTTATCTCACCGTGATCGGCTTTATCCAAAAGTTCGGCTAAGTCTTTATGGTTGACCTTACAATCGCTAATAGAAATACCCGCTAAATTCAATTTCGCTAAGACCTCACTAATAATCCAGTTTGAGACTTTTTTTGCTTTTTGTTTCTTTATTTCATCGTTTTTGGTTATATCGGGCAGTTCTTCCAAAGTTTGTTCGAAATATCTCGACAACTCCAAGTCGCTGGTCAATATCTCTGCATCCTGAGTCGATAGGTTGTATTCATTGATGAATCTTTGACTTTTCTCCTTCTGTAATTCGGGGAGCCATGCTTTAATCTCGTCAAAATCAATCTCTTTTCCAGAATAAGGTTCAAGGGGGGGAATATCGGGCTCAGGAAAGTATCGATAGTCGTTAGCCTCCTCCTTACTTCTCTGACCTAAAGTTTTTCCTTTTGACTCATCCCAGCCTCTGGTTTCTTGAACAACTTTTTTGTTCTCACCAAGCAATTCCATTTGTCTTTCGACTTCATACTCAATGGCTCGCTCAATCATCTTAAAAGAATTAATATTCTTTATTTCAACTTTTGTGCCAAGCTCTTTCTGGCCGACTGGGCGTAAAGATATATTGGCGTCACATCTTAGATTCCCTTGCTCCATATTAGCATCAGAGATACTGAGATAACGTAAAATCGAGCGGAGGTCTTGCATAAAGATTCTGGCCTCTCTAGGAGCTCTCATATCGGGCTCAGTCACTATTTCGAGTAAAGGCGTTCCGGCTCGGTTTAAATCCACCAGGCTGTATTCTCCAAGCTTCGGGTGAATGAGTTTTCCAGCGTCTTCCTCAAGATGGATATGATTTATCCTAATGTTTTGTATTACCCCTTCAGTTTCTATTTCTACTCTGCCTCCAATAACCGGTGGCTTAGTACTCGAGGTAATCTGATACGCTTTCGGCAAATCTGGATAAAAGTAATTTTTTCGTTCAAAATTAAACTTTTCGGCAATTTTGCCATTCAAGGCAAGCCCCAGCAAGTATACCCATTCGATTGCTTTTTTGTTTGGAACAGGCAAGGTTCCGGGCATACCAAGACAGATTGGACAAGTATTTTCGTTTGGCTTAGCGTCAACTGAATAATTATCACAAGAACAAAACATCTTACTCTCAGTCTTTAGTTGAGCGTGTATCTCTAAACCGATGACAGTTTCGTATTTAATCATTTATAGTACCTTCATTTCTAATAAGGCTTTTTTGTAATATTCAATCGCCTTTTTTGCCTCGGCAGAATTCAGATCATGGGTTGATTCGTGAGCAATATTGTTCCTGACTTTGTGGGCAAACCAAAGATTATCATAATCAGAATAACTAGAAAATTGTGATTTGGCATTTTTTAGTCTCTCACCAAAGGTATTTCCCTTGATGCCTTTACCTTTGAGAGCATAATCAACTAATTTGTCCGCTTCCATAATGCTGGCCTTAAAATGACTTGGTCCGCCGAGTCCGAAAGTCTGCTCGATCTCAGACCATTTTTCTTGAACAAACTTTTTATTCATTATTGTTGATTGACCAGATTTAATTATTTTTCTATTTCTGTTTCGCAAAATCGCTAAGGCCATTATATAGGCTAGGAGAAAAGCGATTAAAGCGACGACAATCGTTTGGAACATTTATTTTTCCTCAATCGTAATATTATTAATCGTAACGACTTCGGTTGGTTTTGATTGCTCTCCCTGACCACCATTTGTCGTTGGAGTTGCGCCAATTTTCTGGACTACGTCCATACCAGAAATGACTTTACCAAAAATAACATAATTTTTAGGGAGTTTCCCGCTCGAATAATCTCCTGTCATCACAAAAAATTGCGAACCGTTTGAATTTTGACCAGAGTTTGCCATTGCTAAAGTCCCTGGGGTGTAATCGCCGACGATTGGTTCGTCATTAAATTTATACCCCGGCCCTCCAGTGCCATCCCCTTTTGGATCCCCTCCCTGGATCATAAAATCTTTAACGATCCGGTGAAAAGATAAGCCGTCATAAAACTTATCCTTTGATAGAGAAACAAAATTATTGACTGTAATCGGAACATTTTTTGCGTCTAATTCAGCCTCAAAGCTCCCCTTGTTAGTATCAATCTTAGCAATATATTTTTTACTAGGATCAATCTTCATCTCTGGGGCTTTGGCATAGGTCTTATTGCTATTTTTTACTTTATCCACTTTGAGATCCTCTCCTTGTGAAACTTTATTATTACTAAACCAGCGATTTTTGGCCAAAGCCACACCGTAAAATCCTAGACTGCCAACAATGACTAGCCCAGCCGTTATCGCGATCCCTCTGAACAAAAGGACTTTTCTTCTTTTCTTTCGTTCAAGATTTTTCGCTTTTTCAATTTTCCTTTGTTCTTTTAATTTCTGTGCTCTCCCCATGCTCCTCCTAAATGACTGTTTTATTATTCCGCCAAACAACTTTTTCGGTTGCTTTTTCGTATTGATGACCAAAATTTAAGACTGTTTCTTCTTCAAAGTGTTTGCCTATTAGTTGCATCCCGATTGGCAATTTTTGCTTATCAAAAGCGCATGGTAGTGACAGGGCGGGATTACCTGATAGATTGACCATGGCTGTAAAGACATCCGCTAGATACATCTGAAGAGGATTGTCAACTTTTTCCCCAATCTTAAAGGCCGTTGTTGGTGCTACTGGCGCTAAAATAATATCAACACTCTCAAATGCTTTTTCAAAGTCCTGCTTGATCAAAGTTCGAACCTGCATTGCCTTCTTGTAGTAAGCATCATAGTAGCCAGCGGACAAAACAAAAGTGCCCAGCATAATTCTTCGTTTTGCTTCAGCGCCTAGCCCTTCGTCTCGAGATCTAAAATAATGATCTATTAAATTTTCACTCTTGGCGGCACTATGACCATATTTTATTCCGTCGTATCGGCCAAGATTTGAGCTAACTTCAGCCGGTTGGATTAAATAATAAACTGGGATGCTATATTTGGCATGGGGAAGTTTAATCTCAATGAAGTCCGCGCCTAAGCTGGCGTAGACTTCACGAACCGCCTCTAAGGCTTTTATAATCTCATCATTTAAGCCCGTCTCATAGAACTCATTGACCCATCCAATTTTCTTGCCTTTGATCGACTTAGTGAGTTTGTCACTATATTTTGGAACTGGGAGATTAAGACTGGTTGCATCCTTTTCATCATGACCGGCGATTACTTCTAAGATCAAGGCAACATCTTCTGTCGTCATGGCAATTGGTCCAACGCAATCTAAGGATGATCCCATCGCAATTAGGCCGTATCTTGAGACCCGACCATAGGTTGGTTTTAAACCAACGACGCCACAGAATCCAGCTGGCTGTCGGATCGATCCGCCAGTATCGCTCCCAATCGAAAAAAGACATTCTCCGGCTGCGACTGCCGCCGCTGAACCGCCTGAAGAGCCTCCCGGGACTCGGCTTAAATCCCAAGGGTTTTTCGTTACTCCATAGTCAGAATTTTCTGTTGAAGCTCCGTGTGCCCAGGCATCACAATTATTTTTTCCGATCATGACCGCTCCAGCGTCGGTTATTTTTTTGACGACTGTCGCGTCATAGATAGGAATAAAGTCGTCTAGCATTTTACTGGAGGCGGTTGTTCTGATTCCTTTAGTACAAAAGACATCCTTTATCCCTACGGGTATGCCGTCGAGCTTGCTCAGCCTTTTGCCTAATTCTGCTCTTTTTCCAGATTTTTTAGCCGCTTCTAAGCTTTCTTTCGGCAAGACTGTCACAAAAGCGTTTAGTTCATCCTCCGCTCTATCGATCTCTTGAGAACACTCCTGCAATATTTGAGAAGGAGTTATCGTCTTTTGTTCAATCTTATTATTCAGTTCGATGATTGTTCGGTTAGCCATCTTATCTTACTCTAATACTTTTTTTACTTTGATAAAGCTTTTTTCTTTGACAGGGGCATTTTGTAACTTTTCATTGATATCAATATCTGAAATAACTTTACAATCTTTACGAAAAATATTTTTAAGTTCCGTGGTTTGGCTTGTTGGTTGCACCCCCTTTGTGTCAACCTCGTCGAGTAACATTGAATACTCCAAAATCACCGTCATTTCTCTTGCCAATGAAGTTTTCTCTGCATCTGTTAGCCCAAGACGAGCTAATTTTGCTAGATCTTCCACCTGCTCTTTGGTAATTTTTCTCATAAACGTCATTAGTATATCATTTAAGCTTGTTTTAGCCAAGAATTAGAACATCTTAAAGAGATCATCCTCTGAAATAATTTTTATGCCTAGCTTCTCTGCCTTGGCCAGTTTTGATCCTGGCCCGTTTCCTAGAATCAAATAATTTGTCTCTTTTGAAACCGATCCAGCTGCTTTTCCACCAAGAAAACGGATTCTCTCTTCGGTCTCTTCTCGACTCATTCTCACCAAAGAGCCCGTGATAACAAAAGTTAAGCCTTCTAATTTATTAGATTTTCTAATCTTTTCATAACCGACTCCAAGCAAAGACAATTTTTCTAACAAGCGAATATTCCGATGATCTCTAAACCAATGGTAAAGACTCCTTGCGACCACTTCCCCAATATCATCGATAACCAATAAATCTTCAAGGGAAGCCTCCTTTAACCGATCTAGATTATTGAATTCAGTGGCTAATCGAGTTGCCGTGATACTGCCGACATGGCGTATTCCAAGAGCATATAGAAAGCGGTTGAAGGTGACTTTCTTTTTTTTCTGGATGGCCTTAATGAGATTATCTGCCCTTTTTTCTGCAAATCGATCAAGAGTTGCTAGGTCTCCTGCTTCTAATGCGAAAAAGTCTGCGATATCACTGATCAAGCCTTCATTCAAAAGTTGTTCAACAATCTTTTCGCCCAAGCCGTCGATATCAAAAGCATCTTTTGAAGCAAAATGGATTAATTGCTCTTTTTCGATAGCAAAGCAATTTTTATTGAGACATCGTCTGACTGCCTCTCCTGTCGGTTTAATTATTTTGCTACCGCAAACTGGGCAAACGGTCGGCATGACAAACTCTTTTTCGTTGCCGGTTCTCAGGCCAACGACTACTTCAATTACCTCAGGGATAATGTCCCCGGCTTTTTGAATTACAACGGTATCGCCAATTCGAATGTCTTTTTTTCTGATTTCGTCCTCATTGTGAAGCGTCGCCCTTGAAACAGTTGATCCAGCTATTTTGACAGGGTTCATGACCGCATAAGGGGTTACTGCCCCCGTTCTCCCAACATTGACTCGGATGTCTTCAATTATAGTTGTCACTTTTTCGGCAGAAAATTTATAAGCAACTGCACCCCGAGGAGCCTTCCCGACAAATCCAAGTTTTTCAAAAATCTGATTATTGTTCACAATAATAACCATGCCATCAACCTGAAAGTCTAAGTTATTTCGTTTGGTATCCCATTCTTTGCAGTATTCAATAACCGCCTCAATATCTTGACAATACTTGACATACTGGCTTGTTCTAAAGCCCCATTTTACCAATTTTTCATGTTTTTCTTGGTGAGTTTTTATGATTGGGTCATTGTAGATATCGTAAACATATGATTCTAATTTTCTTTCGGCAGTGATTTTTGGATCAAGCTGTCTAATACTTCCAGCCGCTAGATTTCGAGGATTAGCATAGCTTGGTAGCCCTTTTTTAATTTGGTTTTGATTTATTGTTTCGAAGGCTTTTTTTGACATATAAATCTCACCACGGACATCGATTCTGTTATTGTTTTCACCTATTAGCTTAAGAGGGATAGAGGAAATAGTTTTGAGGTTTTGAGTCACATCTTCCCCAATTTTGCCATCTCCCCGAGTCGCCCCCTTGGCCAAATAACCATTTTCATAGGTCAACATAACCGATAAACCATCTATTTTGAGTTCACAAAAATAATCTAGTTTATTTTCTCCAGATATTTTGATAATTCGTTTTTCCCATTCCTTGATTTTTTCAAAGCTAAAAACATCATTCAGCGAAAGCATTGGATTGCTATGCTCAACCTTTTCAAATTTTTCTAAGGCCCTACCTCCAACTCTTTGGGTTGGCGAATCAGTCGTGATCAGTTGTGGAAAAATTGCTTCGATCTCTTTAAGCTCATTATTCAAAGAATCATAAATGTCATCCGATACAGACGGCTGATCCATAACGTGGTATTCGTATGAATATTTATTAATTAAACCTCGGAGTTGAATCGCTCTTTTTTCTAATTTTTTTTGTCTTGGCTTATCCATGAATGTATTATATCAAAAAAGGCCCCAGATCAGGCCTTTTTTCTTTATTCCTTCACGAAGATTTAGACAAAGTTTCGATTATTTTTTTAAAATATACATTTGCTTCGTCTGAGAGCGATTTATCACTACTCGCGCCATATGAATAGCCAAATAATTCTTTATTGCTGTAATTAAACCAGTTTGTAGAAATAACAAATCCTTTTAGGACTTGGCCACCACACATCTCGCCGTCAGGTAAGGAAACAGTTGAAATGTCACCCTTTGGTTCTAATACGATTTTATTTACAACTTCTTTAGCTTCATAATTTATGTTTCGCATAACACATGACCCACCACGTCCATATAATTCTCCATAATTTAATGATATGGAATAATTTTTTGGTATATTAGTAAAAACTACGTTTGTTTTTGCGAATACTAAGTTGGTATTCGTTGAGTTTTCTTCAATTTTCCACTCCCCCGGATATTTTATGGTGAAGCCAGGTCCATAGAAAGTTTTCCAAGATGCAAACTCATCCGTAACCACCGTTTCGGGTTCATTTTCTTGTGTCTTTGTCTTTCCGATAGTGTTTTCTAACTCTTTAAGTGACTTTTCATTATCTGACTGCGTTTGCTTTGCTTGCCTATCCATCAAAAACCAAACCAAACCACCGACCACGATCGCGGTTATCAAGACCAAAACAATCGTGATGACTAATCTTCTTAAATTCACTTTTTCTTTAGTTTCTTCCATTTTACCCCTTTTATTTAAAAAACGTTATAAGGCCATGTCACGCAAGGCTTTCACTCGCTCCTCAATTGGTGGATGAGTATCAAAAAGCCCAGAAAACCGACTTTTTTTAGAATCGGTCTGATCTTTGAGTGGATTTGTGATATATAAATGAGCCGTGGCTTTATTCGCGACCTCGAGCGGCTCTTTATCTTTTGAGATGTCTTCCAAGGCTCTTGCCAAACCGTCAGGGTTCCTAGTGAGCAAAGCCCCATCCGCATCAGCCAGAAACTCTCTTTTCCTAGAAATGGCAAGTTGAATCAAAGATGCTACCAAAGGAGAGAGCAAAGCGAGAGCAAAGCCAATTAAAACAAATACCCAATTTCCGTTGTCATCGTCACCGCCAAAAAACCGCAAATAAACAAACCAATCCGCCAAGAGAGCGATTAACCCAACCAAAATAACAATAATCGTTTGGAGCCTAATGTCATAATTTCCAATATGAGAAAACTCATGAGCCAAGACCCCTTCAAGCTCTTGTTTATCAAGCTTGTTCAATAGGCCGGTTGTAACACAAATAACCGCATGCTTTGGATCTCTCCCTGTCGCAAAGGCATTTGGAGCACTATCATCAATGATATATATTTTGGGCATCGGTAAGCCAGAAGCGATGGACAGATTTTCAACTAAACGAAATAGAGTTTGGTTTGTGGTTTTATCTATTTCTTTTGCCCTAGAGATTGATAGGACAATTTTATCGCTGCTCCAGTATGAAAGCCCCGACTGAATGATTGCAATTGTGACCGCCAAAGGCAATATCCACGGCATATCTAGGGCTCGACTAAAGATGTACCCGACAACGATCACAAAAAGGACAAAGCCAATTAGCCAAAACCATGTCTTTCTTTTATTAGAGTTTGCGTAAGTATAGGCCGTTGCCATGATAAATTAGAACTTTACTTCGACGTTCTTTTTCTCAGTTTCTCCAGCTTCAATAAAGCCAAATTCGCTAAAACCTAGCATCTTTGCATAAAGATTTGTTGGGAAAACTTGAAGTTTTGTGTTAAAGTCACGAACGTTTCCATTGTAGAATCTCTGAGCCGCCATAATCTTATCTTGAGTATCTGTTAGATCGGTTTGCAGCTGTAAAAAGTTCTGATTTGCTTTCAGCTCTGGATAGTTTTCTGCTACAGCAAAGATAGACTTAAGGGTGTCGGTTAAAGCGTTGCTCGCCTCGACCTTTTCAGCAGTAGAACCCGTGACAAGACTAGATCGTTCTTTAGTGACTTTTTCAAATAATTCTTTCTCATGCTTAGCATAGCCTTTGACTGTCTCAATCAAATTCGGGATCAATTCGTAACGTCTTTTCAATTGTACGTCAATATCACTATCGGCCTCTTGAACTCTATTTTTCAGCTTGATCAGTCCGTTATAAGTAATAATCACAAAAACCGCGACTAGCACGATAATCCCTAAAATAATCCACATAAACATATGTTCTCCTTTCTTACTTAACTATTTTAATCTTTTGTCCTATTTGTAGCAATGTTTCATCTTGAATATTATTTGCCGCTTTCAACTTTTCGACGGTAGTCTCAAATTTGACCGCAATTGCACCAAGGTTATCACCATCAGCAATAACATATTCTTGTGTCGTTGATGGAGCGGTCGGAGCTGGAGCTGGGGTTGGCGCTGGAGTGGTCGCAGTCGTTTTCTCCTCTGTCTCAGGCTCACTACTCGCTTTTTCATCGGTTGCGACTGGTTTTGATTCTATCTTTGTGTCGGCATCCTGCTTGATTGATTCTTTCTTAAAAAAGATTTCATAAGATCCAAGGCCCAGAACCACAATGACGATTACGGCCAGAGAAGTTGCACTAACTACACCAAGCCAATTGACTTTCCGCTTCTTGTTTTTAAGCTCTTGCTGAAAATCATTTGATAGATTTACACCTAGCGTCTCTTTGTTTTCTTCATTTGGCATTGCTTGATCATTATACAACTTTTATATAATTTTTGATAGAGATTTGAGATTGACTTATCCCTCTTATAATTCTATAATATTTGAGCGCTTGGCACGCTTTTTTTATACCAAGCGGACGTGGCGGAATTGGTATACGCGCTAGCATGAGGTGCTAGTGACCGAAAGGTCTTGGAGGTTCAAGTCCTCTCGTCCGCACCAAAGTTAAGGGATACGAGTCAATTGAACATTGATATCGGGGCGATTAGCTCAGCTGGTTAGAGCATCTCGTTTACACCGAGGAGGTCGCGGGTTCGAATCCCCCATCGCCCACCATTTTACCAAGATTGATCTGGACGTTATTTATCGCCAGAAGAATCTTAGTAAGAAGAAAAAGAAAATAAGGCGCGGTAGCTCAGTTGGTAGAGCAGAGGACTGAAAATCCTTGTGTCGCCGGTTCGAACCCGGCCTGCGCCACCATAAATCAATCTCGACGTAATCTAGTCCACGTGTGTTTGCGAGAGTAGCTTAGCTGGTAGAGCGCAACCTTGCCAAGGTTGAGGTCGCGGGTTCGAGCCCCGTCTCTCGCTCCATATAAATGGCCTCGTGGCGGAGTGGTTTACGCAGCGGTCTGCAAAACCGTTCACCCCGGTTCAATTCCGGGCGAGGCCTCCAGATTGATGGGGCTTCCTGATTCGTTTGGTTTTGCTTAAATCTAATGCCCGGGTGGCGGAATTGGTATACGCGACGGACTTAAAATCCGTTGGTGGTGACATCTTGCGGGTTCGAGTCCCGCCTCGGGCACCAAAAAACTCCATAGTTATGGAGTTTTTTCTTACCTATCAAATTAAAGATTAATTTTTAACTTTGTCGTAGACATACCAGTTCGAAATATCATTCAAATGATCAACTGGGGTCGTAATTTTGCCTTGGTCAAACCCTTTAATATTTTTTGTGACCGCAAAAGAGTAGATTGGGTCATAAAGGTAGACCGCTGGTGACACTGACATGATCGCTTCCTGAGCTTGTCGATATTTGTCATCCCGATATTTTTTATCGTTACTCTTTCTCCCAAGTTCAATAAGCTTATCAATCTTTCGATCTTTTAAGCCACTCAAGTTGAGCCCTGGGTCGTTTACTTGAGACGAATGCCAGAAGCTGTATAAATCAGTCGTGGTGCCAACGTTTTGACCAACGATAACCAGATCAAAGTTTCTTGGTCTAATATAATCTGCCTGGAAGAGATCTTTGTCTGATACAATTAAATTTGTGTCTACTCCTATTTTCTCAAATTCGGTTTTTATGATTTCACCAACCTTTTTACCTTCATCGTCATCATTGACCACCAATTTGAAAGATAATTTTTTCCCGTCTTTTTCTCTAATTCCGTTCTTTCCCTTGATCCAACCGGCTTTATCAAGTTCTTCGTTGGCTTTGTTGACATCAAAAAGATTGGTGTTTAACTTTTTATCATAGCCTTCTTTGCCAGGAAGAATTGGGGCGTAAACTGGCATAGCTTTGTCGTCTAACCCTTTCGCGATTATCTCGCTTCTATTAATCGCTTTTGAAAGCGCTTGTCGGATTTCCGCATTCGCCAAGAGTTCGTTCTTTAAATTAAAAAGCAAGACCTTATATCGAGGCAAATATTGATTATAAGCGTTGAGTGAACCTATATTCTTCATCGCATCAATTTTGTTATATGGGATCTGGCTGATGCCATTAACTTGTTTTCGAAGGACGGCAGAATATAGATCGGAAAAATTTTCGTACAATCTCAGGCGTACTTTATTGATATATGGTTTGTGAGGATAGTAATTCCCATTTGCATCAAAGATTGCGATCGTTTCCTCTCCCGTTTGGTCAAAACGAGTAAATTTGTAAGGGCCTGAGCCAATCGGCTTTGTATTAAACTCAGCCACCTTGATACTGCTCGGATCGGTGTCTTTTAATAAATGTTGCGGCAAGATCGGCTGTGCTGCCACTCTTAAAAAATCACTATAATTATTTGGCAAAGTGAATTTTACTTCATATTTATTATTTTTAACCACTTCAACATTTTGCCACACGGCGTTTAGACTAGTTCTGGTATCAGGATTTTGGATTAAATCTATGGTAAAGAGAATATCGTCAGCGGTGACTTCTTTGTTATCATGCCATTTAAGGTTTTTCCTTAACTTAAAAGTATAGACTTTACCTTCTTCCTGAACAGTCCAACTCTCCGCTAAATCAGGCGTTATGACGTCATTTGGCATTACTTTTACTAGGCCTGAAAAGACCAATTTGTTCGCTGATGCCTCAGCTTCACTATTAATAAAAAGTGGATTTATTTTATCAATTTGGCCGATAACGCCTTCTGTATAGGTGCCACCATAACTCGGCGTTCTCACTTCAAAATATTGTCCAAGGGCCGAGAATCTTTGAAAAAACATTATCAAAGTTACCCCTGAGAGAATAATAATCACTAAGATCATATTCTTTAAATGGATAATATCTGGAAGTTTCTTCAGGTAATGAAAAAAACCATTACGTAAATCTTTTAAATGGGTTTGCTTGAGGTCTAGATAGAATTTTTTCAGCACCAAGCGAAGCTTAATACCAACTCTGCGAGTTTTCATTATTTAATAATTAATAACGATAGAGCTGAGGCTATAAAAATAGCCGCTGACAAAACCGTAAAAATTGTTAGAAACTTTTCAGCTCCTCTTTTTGTCAGATATGAAGCACTATCTCCTCCAAATATACCTGAGAGACCGCTTCCCTTCTGCTGCAACAAAACCGCGGCGATTAGCAAGAAGGCGGCCACGAGTAAAACTATAGTTACAATCGTTCGCATTTTTCCCTTTCTTTTGCCCGCTTATTTTACTACAAAACGAACAAAAAGAAAAGCTAACTATCTCTTAATGATTAACTGCCAAATCACTTGACCAAGTTTATCGACGTCATGATAAAGAGGATTAGCCTGGCTGACTAAATCGTTTTCCGAAATATGATATAAGTCTCTAGTTTTTGCCCCCAAGGAGACTGGGATGACATAGCCATCTCCCGAGCCTTTTCTAAATTTTTTGCTGTTAACCAAAACTAGATCGACAAATATTTGGTATTGCTCCAAAGCTCTAATGTGGTCAAGACTAGTATAACCTTCTGTCTCGCCTCTCTCAGTTGAAACATTGCAGATATAATATTTTTTTGCTTTCGAAAGACTGTAGGCTCTGACAATCTCTGGTAATAAAAAGTTGGGAATAATACTCGTGTAAAGACTTCCGGGTCCAATCAAGATATAATCTGCTTTTTCTATGGCAATAAGAGCTTTTGGATTGGCTTTTACCTTTCCGTCAATATAAAGTCGCTCTATTTGTTCCTTATAGCCATATTTTCTTATTTTAGATTCCCCTTTTATTTTCTTTCCATCCCTAAAAGTAGCTAAGAGGTTGACATCTTCAAGCGTAGAGGGGAGAACCTTGCCTCGAGTCGAGAAAAGATCACACATCCCTTCTATGGCCTTTTCAAAGCTGCCGTTATACAAATCCTGAGCCGCACTGATGATAAGATTTCCCAAAGAGTGCCCTTTCAAACCGACCCCTTTTTTGAACCGGTATTGCCAAAGGTCAAGAAGGATATCCTCATTATCTGACAATGCCGCAATGCACTTTCTAATATCGCCAGGTGGTAAGAGATTAAAGTCTTTACGCAAACGACCAGTACTCTGACCATCATCAGTCATCGTGACGATGGCCGTAATCTCTATCGGGTAGTCACGGATCGCTCTCAAGATGGTTGACAGTCCGGAGCCGCCACCTATTGCCACAACTTTTTTCATAAATTTTCCTTGATCCTTTCCCCCTTTTTTAGGCCGACCAATATCGCTATTTCCGAAAGGTCAGCGCTTTTGATTCCCTCAATTGTACCAAACTTTTTGAGAAGCGCTCGTTTTGTTTTTGGACCGACTCCTGGAATTAAATCAAGGGCCGAGGTTGTTATTTCATTTTTCCGGAGGTGGCGATGGTAGGTAATGGCAAATCTATGGGCTTCATCTCTAATTCTCTGCAAGAGAAACATTGTTTGAGAATTTTCAATCAAGGGGAGTTTCTCGATCCGGTTATTTCTAGAGAGATAGAGCTCCTCATTTTTTTTCGCGATTGAGAGAAAACAAATTGATGGGTATTGGCTCTGGTATGATTTCATAATCGTTGAAAGTTGACCTTTCCCGCCATCTATGATAATTAAATCTGGATTTAGCTCAAACGACTTGTCCTTTTTACGATCAAGATTTTTCAATCTTCTTCCAACCGCTTCATTCAACATCGCAAAATCATCAATCTGCTTAACCCCTTTTATCTTAAATCTCCGATAGCTATTTTTATCTGGCAAACCATTGGTAAAAACGACCATTGAGCCAACCGGTAAATGCCCCGAGATATGCGAAATATCGAAACATTCGATCCGCTTCGGCATTTTATCCAAGCCGGTCATAATTTGTAGGTCAATTAAGGCTTGATCGTGCATTTGATCGTGATTCTGGCTCTCTATCGGAACATATTTGAGGTTTTCTAAATTTAATAATCGATCCCTCGCTCTAGCAGCAGCCTCAAAGTCTTGGTTTTGGGCCGATAGCTTCATCTCTTTTTTTAAATCAGCAATAATTTTAGCGGTGTCCCCAGAAAAAAATCGAGAGAGCGCTTTTATGTTCTTCCCATATTCTTTTTTCTTCGCTTCCTCCCCGTGTCCAAGACAAAGTTTTAGATGATAATATAGGCAAACCTGGTCCTTCGGCTTATAACAAGTACAAAAAGGAAATATTTTACGGATATGCTTGAGAGAATTTTTTAGAGCAACCGCATCGACAAAAGGTCCGATATATTGACTCTCGGCATCAGAGGTATCTCTAACCACAAAAACCCTCGGATAAGCCTCACCCGTAATTTTAATATATGAATAATTTTTATCATCTTTCCAGATGATATTATATCTAGGCTTATAGCGTTTGATCAGCTCTGATTCTACGACTAGCGCCTCGATCTCGGAAGCACAATTGAGATATTCTAAATCAGCAATTTTTTCTATCAATTTTTGAGTTTTGATGTCATGGTTTTTATTTTGGAAATAGCTCCCAACCCTAGTCTTCAGCTTGATCGCCTTGCCAACATAAATAACCTTTCTTTTCTCATTACGAAAGATGTAGACTCCAGGTGTCTGAGGGAGATTCTTTATCTTTTGAACAATATTTTTGTTCAATGGATCCATAGTCTTAGGCTAAAACTTTAGACAGATATTGCCCAGTATATGATTTTTTTTCTTTAACTAATTGTTCTGGTGTTCCCTGCGCCAGAATCTCACCCCCCTTGTTTCCACCTTCTGGCCCTAGATCGATAATCCAATCGGCACATTTAATAACTTCTAGATTGTGCTCGATCACTAAAACGGTATTGCCGATATCAACAAGCTTATTCAAGACATGCATTAAGCGATTGACGTCATCAAAGTGGAGTCCCGTCGTTGGCTCATCTAAAATATAAAGGGTCTTCCCTGTAGAACGTCTGGCTAATTCAGAGGCTAGTTTAACTCTTTGAGCTTCGCCACCAGATAAAGTGGTGGCTGGTTGACCGAGCCGAATATAGCCCAAGCCAACCTCGACCAGGGTTTCTAGTTTTCGTTTTATTTGAGGAATATTGTGAAAAAATTCATACCCTTCCCCAACCGTCATATTCAAAACATCAGAGATATTTTTCGCCTTATAGTGTATCTCTAAGGCTTCTTTGTTATATCTCTTCCCGCCACATTCTTCGCAGGTGATATAGACATCAGGCAAGAAATGCATTTCAATTTTTAATATCCCCTCACCTCGGCAGACTTCACAACGCCCGCCCCCCTTTGCATTGAAGCTAAACCTGCCCTTTTTGTATCCTCTAATCTTGGCTTCAGGAACATTCGAAAATAATTCTCTAATGTCATCAAAGGCCTTAGTATAAGTGGCCGGATTAGATCGTGGGGTTCGGCCAATTGGTGACTGATCGATATTAATAACTTTATCTAGATTTTTTAAGCCAATAATCTCTTTATGTTTCCCTGCTGGCTCTTGGGCTCGATGAAAGATCTGAGCCAGCTTTTTAGCCAAAACATCGTTTACTAGGCTGGACTTACCTGAGCCAGAGACCCCGGTCACTAAGACCAGTTTTCCGAGAGGGATTGGGACATTTATTTTTTTAAGATTATTCTCTTCTGCTTCAATCACAACTATTTCGTTCCCGTTTCCCTTTCTCCGACTCGTGGGACAGAAGATCTTTTTCTCTCCCTTTAGGTATTGACCCGTAAGTGAATTTGGATTCCTTTTTACTTCATCTGGTGTCCCAGCCGCAATGACCTCTCCGCCTTTTTCGCCCGCGCCTGGGCCAACATCGATCAACCAATCGGCTTCTTCCATCGTGTCTTTATCATGTTCAACAACTATGACTGTATTTCCCAAATCTCTTAAATTCTTCAGAGTATCAATCAGGCGATAATTATCGCGCTGATGCAAACCGATTGAAGGCTCATCTAAGATATAAATTACCCCCATCAATGAAGATCCAATCTGGGTGGCTAGTCTGATTCTCTGAGCTTCACCACCAGAGAGGGTACTGGCACTCCGATCTAGCGTTAGATAATCTAGGCCAACATTTATTAAGAAACGTAGACGAGCTTTAATCTCCTTCAAAATCTGCTTTGCGATGTTATTGTCTCGACTACTCAACTCTAACTTATTGAAATAATCAAAAGCCTCATTGATTGGATAATTTGTCAAATCAACAATCGACCGGCCGACAATTGTAACGGCCAAAAATTCGGGCTTCAACCTTTTTCCTTGGCATTTTGGGCAGATTTTCTCGCCCATGTATTTTCTAATTTCGTTCCGGATATAATCTGAATCTGTTTCTAGATATCTTCTTTCTAGATTGGCCACAACGCCTTCATAGGTCGCTTCATAAGATCTTGAACCAAGCTGAAAGTTAAAAAGCTCATCTCCACTACCATACATAATAATATTCAATGATTTTTCCGTAATGGTACTGATCGGCTGATCAACCGTAAAGTCGTATTTCTCGCCGACTGTTTTCAAAAGGCGGGTATACCAATTTAATTTGTCCGTTGTTCGATTCCAATACCGAATCGCTCCTTCGGCAATAGTCAGTTTTTTATTAGGGACGACCAGTTCTGGGTCTATCTCAAGCCTAGAACCAAGGCCAGTGCAGACTGGACAGGCACCATGAGGACTATTAAATGAAAAACTCCTTGGAGAAATCTCGGGCAAGCTAATATGGCAGTTAGGACAAGCAAAGTTTTGGGAATAGACTTCCTCTTCTTGACTATCATTGTCAAAATAAATCATCACTCCTTCACCCAGATTGAGGGCCGCCTCGACTGATTCAATTAATCGTTTGCCAATTTCACTACCCACAATTAAGCGATCAATGACCGCATCTATGGTGTGCTTTTTATTTTTATCTAAGGTTATCTCTTCATCAATATCGAATATTTTATTATCCACTCTGACGCGAGCATAGCCAGCCTTTTTTAGACCTTCAAATACATATTTATGTACACCCTTTTTATCCTTAATGATTGGAGCCAGTATCATAAATTTGGTTCCCGAGTCTTTTGATAATATTTGCTCAACTATTTGTGAAACTGTTTGTTTGGTAATTTCGCGACCACAAATTGGGCAATGTGGGATACCAATTCGGGCATAGAGCAACCTCAAATAATCATATATTTCAGTGACAGTGCCAACAGTTGAACGAGGATTTTTAGTCGTTGATTTCTGATCAATCGAAATTGCTGGCGAAAGACCTTCGATTTGATCAACATCAGGCTTTTCCATTAAGCCTAAAAATTGACGCGCATAACTTGAGAGACTCTCGACATACCGTCTTTGACCTTCGGCATAGATTGTATCAAAGGCTAAAGATGATTTGCCAGATCCTGACAAGCCAGTAATTACGACCAGCTTATCACGTGGAATAGCCACATTTATATTTTTTAAATTATGCTCACGTGCGCCAGTAATAACAATATTGTTATGCATTTAATCCCCTCAATTAGCGTCAGAAACTTTAAAATTGTACTCTTTTTTTAGCCACATTTCAAGCATTTTGATTTGACAATTTCATTCCATGGGAGACAATAGGGATAGGTTTGAACATTAAAAATCAGTTTACTGAGGAGCGATTCTCGTGATTATCACCCGTCGTTATAAGCTAGATTTACACTCAGAAGAAAACGAAACCGGTCAAAGTCCAATGGCCATTATAAGAGATGCGGCGGCAGAAGAGGCCCTAAGTATCATTAATCCAAAAGACGTGCTTTGCGTAACCGTCCCTGTTAGTGAGGCGGTCAGTAATGGCCTTCTCTATGGCGGCTGTGATGTTTCAGCCACTATTGTTAGAGATGATGCGGGGTTAACGGTACAAATTATCAACCCAGACTCACCTAATGGCAATGGCCTAGATTGCGTCAAAGAAGAAGACAAGCCCGGAGACGAGCTTCGTTGTCACGGTCGGGGTTTAATGATCGCCAAAAAACTTCTGGCCCGCATCGGTGGCACAATTAATCTGAAAAAAGAAGGCAACAATTACGTTACCACGATCAAAGTTCCTGCTGTAAAAAAACTCAAACCAAAACCTGCCGATTAGGGCTATGTCCTGATCGGCAGGACAACTATAACTAATCTAACTAAGTTTTTTAATTTTCTTCTTAAAATCGTTTTTTTCTAATTCAGTTCGGATCAACCTTATTTGATCGCGGAATTCCGAGGCTTTTTCAAACTCCAAATTTTTAGCGGCCAGATTCATCTTTTTTTCAAGATCTCTAATTAATCTTTCAAGTTCATCTCTTGGTATTCCAGAAATCTCGAACTTACCATCATTATTTTCACCTTTTTTAGGAGAAGCCATTGAGTCCGCAATTTTTTTCTTGATTGTTATCGGCGTTATATTGTTTAGCTGGTTATATTTTTCTTGAATTTCTCGGCGTCTATTTGTTTCAAAGATTGCTCTTTCCATTGATCCAGTTCTTTGGTCAGCGTACATGATAACTCGCCCTTGACTGTGACGAGCCGCTCGGCCTATAGTTTGAATTAACGCTTGCTCGCTTCTTAGAAAACCTTCTTTATCCGCATCTAAGATTGCAACCAAAGAAACCTCGGGCAGATCGATGCCTTCTCTCAGCAGGTTGATTCCTACTAAAACATCATAGATACCCAATCTTAGTTCTCGGATGATTTCGGGCCGATCTAAAGTATGAATTTCAGAATGCAAATATTTGACCCTAATATTCATCTCCGCCAAATACTGTGCCAGTTCCTCTGCCATTTTTTTAGTTAGGGTCGTAATCAAAACCCTTTGCTTGGTTTTGATGACTCTTCTAATCTCGGCGATTAGATCATCTATTTGATTAGCCGTTTTTCTAACCTCAATCATTGGATCTAATAACCCGGTTGGCCTAATGACCTGTTCACTAATTTTGGCAAAGTCTCTCCCTTTTTTAACTGCCAGGTAGTACTCCTCAGCGGTTAGTACTTGCCCATCGGTGCTTTTCTCAATCTCATAGCTACCTGGCGTTGCCGAAACGAAAATAGCATTTTTAATATGATCCTCAAATTCATGAAATTTCAGTGGTCTATTATCAAAGGCGCTCGGCAGTCTAAAGCCAAAGTCGATCAAGGTTTTCTTCCGCGAATAATCCCCGTGAAACATCCCCCTGATTTGAGGTATGGTCATATGAGATTCGTCAACCATGAGAAGGTAATCCTCTGGGAAATAATCAATCAGGGTGGCTGGCTGGACGCCTGGTGGACGATTTGTCAGGTGACGAGAATAGTTTTCTATCCCTGAGCAGTATCCGACCTCCTCGAGCATTTCCATATCATAGTTGGTTCTTTGCGACAGCCGTTCGGCTTCGAGCAATTTACTGTCATTCTTTAAGTCGGTTATTCTCTCTTCCAGTTCACTCTTAATTTTTATGGTCGCTTCTTTAATCCGCTCTTTCGTCGTTACGAAATGTTTGGCTGGAAAAATTGTCACCGAATTCAGCTTCGACAAAAATTCTCCGGTTAAGGGGTTAAATTTTTTTATAACACAAATTCTATTATTACTATCTAATTCCAATCTAATGCCTTCTTCTTCATAACTTGGCCAAATATCAATTGTCTCACCCCTAACCCTAAAGTTACTTCGCTCAAAAACCTTATCATTCCGGTTATATTGGATGTCAATTAGTCTTCTAATGATCTTATCTCGACTCCGTTCTTCTCCTAGCTCTAAAGACAAAGCTAAAGTATTGTAATCTTCTGGATCCCCCAAGCCATAGATACAAGAAACACTCGCGACAATCAGAGTGTCTTGCCTTGATAATAGGGCACTCGTGGCAGCATTCCGGAGACGATCAATTTCTTCATTGATGGAAGCGTCTTTTTCAATGTAGGTGTCTGTCCTTGGTATATATGCTTCCGGTTGGTAGTAGTCATAATAGCTGACAAAGTAATGAACAGCGTTGTTTGGGAAAAATTCTTTAAATTCACTATAAAGCTGGGCGGCTAAGGTTTTATTATGAGAAATAATCAGGGTTGGCTTCTGTATTTTTTCGACAACCTTGGCCATAGTAAAGGTCTTCCCAGAACCAGTCACCCCCAGGAGAGTCTGATATCTGAAGTTATTTTCTAAACCACGATTAAGTTTAGCGATCGCTTGGCCCTGATCGCCTTGTGGTTCAAAGTTACTTTTTAATTTAAAAATGTTTTGCTCCATCTTAAAATCTCGGAGTTTATGAGTGCTCTATTATATAATATTTATTTTCTGAGTTCAAATGAGCTTAAGGTCTTTTCAAATTGGCTCTTATAGGTATCCTCGGTGGTGCTACCATCAGTGCTAATGATCAAGGTCTTGTCTCGATACGGAACCAAAACCATAATATAGCGGTTTGGGTTCTCCTTGCTGTACAATCCAGAGAAAACCTTTCCTTTTATTTCTGAAACAACTGTATCGGCTTCAGTCCACTTATACGGCGCTTTGGCGCTTTTATTTTTGTCCTCAAGCTTTTTCAAAACGGTCTCATAACGGTCTTTATTGATGGTTACTTTAAGCGCAGTTGGGGTATAGGCAGCTTTTTCATTTATTTCGATCAAGTTGGGGTCAGCCATAAAGATGAATTCTTCTCCTGAGCCTTCATTGATCGCAATATTTGTTGACCAAATTTTTGGATAACTAAATTTTAGACTGCCAAAGTAAGGAGAGGTTGTATATTGAATATCATCTGACTCTGTTTCTTGCAGAAATTCATTTCTTAAGACCTTTTCCTGAGCTTTAAGATTGGCGGAGATTTCTTGGTCTTTTATCTTATTATTACTTTGAACCCGAAGACCAAAGATAATGACAAAGACTATTGCAACGACAAAAAGAACGACAGCCAAAGCAGTGATTATTTTCCAAATCTTATCATTAGAGCCCGTCTTTTCGTCAAAATCATCCATTTTATTCTACAGTTATAGCTCGAACCGGACAGTCATTTACAATTTCAGCGGAGTCACAATCACATTCTTCTAAAATAACATGCGACTTACCTTCATCATTCAGTTCAAAACAATCTGGACATAAGCTCACGCAAGTTCCACAACCAATACACACTTCTTGATTGACCTTAAATTTTGCCATTTTTCTCCTTTTCTTATTAACATAATATCAAAATAATTAATGATAAACCATCAATTTCTTTTTTTGTAAATTTGGCTTTTTGCAATCGATTGGGCTTTTCTCCAAGTCTCAATTTCTGCATGATTACCTGATTTTAGGATCTCTGGCACCGTCAGGTTGTCATAGTCGTCTGGCCTAGTATATTGAGGATATTCCAATAATTGGCCATCGGTAAATGATTCGGCATTAAGCGATTCGGTAGTTCCAAGAACACCTGGCAATAAGCGGCTGATACTGTCGATTAAAACCATTGCCGGTATCTCTCCTCCAGTTAGGACATATTCGCCAATCGAGATCTCTTCGTCTACTAGGTTTCTTATTCTCTCATCAAAACCCTCGTAATGACCACAAACCAAGATCAGAGCTTCGTATTTTTGGGACAGTTCAACCGCCTTTGAATGATTGAATACTTTACCCTGAGGTGTCAAAAGGATAACCTTTGACTTCTGATTCTTTATTTTTGATTTGGCCGCCGCGATCGCTTCCGCCATCACATCAACTC
Organism: uncultured bacterium; assembly: GCA_903842085.1. GTDB lineage: Bacteria > Patescibacteriota > CPR2 > UBA1875 > CAIMLA01 > CAIMLA01. The sequence continues at coordinate 6,639 of CAIMLA010000043.1, read as the reverse complement.
TTAAGACCATGCCGGCGCCACCCCCATAAGGGGTGTCATCGACTTTTTTTCTTGAACCAAGACCAAAGTCTCGGAGATTAAGAAAATCAAAATGAACCAAGCCGTTCTTTTGAGCTCTTGGTAAAATACTTTCGGTCAAGGGGCCTTTGAACATTTCAGGAAATAGGGTGATGATAATGAATTTCATATTTTATATAAATGGAGCCACAAAGTGGCTCCATTATTGTATCCTTTTATTCCCTAAAACTAAAGTTCTAAGTCTGCCATTGGCGCTTCGTCTTCCTTCTCTGGCTCATCCTCGGCTTTAGCAACCTCTTCTTTTTCTACTTCTTCGGTTTCTTCAATTTTTTCTGGGACCTTTTCTTCTCTCTTGCTATCACCATCAGGCTCAATAATTTTAAGGTTAATCCGAGCGTCGTTTTTTGCTCCCATGACTCTCAGTAAAGTTCTAATGGCTTTGGCTGTTTTGCCTTCTTTGCCAATAACAACCCCCATATCATCTCGATCTACGATAAGCTCCACAAGAACTCCTAGCTCGTCAATTTTACGAGTCGTTTGAACCTTGTCGGGCTGGGTAACTAGTTGTTTAACAATGTACTCTACAAACTCTTGATCTGCTTCTTTTGCTGGCATAAGACTCTCCTTTTTTATTTATCGTCAGCCGATACTTTTGTATTGTCTATATTATTCTGTTTCTTATCGTCTAGTGCAACTTCGTCGGAAGCTTGTTCGGGGCTTTGAGGCTCCTCTGGTGGCTCTACCGGGGCGGGAGTTTCTTTGGCTGGTTCAGCCATTTCGACTTCTTTCTTTGGTTTTTTACTCTTCTTTTCAATCTTCACCCAACTCGGTAAAGCGATCTTATTTTTTTCAAATAGAATAGCGACTGAGTTAGATGGTTTGGCGCCATGACTAAACCAGGTTTCGATTTTTTCTTTTTTCACATTCAGTTCTTTAGTATGGGGATTATACCAACCCAATATTTCAATAAATTTTGCCGTTACTGGTCGTCTTGAATCTGCCACTACGACACGATAGAAGGCTTGCTTTTTTTTCCCAACTCGGGATAATCTGATTACTACCACTCTCTCTCCTTACGGTTAAACTGTATAATAACTTTGCTAATATTAATAAAAATATCACTTTTTGTCAATCGCTTGTTATCGATCTACCTTAATGTTCGGCGTGAGACATCTCTTTGGCGTCTTGAAGTTGAACAGAAATTAATTTTGAGATGTGATTTTCTGCCATCGTCACACCATATAAAAGGTTTGCAACATTCATTGTCTCTCGATTGTGAGTGATAACGATAAATTGTGTTTTTGCTTTTAACTTTTTAAGGATATTGAGGAAGCGAATCGTGTTAGATTCATCAAGGGCGGCATCGACTTCATCTAGGACACAAAATGGACTTGGATTAACTGACAGGATTGCGAATAACAGGGCCAAAGAGGTTAAGGTTCTCTCCCCTCCTGATAAGACATTCAAACTTTGAACTTTTTTCCCAGGCGGACTGGCAGAAATTTCTACGCCTAGATTGTTTTGGTCGTCTTCACCAAATTCCAGTTTTGAGGAACCACCATTGAACAAAACTGAAAAATAATAATTAAATTGTTTTGCGATCTCGGAGAAAGTCTGAGTAAATTTGTTCTTAATTTTTTGATCTAATTCTTGAATAATTTTTTCCAGGTCGCTTTTGGCCACAACCAAATCATTAACTTGCTGCCTCATCACCGTTTCTCTCTGATCAAGCTCCTCGAATTCACTAATAGTTTCAGGATCGACTCCCCCAATTATTTCTTTTTTTCGCTTTAGATTTTCGATTTTGGCTTTTAACAAATCCTTTTCTTCCTGCGATAAGACCGCTGGCGCCATCTTAGAGTCATTAAATTTATTCAGGCTTCCAACTTCTTCGTTGAGACTTTCTTTTTTTGTTTGATAGTGGCTAAGACTCATAATGACTTCGTTGAGCTTTTTACTAAATTCGACTACCTTGCTTTCATATTGATGGGCCTCTTGTTCTGCTTTTCTGTCTTCCGCTTCGGTTTCCTTCTTTTTCAGATAGATCTTATCTAACTTGTCCTTATAGTCTTTTATTTGTCCTTCGACTTGCTCCAATTTTTCTTTTTGTTGCGATGAATCTTGTATTTGAACGGTATTATTCTCTGACCCAAAGTGAGTTGACAGGTCTTGCCCAATTTCAACTAGTTTTTCCACGGAGAGCTCTTTCTCCTTTTGTTGATTTTCTAAAATATTTTTCGTTCTGGCTAAAAGCAAGTTCTCATGGTAAAGTTCTTGATTTAAATCTGATATATTTTTCTGTATTTCATTTTTCTTGGTTAAATAATTTTTTTGTATTTCTAAATCATTGTCTAGATAAGGTTTTTTGTCTCTTTCTAACAAAATAAGTTCCTTTTCGATTGACTGAATTTTTCCGCTTATCACCTCTATCCTCCCTGGCCCGTCTTTTTTCGCTAATTCAAGAGAAAGTGATTTTAACTCACCCTCCAAATTGTTAATAAGATCCGTTAATTCGATTTGTTTATTCTCAAAATTATCGATATCGGAGCTAAGTTTCCCAAAGGCCAGGATTAAGTCAGTCAGCGCCTCTTTTTGGTGATCCATCTCTTGCCGTAAATTATTTAATTTACTTTCCTTCTCACCTCTTTTACGTGCATCCAAGGAGTCGGTTAGTCGTTTTATTTGATCCATCGCTTTAGAAAAAAGCCTTGAGAATAAATCAAAAGTGGTTGTGGCTTTTACTTTGTCAGTACTAGAAAATACTTGAAATAATGATTCCTTTTCTCTTTCAAGCTTTATCAAAGTGTCTTCGACTTCTTTCAGGTTCTTTTCACTTATATGATCGCTGGTCTTTAGTATTTCCTCCTCGGTGCTTTTGATATTTTGTACAATTATTTTGATCAACTCTTCTAATTGGTCAATCTCTCGCTTGAGATTATTTTTCTTTCTCATTGTCTCGGCCTGCTTCTCTTCAACCTCGTTAATTTGTCTTAAAGAGGCTTCTTTTTGATTTGAAAGCTGTTCTTGATCTGCCTTTAGCTTTCTTGACCGCTCCTCATCCTTGGCCAAGATAAAGGCTTGTTCTTTCAGTTCGGCTTTATCGCTTTCCAATTTTCCAATTTTATCTTCAATCATTGCGATCGCTTGAGTTTGTTCACTTTCAGATTTTTTTATCTGATTTAACTCAAGTAGCTTTTCGCTCTGTTTTAATTTTTCTATTTTTGCTTCAACCTCACTTACGACTACTTCCAACGCTTGGATCTCTTTTTGATTTTTTCCGATCAAGGCACAAAGATGGGTCTCCTTTTCTTCGTATTGAGTTCTCTCCCTGTCTAAACGTTTTTTTTGCTGCTTTTTGGCCTCTTTTTGGTTTTCGCTCTCGACCTTCAGGCCTTCTTGATAAGCAATCTCTCTAATAAGCTTATCTCGATCGCTATATAGCTTATCTAACTCCAGATTACAGGCGAGCTCCTCTTTGCCGAAACTGTCCTTCTCGCCTGTATTTGTTTTTCGCTGGTGATTGTGGTCTATAACGGCTCGGAGCTCTTCAATTGCTTTTTCGATCTGGGTCTTTTCTTGATCATATTGAGCGATTTTCTGGTCTATTTCGAAGAAACATGATCCATAGTACTTCCTTTGTAAAGCCTCAAGCTGGAGGTCTATTTCTTTCCGTCCTTCGGCCCTTTTGACTAGTCTTCTCAAGTTGACAACTCGTGGTTCGAGTTCTTTTAGAATATCATTCAGACGAATTAAATTACTCTCTGTGCTCACAAGCCTTTTTAGTGATTGGTCTCTTTTTATTTTATACTGCCTTATTCCAGCAGCTTCATCAAATAAGGTTTTCCGTTCAGCCGCATTGAAAAAAAGGAGTCGATCGACCATCCCTTGGCCGATCACGGTATAGGTTGATTGACCAAACCCGAGAAAAGCCAAGGTCTCTTGGATATCGAGCAATCTAACCTTTTTATGATTAATAAAGTATTCGCTTTCCCCGCTTCTGTAGAGCCTTCTGCTAACCGAGATTTCGGGAAATGAATGTTTTTTGTTATTTATCTCGATGATAATTTCTTTTTCTTGTGATAGCGTGATTACAACTTCAGCGAATGAAGAACGACTTTTTAATTCACTACCACAAAAAATAACATCCTCGCTCTTTTTACTTCTAAGGATATTATTGCTTTGCTCTCCCAAGACCCATCTGATCGCATCGGCGACATTACTTTTCCCTGATCCGTTCGGGCCAACGATTGCCGTAATTTCAGCAGCTCCACAATCCGGCTCAAAGTCCAAGACACTTTTTGAGCCAAAGGATTTAAAACCGTATATTTCTAGTTTCTTTAAATACATAACAGCATAATTGTACAAAAAAAGCGCCACTTGTAGCAACGCTTTAATTTATGTTATAACGATTTTTATTTTTTGTACTTTTCAATGGCTTTGATCGCTGCCCCAGCTTGAGCGGCTTGTTTTGAGGGGCCTTTGCCCTCTCCCCAATTTTTTTCACCGACAAAGACACCAACGGTAAATAACTTGTCATGATCAGGTCCCTCCTCTTCAATGACTTCATAATAAGGAGTAATCCCTTCTTTGTCTTGGACAAGTTCTTGGAATAAACTTTTTGGATCTATGTATAATTTGTCTGATAAGATTTTATCGAGTTTGACAATCAACTGTTCATGAATAAACTTTTTCGCTGAATCTAACCCTTGGTCCAAATAGATGCTTCCGATGATGGCTTCAAAAATATTAGCTAGGATTAATTGACGGCTCCGACCAAGACTTTTTGCTTCACCTCGGCTCATCAAAATATACTGCTCCACACCAAGTTCTTTTGCCACCTCAGAGATGGTCTCTGTTTTAACCAAGGCACTTCGCCAATTGGTTAGATCGCCTTCAGGGTTCTTATAATTTTTATATAAATATTCAGTCACAACCAGCTCTAAGACTGCATCTCCTAAAAATTCTAATCGTTCATTGTGCTCTTTGATATTGTGGTGTTCATTTAGATAAGAACGATGTGTGAGCGCAGTTAACAGCAATTGTTCGTTGTTGTATTTAATCCCTACTTCGTCTAATAATTTTTCTAAACTCTCTATCTCTTTCATTTTTTGTTATCTCGCTTTTTGTCATCCTCTGGATTATAGACATCACTCGCTCGGTAGACTGTGCCCAAAACCCCATTCACAAATTTTGAAGAGTTCGGACCACCAAAAGCCTTCGCTAGCTCAACAGCCTCGTTGATTGCTACCTTAGGAGGGACTTCTTTGGCGAAAAGGAGCTCAAAAATACCCAGCCTTAAGATTATTAAGTCTATGAGTGCAATTTGTTCAATCGGCCACTCTGGAGCGGCTGGGACAATAATGGCATCGATCTTATCCCCGTTTTCTTTAATGCCCCAGACAAGCTGATCGATAAACTCTCTTCCTTCGAGCGCTTTTGAAAATTCTTGATAATTTCGGTCAAGAATATCTGCCAGTCGGTCCTGTTTGTCAGTTTCATGACCAGGAACCTTTTTGGCCACAAATTCCTGCTCATATAAGGTTTGGAAGGCGATAATTCTTGAAAGGTGCCGATTTGATGCCATTTACCCCTCTTGTTTTTCCTTGCTGTTGGCTTCTTTTTTGAGCTTTTTATCTAACTTTGTTTCGATGTGGATTATTTCTTTACCTTTATACTGTCCACAGGTTGCGCAGATCGTATGTGGTAAATTTTTATCACCGCATTTTGGACAATTGATCAAGCTTGGTTTGACTAAAGCGTGATGGCTTCGTTTCTGTTTCCCTTTAGCTGAAGTCTTTCTTTTTTTTGGTACTGCCACTAGTTACTCCTTTTTTTATTCTTACAACAACATTTTTCATTATTTAAGTTTACTCCACAACCTTGGCAAATCCCTAAACATTTTTCACTGCACAAATTGTGTAATGGGATATTTAAAATGATCTCTTCTCGAATCGGTTCTGTCAGATCGATCTGACCATATTTGTCAACAAACAATTCTTCTGCTGACGCCTGAGATCGATCTATATTATAGTCTCGTTCGAGACGAAATGGAATGTGCGCTTTAAAATTTTCTAAGCAGCGATCACAGATCAGAATGACTCCGGCCACAAAGTCGCCCTTGACCAACAAGGAATCGTCTAATTTGGTTATGACAACACGACCAATGACCCTTTTTCCTTCAACCGTTTCAGGTAAATCAAAGCCCTTGAGCGTTTCGCTTATCTCGGCGGCCTGTTTAGCGCCAGTCTCGGCAATTAATAATTTTTTAGTATCAATTTTTTCCATTATCAAACAACTTAGCGAGAGTGATTATAGCACCTTTTCTATCTTACGACAAGGCTCAAGAGCTTATTGTGAGCCGCCAATCAAAAGTGCAGTGGCTTGTGCTTAACTTCATTTGGCAGGACAATCAAAAGTACAGCAACCTTTTTCCATCAAAAGTGCAGTGATTAGAAAGGAACGCTATGCTACTTCACAAAAGAATGATCAATGATCAGGTAAGGATGGTTTTAGATTGGTATGAAGTGAAGATTATCACTCGGAAGGAAGCTCTTTTGAAACTAGATGTCAAAGAAAGGAGATTCTTCAAGCTACTTCACTTGTATCGTTCTCGTAAGCTTG
>CAIMLA010000042.1 GCA_903842085.1 uncultured bacterium | reverse complement strand
GGTTCATTGAATTCTTCTATAGTGGCTTCTTCTTCCGAAAGGGAAGCGGCTAAAGTATTAAGGCCGACCGGCCCGCCGCTAAATTTTTTAGCGATGGTTTCTAAAAGAGATCTGTCAGAAGCATTAAGTCCCGCTTCGTCCACGCCCAAAAGCTTAAAGGCTTCGTTGACCACATCTTCATCAATATCTTTTTTGTTTATCTGGGCATAATCTCTGGCTCTTTTCAAAAGATAATTGGCTGTTCTTGGGGTGAACCGGCTTCTTTCAGCTATGGCTTTGGCGGCTGTTTTGGATAAAGAAACTCCTAGAATATTCGCTGAGCGTTTGATAATACTTATTATTTCATCCGGACTGTAAAATTCAAGACGAAAAACACCGCCCGAAAATCTGGAACGCAGTGGCGAGGAGAGCATTGCCACTCTGGTCGTTGCCCCTATTAAAGTAAAAGCGGGGAGCTCTAATTGGATAGTCCGGGCCGAAGGTCCTTTACCTATAATAATATCGAGAGAGCGCGACTCCATGGCTGGGTAAAGCACTTCCTCTATGGTTTTATTCAACCTGTGTATTTCATCTATAAAAAGAATATCTCCCGGAGACAGGTTGGTCAGGATTGACGCCAAGTCGCCTACTTTTTCAATGGCCGGGCCGGAGGTGGAGCGCATTTGACTACTGGTCTCTTTAGCTATAAGATGCGCCAGTGTTGTCTTGCCCAAGCCCGGCGGCCCGTAAAAGAGCAGATGTTCCGGCAGTGACTTCCGTTCTTTGGCGGCGGAGAGAAGAATTTGAAGGTTTTTTTTGATGTTTTCCTGACCAATATACTCGTCCCACTTAAGAGGCCTTAGAGTTTGATCTAGAAACTCAAAATCCTTGCTTTCTTCATTTTTTTTGTCTTTTGTAAGTTGTCTTGACATATTTTATGGAGTATGATATACTCCTACTGAACTTTAAAATTCAATTGGAGACACGAATCTCTAAGCGGCGACCCTAGCAATAGGATTTTGACATTAAATCAAGGAAGAACTGGTACCATCTTTCGGGAGGGATCACTAGCTCTTTCCTCAGAATAATGTTTTGCTTTTGGTTTAAATATTGAAAGTGCCGTTTAGAGATTTGTATCCCTAATTTTGGATCAAATCTAAAGTTTATTATTCACAAAACTCGCTCACGAGCAATCAATTTTGTGCATAACTTTTTTATTTTTATTCTCCCAGATCAATCACTCGGCGAAGTTCGCCGAAGGAGGTGATGCCTTGAAATATTTTGATAATGCCATCTTGCTTCATGGTCAAAATACCTTGGCCTTCAGCCGCTTTGTTGATTTCTCTTTCGCTCGGATTTTCTTTGACGATCATTTCTATTTTTTCGTCTGTCAGTATGGCCTCATAAATGCCTGTTCGGCCTTTGAAGCCGGTGAAATTGCACTCTTGACAGCCAACTGCTTCGAAAACATTACCGAAATCCAGTCCGGTCAAATAACTTTTATCTAAAATACTGTCGGTCACATCTTTTATTAATTTGGTTTCCTTTTCTCCCAAAGTCATTTTCTTTTTGCATTTTTTGCAGAGCTTGCGCAGGAGCCTTTGGGCCATGGCGATATTGATGGCCGAAGTGATGACTTTTGGATTGACTCCCAAATCGATGAGGCGCGGGAAAGTGCCGGCTGCATTGTTGGTGTGTAATGTAGAGAAGACTAAGTGACCGGTCAGGGCCGAATTTATAGCAATCTCGGCCGTTTCTTCATCGCGGATCTCGCCGACCATAATGACATCCGGATCTTGGCGCAAGGCGCTTCGCAAACCTTCCAGGAAAGTATAACCATTTTCTTCTTCGGTTTGAGTTTGCACGATGCCTTTGAGATGATATTCAATCGGGTTTTCTATGGTGATTATTTTTATTTCTGGCGTATGGATTTTCTTCAAAAAGGCGTAAAGAGTGGTTGTTTTGCCGCTGCCGGTCGGACCGGTGTTTAAAATCATGCCGTTTGGTTTTTGGAGTTCTTTCATAATAATGCCAAGAAGTTTTTCATTTATACCGAGCTCTTCTAAGGGCACGGAAATGGCATTGGGATTCAAAACTCTTAGGACTACCGACTCTCCATAACCGCCTGGCAGAAGCGAGGTTCGGATTTCAATCTCGGTATCTTCGATTTTTATACTGAACCGTCCATCCTGGGCTTTGCCTTTGATGTTTAATTTAAGATTGGAAATAAGTTTGATGCGGGAGAGTAAGAGCCCGTAAGTGCCATGATCGATGTTTAAAATATCATTTAAAACTCCATCCAGTCTGTATCGGAGCCTGACCTCATCTTCTTCCGGCTCGATATGAATATCCGAAGCGTTTATGGAAATAGCTCCAGCCAGTATTATTTCCAGTATTCTTGAAATGCGATAACTTTTCTTTTGGGCCAAAACCGTTTCAATGGATTTTTTTATATCGGGAGCTGTCTTGACGCTCTTTACCAAATCTTGAATTTCTTCATTGGCAATATCCAACGCTCCGCCTTTGGTTTCCATTGAATATGAGAGATCTTTATAGCGGTCCCAGACTTTTTGCAGACTTTGGTGAGAAGCCATAAAAAGCAGGGGAGTATAGCCTCTGTCTTTCAAACTTTCAATCAGTTGCATCGTCTTTCCATCGTTAGGAGAGACAATCGCCAGGGATATTTTTTTATTTATTATATTGAAACAAGCCACTTCCG
>CAIMLA010000041.1 GCA_903842085.1 uncultured bacterium | reverse complement strand
GATGAGCTTTTGGCATATAACCCAGAAAGAAGTAGAAAAAGTTGTTAAGTTGATTAATAATAGACCTAGAAAAAGATTAAATTACCTAACACCATATGAAGTCCTAATGAGAAATTGCACTTGGGAGTAGAAACCACCACGAATGTATTGACACTAATTTTAACTTATTATATAATTAAAATGTAATTTTTGTTAAAAAGGCATTGCAATGGAAGACAAAGTATCAATATTTGATAGAATCCTTGAAGTTGAAGAGGCGAAAAAACTGAGAGGTTTTGATGTGGAAGAAGAACTGTCACATCTTTTAGCGTGTCCAAAGATCAAGAAAGAGCGCGATCGAGAAATATTAATTGCCCGTTATGGCTTAAACGGGGAGCGACCTAAAACCTTGGAGGAGATTGGGCGTGGACTCAATGTCACCCGGGAGAGAATTAGGCAGATAGAAAAATCAGCTCTAAAAAAATTATCGGACTATGCTAAAGGCGAAAAGCAGACACAAAAGGCTGTCAATATTATAAAAGAACAGATCAACAAGGTCGGAGGCGCGATCACATCAAAAAACCTTGCCACCCTTATGTTAGGCGAAGGCGTAGTTGGGAAAAGACTTGAAAACCAATTAATGTTTTTTGTAATACTAAGCCCCTATTTAACAATTATCAATGAAACCCCACAGATAAAAAGTGGCGTCTCTTCAAAGCTATCTATTAATGAGATCAATAAACTCATTAGTCTGGGAACTAGCATCCTCCTGAAAGAAAAAAGACCAATTGAAGAGAAGGATTTTTTAGTTAGAATAAAGGAAATGTCCGACCCAAAGCAAATGTCTGATCAAGAAATAATTGCGACAATTTCTTTAGCCAAAAATATTATTAGAACAGATGAAGGCCACCTCGGACTCTCACACTGGCGAGAAATAAATCCTAAAAGTATTAGAGATAAAACTTATTATATTCTCCGCAAGCATGAGAAACCGCTACATTTTAATGATATTGCGATCCACATTGAAACGTTGGATAAAAATCAGAAAAAAGTGACCAAACAAGCTGTTCACAATGAACTTATTCGTGATAAAAGATTTGTTTTAATTGGACGAGGTATCTATGCCCTCCGTGAGTGGGGTTATGAAGACGGCGTTGTTGAGGACGTTATAGAAGAAATCCTTATTAGCGCTGATAAGCCTCTCCATAAAGATATAATCATCGAAGAGGTTAAGAAAAAAAGATTAGTTAAAGAAACAACAATCTTATTAAATTTGCAAAAAAGCCGTTTTGTCCGCGTTGCACGCGCAACTTACACTATAAAGAAAAAATAGCGAGGGGTAATGGAAATAATCCAAGAAATTTTTTTGGCAATCCTAAGAGGTGCCTGGACAGTTATTATTTGGACTTGGTGGGTCATAATACCAATAATCTTGTATTTTACTTATCGTAATTTCAAAAAAGCCAGATACGTCGAACAAGTTGAACATGATATCCTCTCTATTAAGGTTCCTAAAAATAATGATAAAGGACCCGTCGCGGCTGAAATGATGTTTGCTTCTCTCCATGGCATTCTCCAGCCTAAAAAGGCTAGGAACAAAGGCGATGTTGTTCAAGAACATCTTAGTTTTGAAATAGTAGCAACCGCAAATGCGATCGAATTTTTTGCCTGGGTGCCGAAACAGCTGCGTGACTTTGTCGAAGGACAAATATATGCTCAATATCCAACCGCCGAAATCTCCCAGGTTGAAGATTATTCAATTAATATTGATGTTGATGATGATAAGGTCGATGAACATATCGCCGGAACAGAGCTTGATCTAGTAAAAAGTGAAATTTATCCGATAAAAACCTTTCAAAATTTTGATGTAGACCCTTTAGCAGGGATAACCGGCATGCTTTCAAAGTTAGATGGTGGCAGTGAAAAAATATGGATTCAAATTCTAGCCGAACCCGTTGATGACAGCTGGCGTAATAAAAGTCTAAGTTATATTCAGATGAAAAAAAATGCTGGCTCTGGATCTAGTAATGGCTACTCAGTCATCCTCAATGAGCTAAAGAATCTCTTCTTTGGAATTTTTACTGAATTAATTAGACATCTCTTGAGCGGTGACTCGGCCAAGGATGATAAAAAGGATAAAAAGGATGATAAATCTAAGCTCGCCCATTCTGAAGAAACGGAGCTGACCGCGATTGACGAAAAGGCGAACAAGCTAGGCTTTAAAGTCAAGCTAAGAGTTGTCTACATCGCCGATAAGACTACAAAAGCCAAAGAGAGGATTCAAGCCGTTGTTGGAGCTTTTAAACAGTTTAATAGCACAAATCTAAATGGCTTCCAGGGCAATACTATTTACACTGGGACTGATTTCCTGAATGCCTACAGAGCTCGTCTTTTAAGCAGTCCGAGCTATGTCTTAAATATTGAAGAATTAGCAAGCTTATTCCACTTGCCCCATGTCTCAGTTGAGACGCCTAATATTGTTTGGACTTCTTCGAAAAAGGGGGAGCCGCCAGCTCAATTGCCTTATATTCATGATTTAAATAATGTTAACCCCGATATCACGGTCTTAGCCACCACCACTCATCGGGGCAGTTTTAAGCCTTTTGGGATCAAGCGTGAAGACCGGGCTAGGCATATGTATATTATTGGCAAAAGCGGCACCGGAAAATCACGACTAATCGAAAATCTGGCCATTAATGATATTGTCAGAGGCGAAGGTGTGGCGATTATTGATCCACACGGAGAATTAATTGACCGAGTTTTAAAATTCATTCCGAAAGAAAGAATTGAAGATGTTATATATTTCAATCCAGCCGATCGAGACTTTCCGATCGCGTTTAATCCGCTAGAAGCAAATCCAGATTTTCGAGAAGAGGTTGTGAATGGCTTTGTTTCGATCCTAAAAAAATTGTTTGGCTACTCATGGGGACCTAGACTTGAATATGTTTTGAAACACACGGTTTCGGCTCTGGTAGAGGTAGATGGGTCAACGATGCTTGGGATCGTCAGGATGCTGACTGATAAAAACTATCGAAAAAAGATTGTTGGACAGATCACAGATCCTGTCGTCCAGATGTTTTGGCTCAAAGAATTTTCATCATATAACGATAAAATGGAAACAGAAACGATCGCGCCTATTCTAAATAAGGTTGGGCAGTTCACGGCTTCTCCAATCATCCGAAATATTGTTGGACAGCCTCATAGCAATATCGATTTTGCCCAAGTCATGAATGAGCAAAAGATCCTGTTAGTGGACTTATCAACGGGCAAAATAGGGGAGGCAAACTCGGAATTATTAGGATCAATGATTATTACTAAGTTGCAACTCGCTGCCATGAGCCGTGCTTATATACCAGAAAGTGAAAGAAAAGATTTTTATTTATACGTTGATGAGTTTCAGAACTTTGCCACAGAATCATTTGCCGTTATTCTGTCAGAGGCTAGAAAATACAAACTATCCTTAACAGTTGCAAACCAATACATCGCTCAAATGGATGAGACCGTCCGTGACGCCGTTTTTGGCAATGTTGGTACACTTATCTCATTTAGGGTCGGAGCGACTGATGCAGCCTATCTAGAGAAGGAATTTTCGCCGGTCTTCTTGCAAAATGACTTAATCAATCTCGATACTAGAAATATATACTTAAATATGCTGATTGATGGCATTACCTCAATCCCTTTTAGTGCCATGACTTTAGAATCGCCTTCTATAACTAAAGACTTATCATCTGTTATTACCGCCATTTCCAGAGAAAAATATGGCATTCCTAGGGAAAATATTGAAAGTGAGATCAGGGATTGGTATAACGTCGACTCAGTGATCGCTGGAGTAAATGCAAATGAAAAAGATAATCCAATCATCCTCAGTCACAAACAGCCGATCAAGACTGAACATCCGATCAAGACTGAACATCACCAACCGAGCCAATCGATCCACCAAGCCTCAAGAGAGAATAAAGAGAGAAAAGTTGAAATAGCGACTCCGGCCCCAACATCACCAACCCCAACCCCAGCTAACAACAATCTTAAAGAAGCCTTGAAAAATGCCATTAAGGAAAATGCTCCCACCCTTGATAAAGCGGAGATAAAAAATGAAAATAAGCCAGCGCCGATGCCATTTGATAAAGCGGAGATCAAAGAAGAACCTAAACCAGCCCCAAGTCCAGTCTTAGCGCCAGTTAAAGTGCCTCAAATATTAAATACCGAACCGAAACAAAACATAGTCAAAACTAATGAGATAGGGGATAGCGAAAAAAAGAAACCCGTAAGCGTTAGTAAAGATGAATTAAAGAAAATAATAAAAAGTGCTGCTTCTCCAAGGTTTCATAAATCTAAAACGGAGGTCCAGAGAGAGCCCAAAGCAGATAACATGAACAATGTTTCTATAACAAAACCCGAAATACCAGAGCGGGTCTTATTAGAAAAAAAGATTAAGGAAATAACTCCGGACGACTTTAGCAAGCTCTCAGCCATCCATCCACACGAAAAAATTATGATTAAAAAACCGGCCACAGAGATCAAGCCAGGCGAAACAATTAACTTTTAAGACAGATAATATTACCTTAGTTTTGGCAATCCCTAACAAAAAAGGGTAGGGTATTAAATAAAATATTTATATATATTATTACTCTTTTACCCTAGCTCCTCGTTAACCTAGGTTAGGGATCTTTAGAATATGTCTTTGATATTCTTAATATAATAAATAACGATCATTTTCACTATTATTGTTAAAAGAAAAGGGTGTTTATCTATTTTCTTTGAACTTCAAATCTGTTTTGACTGTTTGATCATGCTTTCTTTATTTAAGCAGAGTTTGTTGCCCTTACCTTTCCTGCTTTTGTAGTACGTCGCACAATGTTTCTTCTGCGGCCTTTGACTTTAGACAAACGACTAGACCAATTGCTCATTTAATAATTAGTTGAGTTGTGCTTTTTTGCTTTTGCCAAAGCTTTTGGGTATGACCCTGGTTAGATTTTTAAAGAATTTTTTTAAGGAAAATAATGTCTTAAATAAAAGACAAATTACTTTTTAATATCAATCTATTCGAGGTAAAGAGCTGCCACAAGATAAGATGGTATTTGTCTTTTATAAAGACATTAGGAGATATCAATTATTTAATATTAATAATTTGCGCTTGCCACTCCCCTACTTTTTTTATGGAAAACCCCGCGTTTAGAGGTTTTCCATAAGCGGGGCATTAGTTTTTTGAAACCTTGAGGATAATCGCGGTGAGCTTTCTAATATCTATTTCCTTTAGATGTGGGAATTTTTTATGGAGAAGCTCGTGAACGATAATCGTTTCTTCTAGCTTGCCTTGATAATACAAGGTATCTGTCGCTTCACAGTAGCCGTTGAATCGATAATGGCGCATATTTTCGTTGGTGACTTGGTTTTTGCGGACTCGATAGGTTTTTGGAATCGTAACATTAATTACCTTCGCCCAATACTCTAGCCGCTCGTTCAATGCTTCCACCTCCTCAATTTTCAAAAATAAGAGGGGATTACTCCCCTCTCTTAAGCCGATATTATAAAACAAAATTATTAATATTAAAATATTATTTTATTACAAAACTGGGACCACCTTGACTCGGCTCCCCTACTAAGCTTTTTAGAAATTAAAAAATATAATTACCAGCTTCCACCGCCGCCGCCTCCCCCTCCTCCACCAGAGAACCCGCCACCGCTTGAGCCGGTGACTGAAGTAAAGGTACTCGAGGTGGTAGAGCTAAAATCATGCAAGCTATTTGTCAACATAATCGCGTTAAAGGTTGTATAATTTCCGACGTACCAATCAGGTGGATTCTTGTAAATATCGTTAAATTGCTCTGCCCACTCTTTTTCTAAATGAAAAAGCATCGCGTATGGCAATAGTTCCTCAAATTTAGCGGGATTCTTCTTCGGCGCATTATGAAATTTAATCCGATCTATTTCGGCGACCTTGATATATTCTCGTAATCCTAAAAGATACTCTTTCATTTGGGCACCCTTTTTTGTCCTTGTTGGCATAATGAAGGAAAAACCGGCCATGATTGCTCCAGGGGCAACTAATGATACGTATCCAACAATATTTAACGCTAGAAAGGTCGAAATAATTAATCCAATAATAATTATGACCGAAGACAGAAGTAAGTATAGAGATTTTATGACCATTGGATTAGATTTATAGAAGTTGGCGCTTATTACACTTTTATATATTTCCTTTTTTATCCTTCTGTGGTCAGCGGCAAATTTAGTATCAAGACTTGAGAGCTTGATCGTTGTTCCACCGCTAAACAAAGCTGAGATAAGGGTCTGGTTGAAAGGTTTCATGTCCTCTCGAATCTCTTTTAGCTTGGTCAGTTCGTAATCGACTTTTTTGCCAATCAATCCTTTCTCTTCTGTCCTCTTTATTTTAATCTGACCAAGAGTCGCTAAATAAATTATTTGAGCCGATAGACCATGATTATCCAGTTTGCCTTCAGTTACAATTGAGGCCTCTGCCGGTTCTAACCCCTCTGGCGCGCTGTACTGCGGGATAATCGTTCCGTCTCCTTTTGGGTCGCGTCCCTTTTTGTACCATAAAATAAAGATTAGCAAAAATGAGATAATTGGTAAAAACAAATACCAAGGCTTTTCCCAGATAAATATTTCTAAAGTAGATGGTTTTGGAAATGAGCTATTGGGAAAAAGGATTTGAACGGTCATCGCCTGATTTGAACTTAAAGAATCTTGATTGTAGATATATCCATAAATATTTTCCCCTTGAGTTAAGGGCTTGCTCAACGTGCAAGGATTAGGGCTACCAAAATTCCCTCGGAAACATTCCGATTTAATTTCATCTTCTTGATAACCTTGGGGCAGCTTCAGCGTGATCTCAGCCTTTTCGATCGGAACTGACCAACCATCGCCTATAAAGTTCCATCTAAAAATATCATTATTCTTTTCTGAACTTATGACTCTCTTTACTTCATATTTTAAATTGAATTCTTTTATTCCCGTAACTAGCTTATTTTCGTCTCCAATTTTTATCGTGACTCGATTTAAACCAGAGATATTAACAGGCAAAGTTATGCCTTTTTCATCAGTGACTGAGATCACCTTTAAGCTCTGCCGTGGATCTCCAAACCGCGGAGTGTAAAGTGTTGGAATGATTCTAAATATCCCATGTTTTTGATTAGTGCCAAAATCATAAATTATTTTCTCTTCAGAAAGCAATCCACCTTCTTTGGTTATAGCTGAAGTGTTTTGATAGCTGAGGATTGTCTCTGGCTCATTGCCGATAGTTTGGACAGCTGCGAGTGCCGGCATAGGCAAAAAGAATATGGCTAGAGACAATAGACATAGCTTAATAAGATTACTCGGTTTTAAAACCAATTCTTGAATTTGGTGCTTCTGCTTCTTCAATTTTTCCATATTGTTTTTCATATATTTTGATGTTTTCTTCCAGGGCTCTTTGAATTCTTTTCATGTGTCCAGGGCTAGTAAAGACTCTCGAGACCAAACTTCCTTGGGGTGGAAAGATATTAATAAACTCCATCACAAACTCTTCCTTGGTGTGGTTGACCGCCATCACGTTGGCGTAAACCCCCATCGCGGTCTTGTCGTCTGCCCTAATTTGAACTTGTTGCTCTTCCATCTATCTCCTTTTTTAAAAACTCTTAGTAATTAGCCACCTAATGTTTTCATACTACTTATAAAATATTTTATTATCAAGTCTTAGATCAATGTACTCTAGGTTCTTGCTCGGTGCATTTTTCTTAACGTCTTCTAAGATACGGGAAAGATTAATCAGTTGATTCCGGACCGTTTTTGTCGTATCTAAGTAGGCATACCAGGTCGCATTAGAATAAACTTTTATTTCATTGGTTGTATCAACCACTTCTATTTTAACAATTTTTTTACCGGTTATTGTTTCAAAGTCCCTATTTAACTCCTCGATAAAACGACTAAAGAGCGTCGAGACTGGCTTGCTGCCAACTGCCGTCGGTACATTTTTTAAGTCGATGACAACTGGTTTGTCCTTATATTTTTCTTCGTAAACTCCCCAAATCAACCCCGTTTTGTCAACCAGGTATTTTTTATCAGATACTTGCCAAACGAAGATTGGAGCTCTCTCAACGACTGAAATTTTGATTTTATGTAAATATATTTTTTCGATATTCACACTTTCCACTCCAGAAATAGTCATGATCGTTTTAGCCATATTCGATTTTGAAAGGGTTAAAAGATTGTCGGTGAAGATAGATTTTTTTTCATAGTCAGAGATAACTGTTTCTAATTTATTTCGATCTAAGTATTTTGTGGTCGTAATTTCTGTTTTGTTCAGTCTAAAGATTGAAGAAAAGAAAACTAAATAGATCAAAACCCCAATAATTAAGAAGAGAAAGAGAACAAGAAAGACTCCCCTTTTACTCTTCGGTGGTTTTTCTAAGTCTTTAGTCCGAGAATAAATAGAGGGTTGACGATAACCCCGATTCATTCTAATCCGGTCAGATCTTTTCTGGTTCGTCTTCATTATTATCTTCGCCCCCAACAGCAGCGGCTATTATTTGTTCTGCGACCAAATGAGCCGCATCATTTTTTGCAAAGGTATTAATATGTTTCGAGAGATCTTCTAGATCGCTTTTGTTCTCAAATAATAAATCAATCTGTCTTATCAATTTTGTGGGAGTCAGATGTTCTTGTAGCATCAGTAAGGCCCCACCAGCCTGAGACAAAATTTGAGCATTGATAAGCTGATGATTGTTAGCCGAAGACGCTAGTGGGATCAATATGATTGGCTTAGACAGAGACGCTAGTTCGGCAATGACATTATTGCCTGCCCGTGAAATAACCAAATCGCTCAGAGCATAAGCATCTTTTAGGTCCCCGGAAAGGAAGTTATAGAGATGATAATTTTCTTTCTCTTTAGGGTCCAATTTCATTGACTTGAAATGGAGCCAATCGTAATCCCTTTCTCCAGAGACATGAATTAATTGATATTTAGGTAATATCTTTGTCCAAGAATCAGCAATAAGTTTATTTATATCATACGAGCCTTGGCTCCCACCAATAATCATAACTACCGGAAGATCTTTTGTCAGGCCGAACTCTTCTCGTCCTCTTTTTTTGTCTCCCTCTAATAGATCCCCTCTTATCGGGTTCCCTGTATAAACTAAATTATCTAACTGTTCATTTTTGTACGCCTCCAGAGGGTAGGCAACGCAGACTTTGTCAGCGCTCTTGGCGAGCATTCGATTTGACATGCCCAAGACGCTATCTGATTCATGGATAACAAGAGGATAGCCCAAAGCAATTGCCGCTTTTCCGACTGGGAGGCTGACATAGCCACCTTTAGTAAAAACAACATCAGGATCGTACTCTCTAATAATCGCCTTCGCTTCTTTAATCCCACTTATATACCTGAACATATCTTTAGTGTTTTTAAGAATGGTTGACGGGTCGATAAAATTTAATATTTGGTTATGATGATATCTTCTAAATTTGCCGCATGGAATTGGTCTAAAATTAATACCCGTTTGCGGGATTATCTTACTCTCCAAACCATTCACGGAGCCAATATATAATATTTCAATCGACGAATCGTGTTGTTGTAATTCTTTAATTACGGCCAAGACCGGTGAGATATGACCACCAGTTCCGCCCCCCGAAACGATTATTCGCATTTGAGTCCCCTTTCTGGATATAACGACTTATGTTTAATAGGATTCCACTTGCCAACATTAACATTATTATAGATGAACCACCGTAACTAATAAATGGTAAAGGCACCCCGGTCAAAGGCATCAAAGATAAAATTGCCATAATATTAATAAAGGCTTGCCCAGCAATCCAGACTGTAATACCAGTAGCGACGAGCCGAGCAAAGATATCAGAGGAGCTTCTGGCGATTTGAAGCCCGCGAATTGCAAAGAGAATGAACAAAATGATGACTAAGCCTGCGCCGATCAGGCCTGTCTCTTCAGCAACAATGGCATAGATAGAATCAGTGGCTGATTCCGGAAGATAATTAAATTTTTGTCTAGATTTACCAAAACCTAATCCTAAAATTCCCCCCGAACCGATAGCCAGAAGGGCTTGATTGATTTGATAGCCCTGCCCCGTACTATGTGCTTCAGGATTTAAAAAAACCATAAATCTTTGCATTCTGTATGG
Source organism: uncultured bacterium (assembly GCA_903842085.1). Lineage (GTDB taxonomy): Bacteria > Patescibacteriota > CPR2 > UBA1875 > CAIMLA01 > CAIMLA01. The sequence goes on along the minus strand of CAIMLA010000041.1, from coordinate 30,691 downwards.
GGCACTCTTTATTAAATAGAAAACAAATAAGACAAACGCTGAAATCATACCAACAACATGTGTCCATTTAGCCCCTGCTACAAAATAGATAGCACCACCGATTAGAGACAAGACCACCGCTGTGCCCAAGTCTGGTTCAAAAACGACTAGACCTCCAACGAAAGCCAAGATAACCAAGAAGGGAAAAGTACTCGTCATGAATTTTTTAACTTCATTCCCTTTGTTCTCAAACCAAACGGCTAAGTACAAAACAAAGGCCAATTTAGCTAATTCTGAAGGCTGAAATTGTATTCCTAAGTCAATCCACCGTCTCGCCCCATTTCTAAGGACTCCTATTCCGGGGACATAGACCAGGACCAAGCCAATAATACTTACTAGCAACAATAAGGGCGCAATCTTTTTCCAATATCGATAATCCATTTTGTAACCAACAATAAATAATATTACGCCTATGCCAAAACTCCAGAGCTGCTTAAAAAAATAGGAATTGGGGTTACCAGTTTCATTTTGACTCAAGACTGCAGACGCTGAAGAAATAACAATTAGCCCGACAATAATCAATAAGGCCAGAGTAACGGCGAGAATAATGTCTGGGCTACCTTGATTTTTTTGTAGATTTTGTTTTCTAGAGCTACGAGACAAAGACATTTATAGTGTTCCTCTCCCAACGAGTGCGACCGCCACTCCAATGATAGCAGTCATAGCGCCAATAATCCAAAATCTCATGGTCACTTTAGTCTCAGGCCAACCCTTTGCTTCAAGATGATGGTGTAGTGGTGCAGAGAGGAAAACTTTTTTCCCGTTTCTTAATTTTTTTGATGTTAGTTGAATTATTACTGAGAGTGTTTCAACGACAAAGACAAAACCAATAATTGGCAACACCAAGACCGTATTTGTAAGCAAGGCCACCACGCCTAAGGTTGCTCCTAAAGCAACGGCACCTGTATCCCCCATGAAAAATCTTGCAGGGAAAATATTAAACCAGGTATAGGCCAAGGTCGCACCAGCAACAGTCCCACAAAATATTGATAATCCATAGTTGCCCTGGAAAAAGGAAATTATAGCATATGAAGCAAAAGCGGTCGATAGTAGTCCTCCAGATAGTCCATCTAAACCATCGGTGATATTAACCGCATTCGCAGTTGCGATAAAAACAAGGATAAAGAGAGGAATATATAACCAGCCTATATTCAGATCGCCCCAAGCTGGGATATGGATAACGTTCCAACCAAGTTTTGCGTAAAACCACCAAGCGCCCAATGAGGCAAAAACTAATAACCAACTCATTTTAATTTTAGACCTCATTCCAGCTAGCCCGCCTGTTGATCTGATATTTATATAGTCATCAACTAGCCCAAGACAACCGACCGTCACGAGCGTAAAAAGAGGAAGCCAGGTTTGGGCCCGGTCTAGGTTAAAACCGAGTGTTAGTAGTGCCACCGTACCCCAGATGATTATACCAGCCATCGTTGGGATATGCCTTTTATGCTTTTGGGCATGGAGCTTATGATAAACAGGTGCTTTTTCTTTTTCTCCACCAATCCAGGCAGTGTCACGGATTTTCTTCCACCATTGGTATTTATACGCAAAGTGAGTAAAGATTGGGGTTAAAACCATTGCCAACAAAAAGCCGATAAAGGCGAAGGCAAATAATTCAAAAAGTAATGGCGTTACTACTTGTTCGTTGATAATAATAGATTGAGTCAGCATCGCTAATCCTTTCGCTTAAAACATTCATTTTTTTTGTTAATCCAAAACTTATCCTGTCGAACCAGGACCCCCCCATTTTTTACCGGATCAAGCATAATTGCTTTAACTGCTTCTTCGGCAAAAACCTTATTTTGAGATCCCTTTACTAGAATAATATCATTTTTAGCAATTATCCCTAGTAAATATTTGCCTGCTTTATAGGGGTTGTCAAAGCTTTTGATTTGATCATGCTTAATTTTAGCCGCCGCCGCTGGTACGATATATTCTTTCGCCTTATCGCCAATGGTTATTAGAATCTGAGCGATCTCTCCTGCCTTCTGACCGACAATTGTATGCCCCTCTTTCTCATAATAACCCAATTCGTTCATGCTACCAAGAACAGCAATCTTTCTGCCGGGCAATGCACCTAGCACCTCCAGCGCCGCAATCGTGGATCCAGGGTTGGCGTTATAGCTATCATCAATAATATATGAATCGTTTTTGCCTTTTAATAAATTCATTCTGCCTTTTTGGGGCTGAAATTTTTCAACTTTTTTTATAATATCTTTTATGCCGTGACCTAGATTAAGGCAGACTGCAACTGCCGAAAAAATTGAAGTTAAAAGCTGTGGGGCAATTATCTGAAGGTTAATCGGGTAAATGCTCCCTTTCCAAAATAAATCTATGCCCATACCATCTAATGACAAGGTGATATTACTCCAGTATAGATTTGACTTTTTATTTTGTCCGATCCAATAGACGGGACTGTCTATGCTATCTGCCATTTTTCTTACATACTCATCGTCGTAGTTTAATATTGCAATATCTGTCTGCTTTAAGGGCTTTAATATTTTACTTTTTTCCTCAGCAATTTCATCAACGTTCTTAAAATTTTCGGTGTGCACTGGCATCACGGTCGTTACAACGGCAATATTAGGTTTAACAAATGAGGTTAGATATTCAATATCGCCTGGGTGATCTGCCCCCATCTCTAGAACAATTCTTTTATACGGAGCCTGAGAAAATACTAGTTTTTTCAACATCCTCATTATAATTTTTAACCAGGCGCCAAGACTAGCGATTTTGTTCGGAACCTGTTCTCTAAAAACAGATAGCGGCAAACCGATTTCCGTATTATAGCCTTCCGGTGGAATATATGTCTCGTCATCATCCAATATTTGAGATAACGCCACTTTGACCGTTGTTTTACCCGCACTACCAGTGATTGCAATTACCTCAATCCGGTTTTTCTTTAAATATGCCGAGGTTAAGATTCGAAATGAAAATATGATGGTTTTTTTAAATAATTTTTTCATTAATTCACTTTCTCAGTCGTAGGAACTTGGTAATACTTCAAAAGATAATCAAGCATCTTTCCGACAATTGGTGCGGCTGAACTCTCTGCCCAGGGGATCCCCTTTGGTTCGTCTATTTTTGCTAGAACCACGAACCTTGCGTTATCGGCTGGTGCAAACCCGATAAAAGTTCCGATGTTTTTAGCCGCATCATAGCCACCTCCCCCTTCTTTAGGAACCTGAGCCGTCCCTGTCTTGCCGGCCACTTTATAGCCAGCCACCTTGGCCTGATATCCATGTCCATTTTCTACAACTGAAACCATCATTTTGGTCATATCTTGGGCGGCCTTCTCTGAGATTACCCTTCTGACCTCTTTTGGCACTGTTTGAGTTTTTTTACCATTTTCATCTATGATTTTATCTACGACGTATGGCTTCATCATCTTCCCGTCATTCGCTATTACGGCAAAGCTTGATAGCATCTGGAGAGGAGTAGAAGAAATGCTTTGACCAAAGCTCATTGTAGCATACCCATGATCGTTAAGCTCTTTTGGTTCATAAACCCTCCCCGGGACCTCTCCTGGTAAATCGATTCCAGACAATTCACCAAAACCAAACTTTTTGACATAATTATAAAAGGAATCTTTACCAAGCTTTTGCTGGACCCAAGTCGATCCTGTATTTAAGGAGTTTTCCAAAACATAAGTCATCGTGCAAGAACCATGAGCTTTTTTATCAGAGTTCATAATCGTATAGCCATTTAAGCTAATGCTGCCAGTATCTAAATATTTTGTATCTGGGGTAATCAAGTTTGCGTCAAGCCCCGAGGCTAATGTTATAACCTTAAAGACTGAGCCTGGCTCATAAGTATCCACTACCGCCTTGTTTTTAAAAACATCATAGTTATTTTGTTTTATCTCATCATATTTATTGGGATCAAATGAAGGACTATTTGCGAGAGCAAGAATCGCCCCTGTTTTTGGGTCCATCACTATCACCTGACCTCCAGCCGCTCCAAATTTTGTAACTGACTCCTTCAATTGTTTTTCTGCTTCGCCTTGGATATAGCGATCGATTGTCAGATAGAGATCATCACCATTAATCGGCGCCTTTGAAACATTTTTTCCAAATGATATTTTTATCCCCTTATCATCCGCTTCTTGCTTCAAGGCTCCAGCCGTCCCTGTTAACTCTTCATTAAAGTATTCTTCTAGGCCATAGTTGCCTGCTTGATCCGCATTTACAAAACCAAGTAACGAGGCAGCTAAGTCCCCTTCTGGGTAATAACGCCAGTGCTCATCTGAAAGACTAATTCCTTTAAGCTTTCTATTGCTTATAGCGTCAGCTTCAGTTTTGGTTAATTTGTGTTTAATCGCGACGTATTGTCCCTTTTGGGAGAGAAGATCATTGATTTCTTTAGCATCCATCGACAGAGTCTCTGCTAAAAATTTTGTTGCTTCCTCTTTGTTCTCGACCTTCGGTGGTTCAGCAAAGACCAAATCCAAGGTCTGGTTCGATGCCAAAAGATAAGGGGCATTGCTCAAAGTATCTTTGGCAAATATTTTACCCCGTTTTGCTGGAATTGTATCTTTAATCCAATGTTGAACCGAGGCGATTTTAGTGTAATATGAGTGCCGCACAATTTGGAGATGGACTAACCGACCGACTATAAGTAAAAAAAGGACAACAAAAATAATTAAAACAAATGGAATTCTTTGCTTCTGGGTAACTGCATTGTGGTAGCTTCTCATATATAATCACCTCAGCCGAACGGGTTCATTATAACCCATCACGTCTTTACTTTAAAGCAATTGTGGCCGGAGCGGTGATGTAGTTAATTTTTTTTACTGGTACCATCCCTGAGCTTTTCAGCCCTTTTTCTATTTCTTGAATCGATTGTAAACGGGATGATTCAACCTCCAAACGTTCTTTTTCCTCTAATAAAAGTTGCTTTTCGTTCTCTAGCTTGGCGATATCGTAGCCTCGAACCGCCATCTTGTTAGATTGGGAAAGATAAAGGAGTCCGCCAACTAATATCAGCAATAATATCATGCCAATAATACCAAATCGACCAAACTTAAATTGTGGTCTGTAGTTACGATTAAATTTTCTTCTTTTGGTTCGATCCCTCATCTTTCCCTTTCCTCCTTTTTGTTTTTGTTTTCACCCTCCCTTAAGGCTACTTCCATTTTTATATTCTTTCAGCAACCCTTAGCCGAGCACTCCTGCTTCTTGGGTTTTGATCTATTTCTGATCGGGTCGCTTGAATTGCTTTTTTGTTAATTATCCTCAGTCTCGCTGTATTGCCGCAAACACATTTCGGAAAATCTGGGGGACAAGTGCATGGATTTGATTCTTTTTTAAAAAAGTTTGCAACTATGTAATCTTCTCTTGAATGAAACGTAATGATGGCTATTTTTGCATTTGGCTGTAATATTTCTAATACTTCCGGCAAAAAGTCACTTAATCTCTGAAGTTCGTGATTGACCTCCATCCTAATTGCTTGAAAGGTTCTCGTGGCTGGATGTACCCCCCTTGGCCAAAATCTTTTAGGGATACTTTCTGCAACGATCAAGGCAAGTTGGGTCGTTTGATCTATCACCGCTTTTTGTCGAGCGAGGCAAATGTTTTTGGCGATATTGGCGGCAAATCTTTCATCTGAATTATTACGAATAATTTTTTTGAGTTGATCCTCTGGATACTCGTTAACAATTATTTTTGCCGTCAGGTCCTGACCCTGATCCATTCTCATGTCTAGGGTAAACGCTTTACGGAAAGAAAAGCCTCGTTTTTGATCGTCCAATTGGAGTGAAGATACGCCTAAGTCGGCTAAGATCCCGCCATCAATAGGGGTGTCTCCGACCAACTCCGCAATTTCACTAAAATTTCCATAAGCAGTTTTGAAACGATCTCCAAACTCTGCTAAGTTTGTTCGTGCCTCTTTTAAGGCTTCTTGGTCCTGATCTATGCCAATTAAGCTCCCTTTGGGCCCAGAACGTGCCAAAATAGCGCTAGCGTGTCCGCCCAGACCAACTGTCGCATCGACAAAATTTTGATTTTTTTGGGGGGACAAACTTTCTATGACTTCTTGTAAAAGAACTGGTTTGTGTCTTTCATTCATCTTTCTCCTCGAGCAAATAGCTAGCAGTCAGATGGCCTCTAGGGCCTTTTATAATTCCTGAATTTTATTTTGGTTTTTCTGACGTCGCCAGAGTCTATGGTCTGTATAAAATATTAAATTTAGTTGGGCTAAATTTGAGGTGGATGTTTGTTCTAATAAGGTGCTCGCTGGCTGCTAGCTACCTGCTCAAGTCCTATTTGCTTTTAGATACCTAATTCTTCAGCGATTCCGACGCTGTCTTTTTCAATGTTCGATCTATATTCTTCCCAAGTCTTAGTTGACCAGATTTCGACATGATCACCCAAGCCCGTAACGATAACTTGATTTTTGATACCCGCGTATTGACGCAAAGCGGCCGGTAGAACGACTCTTCCCTGTTTGTCGATTTCCACATTAAAAGCCCCCGCTAAGATAAAGCGAGCGTAGGCTCTGGATTTACTCTGAGTCTGGGGTAGATTTGATAACTTCTCCGATTGTTTGTCCCAAGCTTCCTCTGGATACAAAGAAAGACAGTTGTCCAAGCCTTTCGTCACAATCGCGCCACTGGCTAAACGATTACGAAACTTGACTGGAACAGCTAGTCTTCCTTTTTCATCGATATTATGTATGTATTCCCCTATAAACATCTTTTCCTTTGTGAGGCCATTAGACCTTATCCATCTTTAACCTTCCCCACTTATCCCCACTTTCTTCCACTTGAAACCATTATATACCACACGTCTCCACTTTGTCTATATCTTTTTCATAAATTTAGGCAAATAAATAGTATACAAAAAATAATGGCCCCATTGGGCCATTATTTATGAATATATTATTTTGCTAGTTCTGGAGATGCTGGGTTATACACAACTTCTCTTTAATAAAAGTTATGATCTCTTACCCTTTAGTTTTTCAATAATTTTTTGTGCTTCCTCTTCGTCCTTCTCTACCGCTGCTTGTTTCTGTTTTTCAATTTCATTTTTTAGCGAGGCTACCGCTTCTTCACCAACGCTCGCCTTTGTTTCTTCGCTTGCATGCGGTCCCACCAAGCCTTCTGCTCTTTTTCTAACCGCTTCAGATGCACCTACGGCTGCTGAATTCTCAATCCTTTGTTGTGCTTGTTCTGGCGTTTCTGGATACGGACGTAGGGTTGTATCCATTTCAATTTGGGTTTCATCTGCAGCCTCTTTGGCAAAATCGACATCTTCTATTCTTCCTCTGTCCTGGCCTTTTTTTGACACTAATCTATCTGGATCAATGCTTTCAAAACCCTCGGGAGCGGGTGCCATCCCCATTTTTTCTGGTTCCATATTTTCTCCTTTATTAATATAGGCTAATACTACTCCCTTCTCAATTCCTTTGTCAAATAATAAAAAACACCTCAAAATTGAGGTGTTTTTATTGTCAGTAATTATATCTATTGTATTTTTATACTCGGCCCCATCGAAGATGTTAAGTAGATACTTTTGATATAAGTACCCTTGACTCCACTCGGCTTGACCTTAGTAATAGTTTTTGTAAATTCATCATAATTTCTTTGAAGATCAACTTCACTAAATGAAACTCGACCAATAACAGAATGAACTATCCCGCTTTTATCTACCTTGTATTCAATCATTCCACCTTTAAGGTCTTTGACGACTTTCCCGATATCATTAGTAACTGTCCCAACCTTAGGATTCGGCATCAAACCTTTGGTCCCTAATATTTTTCCTATTTTACCCAGTTGTGGCATCATATCTGGGGTTGCGACAACGACGGCAAAATCAAGCCACCCTTTTTCTATTTTGGCGATCAGTTCAGGACCACCAACAAAATCAGCGCCTGCATCTTTGGCTTCTTTCTCTTTCTCTGGATTAACAATGGCACAGACTTTCTTGCTTTTGCCCGTCCCTGATGGTAAAACCATACTCCCTCTGACTTGTTGGTCAGCATTTGCTGGGTCAACATTCAAACGAATATGTATTTCGACTGCCGCGTCAAATTTAACAACCGAGGTTGTTTTTACGAGCTTAATCCCCTCTTCCGAAGTATAGGACTTATTCGGCTCAATAGATTCAATCGCTTTTCGATATTTTTTCGAGTGTTTCTTTTCATTATTTTTAAGTTTATTTTTTGCTGCATCTTTCTTCTCGGCAATTCCCTTTGTTTTCTCTTCCTTTTTTACAGCTTTTTTAGTTTCTGCTTTTATCTCCGCTTTTTTCAGATCTTCTTTGATCTCGGCTTCGGCTATTTTTGGCTTTTCTGTTTTTGTCGTTTTCTTTTTTTCAACTTTTGCAGTCGCTTTTTTCTCTGCCATCTGTGCTCCTTTGTGGTTCTTGCGGTCTATGACCTCCCACATGTTTTAATTTATACAAACCTCTTAATAGTTCTAATCTATAATCTCACTTATTTTTCGATCTCTATGCCCATCGATCTAGCGGTTCCAGCAATAACTTTCTCGGCTTGTTCGATTGAATTCGCATTTAGATCTTCCATTTTGGCTTCGGCGACATTTCGAAGTTGTTGTTTGGATAGTTTTCCGACTTTTTCTTTTTTTACAGAACCCGAACCTTTGGCTAATCCTAGCTCTTTTTTAATCAGCTCAGCAGCTGGTGACTGCTTCATGATAAAGTCAAAACTTCGATCTTCATAAATAGTAATAACACATGGGATAACTGTTCCCATCTTATCTCTGGTTTTTTCGTTAAAGCCATTACAGAAATCCATAATATTAATCCCTGTTGGCCCTAAAGCCGTCCCAATTGGAGGCGCTGGATTTGCTTGTCCAGCCTGAACTTGTACTTTTACTTTTTTTAAAATCTTTTTTGCCATATGGCTCCTTTTGTCGTTGTTATTCGGTGTTGGTCTTTTTTTTAAAAGGCCAGCAGCGAAGAGTTATTAGCTAGCTAAATTTTCTTAACCTGTAATGAATCTAGTTCGACTGGAGTTTCACGCCCAAACATATTAACCATGACTCTTATCTTCCCTTTATCTTGATCAACAAAATCAACTGTGCCATCAAAGCCCTTAAAGGGGCCATCGGTAATGCTAACTAAGTCGTTGATATCTAAATCTATTTTGTATTTTGGCTCTTCTAGGCCCATTCGTCTCTGGATCGTGATAACTTCTGTTTCGCTCATTGGAATAGGACTAGTCCCTGAGCCTACAAACCCTGTGACCTGGGGTGTATTTCGAACAACATACCAACTTTCATCGGTCACGATCATGTCTACCATCACATATCCTGGGAAGATTCGCTTTTCAACTGTGCGCCTTCGGCCGTTTCTGATTTCAATTGTTTTTTCTTTTGGCACGATACAATCAAAAATCTTATCTTCCATATGTAAGGTTTTGATTCGTTGTCTAAGGTTTTCGGTTACTCTTTCTTCGTATCCCGAATAGGTATGGATTACATACCATTGACGTCCTTCGTTTCTTTGTTTTGCCATTTTATCTCTCTCCTATTTTTTCAAAGTCAAAAACCAAGTCAGTAGTTTACTGTAGATATAATCATAAACACCTAAGAAGGCACCAACCACCAATACCAAGACAATGACAGTTATCGTAATGTTTATAACGTGTTTCCTGGTTGGCCAGACTACTTTTGTTAATTCGTCTTTTGACTCTTTAAAGTAGCTAAAAATCTTTTTAATGCGTTTTTTCATACTTGTCTGGTTTTTAAAAAAGCCTCGCGGCTTCTGTACTAAAATCATACCTGATCCTGTCCCAAATGTCAATATTTTGTTGGTGTCTATAACAACCTAGTCTTTTTGTGGCTTAAGCCAAGAGTAATTTTTCTTTTCGTTGACGATAAGCACGAAATTAGCTATAATAACAAAGTTGCAAGTCTCATGCCGCCTTAGCTCAGTGGTAGAGCATCTGTTTTGTAAACAGCAGGTCGTCGGTTCGAATCCGACAGGCGGCTCCAAAGTTTATCAGGTTTTATTTTATGGCCAAATCCAAAGCTTTGAAGAAAACAGGCGTGTAATCTGGGGAGGTACCGAAGCGGTCAAACGGAGCAGACTGTAAATCTGTTGGCATATGCCTTCGGGGGTTCGAATCCCTCCCTCCCCACCATTTAACTGAGCATTTTTATTAATCTGCCCACCTAGCTCAGTTGGTAGAGCGCATCCATGGTAAGGATGAGGTCACCGGTTCAATTCCGGTGGTGGGCTCCAAAAAAAGAAAGGAATCTTATGGCAAAATCTAAAAAGGATATTCGTCCTGTGATTACACTTGAATGCACCGAGTGTAAAGAACGTAATTATGCGACTACTAAAAACACTCGCAACACAACTGATCGTCTTGAGTTGAAAAAGTTTTGTAAAAAACAACGAAAACAGACCATTCACAAAGAAACCAAATAGTTTATTTGGATAGCTGAGGGGTATAGTTCAATGGTAGAACGACGGTCTCCAAAACCGTTAATCCGGGTTCGAGCCCTGGTACCCCTGCCAAAGTTTAAAAAGTCCAGTTCTGGGCTTTTATTGTTTCTAAAAAAGTCTTTCTTGGTCCTCGCTAGATGAAACTCCTGGTTTTTTTCGTTGGTTTGTCACTATCGTTCTTGCCCGATATATCTTGAGCAAATAGGAAAGGTCAGATTCTCCATCTTCTCGAGGTATCCCATGACTTTTGCCCCATTCATAAATCTCATTTCTTGATTCTGATTTCTTGTCTTGGAGTGTTTTTGTAATATTGGCAGCTTCATCTTCCGACATTTCTAGATCAACTCCTCTATCAGGGGCGTCTCGAAGTCGTCCGAGCTCAGCCTTAACTAACTCACTTGAGGTTGTATCTTCAATGCTTCCCACAAGTAATTTTTCTATTTCTCTCTTATGTTCTTCTATTTCAAAATTTAGCTGGTTGTCATCTCCGCTTTTGTCTTCAGGCGTCATTTATTTTTCTTTATTTGATTGCCGTAGAGGACGCCCGCTATAAAGCCAACGGGCAGACCCAAAAAGACACCGGCGAAAAAGTTTTGAAAAAATAGACCGACTCCAAATGAAAATATTACCGCGAAAACAATCCCGTATTCACTTGGTGTAATTTCTTTGCTCTTAGTTGTTGTTTTTTCTGTCATATGTTCTCCTTGCTTTATTATAAAATTATTTTCCCAATCTTGCTAGATTTCTTTGTGCTTCAAGATTATTTGGATCAATCTCAACAAGTTTTTGACAAGCTTTTTTGATCGCACTTTTATCATCGACCAATAAGGCCGCTTCAGTCAATTTTTCCAAATACTCAACTTTGGGGTCTAAAGCCACGGCTTGCTCTAGGGCCTTTATCTCTTCATTATGATTCTCTGCTCGTTGTGCTGCTAAGGCCAAATTAAGAAAGCGATGAACAATTTTGTTATTCAAAGAGACCGATCGTTCATAGGCCTCGATTGCCTCTTCGTAATGACCTCTATTAAAAAGTGATAGCCCTAAGTTGTTAAAAGCCGAGTCATTAGTTGGGTCAAGTTCACAAACTTTCTTAAAAGCTTCAATCGCGCCGCTATATTCTTTTTGTTCCAAATAAATAAGACCGAGGCCTTGATAAGCCTTAATATTCTTGTGATCTTCCTGGATAATTGCCAAATATTTTTTCTCAGACTGTCGAAACCGTCTCTCTTTAAAATGCTTTGACGCTTCGGTCGCGACTGATCGAAGCTTTCTTTCCTGGCTTTTTTCTGTTTTTTCAGTATTTAAGACTGACTGAATCCGCTCTCCAATCTCCTTAATATCCCGCTTTTGGCCGACCACAATCTCCGTATCATGAGTGGTTGTCTTTGTTGCAAAATAGATAACAAGTAAGGCAAAGAGAACGATTATTATTAAGGCAAGTATCATTTTTGGCCCTTTTCTGTAGTTTTTTTCTGATTTTCTTCAAAAGCCAGACAGCACATCAACCTTCCGCATAAACCTGTCACCTTGTTAGCGTTAACGTTGGTCTCATACTGTTCGCGAGCCATATCCATAGAAACACTCCCGGCTGACATTAAAAAGCGATTACAGCAAACCTGCTGACCGCAAGTGCCAAATCCGCCTAGCATTTTTGCTTCATCTCGTGGACCAATCTGTCTCATCACGACTTGCTTTTTAACATTTCTCGAAAGTGTTTTGATCAGTTCGCGAAAATCAACTCGGTTTTCTGCCGTAAAATAAAAAATTGCCTTATCTCCTTCGAAAGATAACTCGACCGTGATTGGTTTCATTTCCAAGCCAAGGTCCGTTATTTTTTCTCTAAAAACAGCTAGGTACTGATAGCCTTCTTCCTTCATTTTTTCCCAACGACTTAGATCCTTGTCGTCAGCAACTCTAATTATTTCCTTATACGGCTCATCCGTGCTTTTTGAGCTGGCTTCTTTGTCTATATAGACCACATGACCAATCTCGATCCCTTGGGCTGTCTCGACGACGACATAATCATCTATATCAACCTTATGTCTCCCTGGTTTAAAATCATAAACCTTTAAAGAAGAATTGAACCTAACACCGATAACTTTTATCATTGGACCCCTTCGTAAATAATATACTTTCCCAGACTAATCTGGGATTAACGTTCTTTAATAAATATTCCCGTGATTTGGCTATTTTATCTAATAATCCGACAATTTTCAATCCTTCCGCGTTATTATCTAGACGATATAGCTGGCGATGAAGATTTGATTCAAGCGTATCAAAATATTTTTCAGCTAGGTCACTATTTTGGCTAAACTTTTCTCCAGCTTGTATTTTAGCCACATAAGAATCATTGTCCAGAGCTGAGATAAAGTCTGCAAAAAAGTCTTTGCTGCTGCTAAAAAGATTTTCGTCTTCTACCATAGCGATGGCTAACCCCAATTTCCCATTACAATATTGGCTAATCTGATCTGCTTTCTCCTTTTCTAGCTCGAAAGTATCTGATAAATAATCGTACACTTCTTGATCTGTCAGGGCTCCAAATTTGATCAATTGAGTTCGCGATATTATCGTCGGCAGTAAATTATCCAGGTTATCTGTCGTCAGAATAATGAGTGTGTTGATGGGAGGTTCTTCTAGCGATTTTAAAAAGGCATTAGCGGCTTGGACGCTCATTCTCTCTGCATGTGAGATCAAAGCTACCTTAATTTTTGATTGGTAGGGCTTTAATTCTAAAAAATGGACTAATTCCCTTATTTCTTCTACTCCAATCGCTTCACCAGTATCATTCAAATAAAAATCAGGTAGATTGCTTGCATCAAATAGACGACAGTTTTGACACTCATTACAGGGATTTAGACCATCTTTATCTCCACAACACAAAATTGCTTTAGAGAAAGCAATACCGACCGTCGTCTTTCCGATTCTGCTTGGGCCAAAAAAACAATAGGCATGACTCGTTTCATCCCCTTTAATTAACCGATCCAAATAATCCAATTTAGTATTGTGCCCAACAATTTTATTCATTTGAGTGTTAATTATACTACAGTCAGCCTTGGGTAGCAATCGAGCTACTTAATTTGATTAATAAAATTTGTGAACTCAGTGGTGATTGGACAAACGAACTGGAGTCTTTCCTTGGTTTTAGGATGAACAAATTCAATCGCGGAAGCATGTAATTTTATACTCGTCGTCGGTTGGGTTTTGCGGCCATATTTCTTGTCTCCAACGATTGGATAGCCAATCGATGATAGATGAACTCTCAGCTGGTGGGTTCGCCCTGTCTCTGGTTTTAGTTCCACTAATGTATATTTGGGATAAAATTCCTTTGCCTTGTATCTAGTCGACGCTGCTTTACCAATCGTATCAACCCCCATCTTACCACGCTTATTCCCCTCTCTCTTTATTGGAATATCGATAAGGCCCTCATTTGGATCAATTTTGCCCTCTACTAAGGCAATATAGGTTTTCTTTATTTTTCTGTTTTTAAAGTCATTTTGTAATTTTTTTTGTGTTACCGCATTTTTTGATAAAATCATAACGCCTGAAGTACCTTTGTCTAATCTATGGACAATTCCTGGCCACCGATCATCAACAAAAGAATCTATTTTGTCAGTAAATATTTCACTTATGGTAATATTCTCTTCGCCTGGGGCTGGGTGAGTACTATAGCCTGCCGGTTTATTAATAATAAGGATATCTTCATCTTCATAAATTATTATGATGGCTGGCTTCTTTGCTTTTTTGACTTTGTCTTTTAATATTTGAAGGAGATCGTCCTTTTTAATAATGTAATTTGACTTTTTGGCACTCGCATTTATTAAAACAAGTTTCTCTAAGATTTGTTTTTGGGCTTGGTGACGGCTAGTTTTTAGTAGTTTTGAGACCACAAAATCAAGCCTCTTTCCGGCATCCTCATCGGTGCATTGATAAGCTTTATTTGCCTTCAATTACTTTACCAACTCTGTTAATTTATCGAGAAGAGACCTATTCCCCATCAATATCATTTTATCACCACTTCGAATTACTTCTTCTCCATCAGGATTAATTTTTGATGTTCCGTCCGCTCTATTTACAGCTAATACTGTAACCCCAGTTTTCGTTCTATTGAGTTCATTCCTAATTTTTTTCCCGATTAAGAATGATTGGTGAGGAATCTCTATTTCTTCTACTTCAAGCTCTTGATGTCTACTGTCGACAATCACGTCTAGAAAATCTAGGACAGCCGGTCTCAGGGCCATCGTCGCCATGTGATAGCCACCAATCTGATATGGGATCGCGACTCGATTGGCTCCGGCTTTTTCAAATTTGCTAATATTTTCATCCTCATTGGCCCTTGCGACAATATATATATTCGGATTCAAAGAACGCGCCGTCAAAGCGACAAATAGATTATCTGTGTCCTGCCCTAGACAAGAAATTAAAGCTTTGGCTTTACCAATCCCTGCCTTCTCCAGGCTTTTTTCGAGCGTTGGATCATCCTCGACGCAAAGATAACCTTTGGCGAGAGCAAGCTTTATTTCTCTTTGATCGCGATCAATGATTAAAAAATCAACCTTCGAGTGAGATAGATCCTCACATACTTGTTTCCCCACTCGACCAAAACCACAGACGATATAATGATCTTTTAGGTTACTTATTTTTTTCTCCATCTTTTTCCTCCTTTGAGTTTCAATGAACTCACCACCCATAAAATAATCGGCGCCTACTTTAAACAGATATGCTAATATAATAAAACTTCCTAAAATAAGGAACAGGAGTAAGAGTTGCTCAGCGAGCGGATCATCGACTCCATGCTTCCAGTGACTAAGCATAATAATGATCGTCGTAAAAAAGGCCTTCCAGAGTGTCGTCCCCTCAAGCATCCAAAATCCAAAAGTACCGATTGCAATAATAAAAACCAGACTAAATATTAAATTTTTGATCGTCTTATTGCTTACCAAGGCCCCTCCGTCTGTTTTTATCTTAAACTATGCCGAGATATAAATAAAGCCCTTTAAACAGGGCTTTATTATCATTATTATCTTTTTGAGAACTGTGGGGCTTTACGGGCTCGTTTGAGGCCGTATTTCTTTCGCTCTTTTTCTCGAGGATCGCGGGTTAGAAGTCCGGCTTTACGTAAGGTCAAACGATTATTCTCATCATAGACCACCAAGCCCCTTGCAATCCCCAGCTTAATCGCATCGATCTGACCATTAATACCCCCTCCAGTTATTTTCACTGAAAAGTAGGCTTTGCCTTCATTTCCAGTTAATCTGAGTGGTTCACCGAGGCTATAGACAAGTAGTTTATTCTTTGCACAATAGTCCTCGACTGTCTTTTCATTGATTGTTGATTTGCCTTCGTCAAAATACAGACGCACTCTTGCTGAGGCTTCTTTTCTCCGTCCACGACCATAGTAATATTTATCTTTTTTCTCGGCCATTATGACACCTTCTCTATTTTAATTGGTTTTTGGGCTATATGAGAGTGTTCTTCACCTTCAAATAATTTTAGCTTTTTAATCATCTCATCCGCTAACCTATTTTTTGGCAACATACCTTTCACGGCATGATAAATAACTTTATTGGGATGCTTAATTAACATTTCAGAAAGATTTGTTTCCGTTAATCCGCCTGGATAGCCGCTGTGACGATAGTATTTTTTATCTTCTAGTTTATTGCCCGTTACTTTTATTTCTTTAGTATTGGTAACAATCACAAAATCACCACAATCCACATTTGGCGTAAAGGTGGGTTTGTTTTTTCCCCTGAGAAGATCAGAGACGACAACAGAAAGACGACCCAAAGTTTGACCTTTAGCATCAATTAAATACCAATTTCTGGTAATTTCTTTTGGCTTAGCTGTGTAGGTTTTCATTATTTAGCCTCTTTCTTAGTTCTCTTAAGAAGGGTTCGTGGCTTTTTTTCAGTTTTTTTGCTTGTCGCTTCTTTAGCGTCATCCTTTTTGGTCTTACGGTCTGGTTCGGTTTTTCGGTCTAATTTCTCAACATCTAAAAGCTCAATAATTGACATTTTGGCATTGTCCCCTGGACGGTTTCCGACTTTAATGACCCTGGTATAACCGCCTGGTCTATCCTTATACAAAGGGACCAATTCGAGTAATAGTTTTTTCGAGGCTGATTTATCCAAAAGATAACTATCAATTTTACGGATATCAGACAAGTTTCCGCCTTTGGCAGTTGTAATCATAATTTCAACTTTTGACTGGACCGCTTTCGCCTTAATCGAGGTTGTTTTAACCTTCTCATAAAGTAAAAATGAAGTCGCCAGATTTCTCAGCATAAGCTCTCTTGGACTTTTCTTTAACGAAAACTTTTTTCCTTTATACTGGTGCCTATGCATTTTCCTCTTCTACCCCTTCTATAATAACTTCTTGACCAACGGTTAAGCCTAATTCAGCCACTTTTTCTCTGACTTCATCAAAGGCTTTGCTACCAAAACCCTTAAGCGTCCTTAACTCATTGTCGTTAAGCTTTAAGATATCCGCGATTGTTTTAATATCATTGTTAATAAGAGCATTTGTCGTTCGTGGAGATAAGTTTATCTCTTCAATCAAGATATCATTTCCAGGATCGATTGTTTCGGCCTCAATAAGCTCACATTTTCGACTAACTACTTCTTTTCCTGATAAAACCAGGAAGTGATCGACCAAAATCTCAGACGCTTGGGCCACCGCCTCTTCAGGAGTAATAACCCCATTAGTTTCTACTTCAAACATTAACCGATCCAGGTTGGTCATCTGGCCAACACGGGTGCTTTCGACATTATATCGAACCCTCTTGATGGGACTATAAAGAGCATCGACCGCGATGACATCTATGCCTAATTTACCGCCATCTCGTTTTTCGACCGGTACATAACCACGTCCAGTCCCAATTGTTAATTCCATTTTTAACTTTGAATTTTTATTATCCAAAGTCGCGATAACATGGTCTGGGTTTACAACTTCGACATTCGAATTTTTGTTTATCTGCTTCGCCGTTACTACCCCTGGACCACTCGCTTCTAATATCAAAACTTGTTCTTCATCAGAAAAAGATTTAACACAAAGCCTTTTAAGATTCAAAAGAATCTCCACCACGTCTTCTTTGACGTTAGGGATTGTCGAAAATTCATGGCTCACACCATCAATTTTGACGGCTGTAACCGCCGCCCCTGGTAGAGAAGATAGGACGACCCTTCGTAACGAATTGCCTAAGGTCATTCCATATCCAGGATATAGTGGCTCGATTGCGAATAGGGCCAAATTGCCTTCTGTTTTAACTTTTTTGATCTCTGGCAGATGAATTTCATATAACATGTCATCCACTCCTTTATATTATTTTGAATACAACTCTACTATTAACTGCTCATTTATCTCAGAATCAAGTTCTTCTCTGACCGGAAGGCTAATGACTTGGCCGGTTAGCTTGCTACTATCAACCTTTATCCATGAGGCTGGCTGACTTTTCTTGATTTGATCTTTAAATTTCTCGACCAAGCCATCATTTTTCCCTGATTCCTTAGTGAGGGTGATGATCTCGCCAGGTTTGATTTGGTACGAGGGGATATTAACCTTTTTCTCATTGATACAGAAGTGATCGTGTGAAACTAATTGTCTCGCTTGTTTTCGAGAAGAGGCAAAACCCATTCGATATATAACATTATCAAAACGCATCTCTAAAAGCTGCAAGAGAGCCTCGCCCGTGACGCCTTCTCTTCGATCGGCTTTCTCGAAATAATTTCTAAACTGCTTTTCTAAGATGCCATAAATACGTTTAACTTTTTGTTTTTCTCTAAGTTGCAGATTATAATCACTCATTTTTCGTCTTCTTCGCGAAAGGCCATGTAGTCCTGGTATATAATTTCTCTTTACCATGATACATTTGCCCCCTTGGCATTTATCACCTTTAAGGAAAAGCTTTGTTCCTTCTCGTCGGCACTGTCGACATGATGCGGTTAATACTCTTGCCATAACTATACCTTACGTGGCTTTCTAGACCGACAACCATTATGAGGAATCGGGGTGACGTCTTTAATTGAATTTACATATAAACCTGAGGCATTTAGAGATCTAACTGCAGAGTCTCGACCAGAGCCGATCCCTTTGACATAAACATCAACCTTCTCCATGCCATGCTCTTTGGCTTTTTCAACCGCAATTTCAGTCGCTATTTGAGCCGAATAGGGCGTCGATTTTCTTGATCCCTTGAAACCACTTGCCCCACTTGAAGCCCAGGTAATCGTATTCCCCTCCATATCAGTAATGGTAATAATCGTATTATTGAAGGTAGATCTAATATGAACCTGCCCTTGATTAATGTTTTTCTTTACTTTCTTTTTTCGTATTACTTTTGCCATTTTTTAACCTAATTATTAAGTTTTTTCTGCTGATTTCTTACGACCGCTACCAACGGTGACTCTGCGTCCTCGTTTGGATCTTGAATTAGTCTTGGTGCTCTGTCCTCTAACGGGTAGATTGGCTTTATGTCTTAAGCCTCTGTAGGTGCCGGTTTCTTTTAATCTATTAATATTTTGGGTTACCTCACGTCGAAGGTCACCTTCAATTTTATAATTCTTTTCAATATATTCTCTAATTTTGGTAAGCTCTCCGTCGTGGAGGTCTTTCACTCTCGTGCTTGGATCAATACTTAATTCTTTGAGTAGTTTTTGACTTCTCGTTAAACCCATGCCATAAATATAGGTAAGACTAATCTCAACTCTCTTTTCGTCAGGTATGTTAATGCCGGCGACTCTAGCCATCTAATTCCCTTGCCTTTGCTTATGTTTAGGATTGTCACAAATCACACGGACAACTCCTTCACGTCGGATTATCTTACATTTCATACACATTTTTTTTACTGATGGTCTAACTTTCATTATTTGTGCCTGTAAACTACTCTACCTTTAGTTAAATCGTATGGGGTCATCTCGATAGTGACCTTATCACCTGGTAATATTTTTATATAATGCATTCGCATCTTTCCTGAAATATGCGCTAAAATAATATGTCCGTTCTCGAGTTCTACCCTAAACATCGCATTTGGCAGGGTTTCAAGGACGGTTCCTTCGACTTCAATTACTTCCTTTGTTTCACTCATTCAGATAGAAATTCCTTCCGTACATGGACAGTTATAAATTATAAACAAATATCTCATAAATATCAAGGCTTTTTTAAAACTCTTCGTAACTTCTAATAATTAACTGGGCTTCAATCTGATTTCTAACCTCAATTGCAACCCCGACAACAATTAGTAAACCAGTCCCACCAATGGTTAAATTAACATCTCCCGTAAGCGGTTTCACTAGATAGGGTAAAATTGAGATTAAGCCTAAGAAAATAGCGCCCCAGAGAGTGACTCGATTTATTAGATAGGTTAGATAATGCTCAGTCTGTGTGCCTGGCCTAATCCCAGGGATAAATCCGCCTTGTTTTTGAATATTTTCCGCAACATCTTTTGGCTTAAAATACAAGAAAGTAGAGAAAAAGGTGAAAGCAAAGACAAAGATAAACAGTAAGGCTGCGTATGGCCAAGTGTTTGGCATAAAGGTCGTCTGGATCCATTTAGCCGACGTCGCAATCCAGGGGGTTTTGGCAGTATTCAAAAATCCAATCAAAGTCGGAATATTCATAAATGCGGCCGCAAAGATTATTGGAATAACTCCGGCCATATTTAACTTTACCGGTAAATAGGTATCGATACTCCCATATAGTTTCGCCCCGCGAACTTTTTTTGCATATGAAATCGGAATCTTCCTTTGAGCCTCAGTGATAAAGACTATGACCGCGATGACAACCAAGGCCAACGTCAGAAAGACAACTACTTTAATTAGCTCTTGGGTATTAAATTGACCAACAAACATCTTCTGAATTGTCTGGCCAACAGTGGTCGGGAGTTGAGAAACAATTCCGGCAAAGATGATGATACTAATACCATTGCCAATCTTCTTTTCTGTAATCAACTCTCCAATCCACATTAGAAAAATAGTGCCAGCGGCAATTGAGGTCAACATTACAAACCATTGTAAGAAGCTAAGATTAGCAAAAAGGCTTTGTCCTGATTTAGCGCTAATTGATCCTAAGAATCGAATCATGCTGTAACCTTCGATATAGGCTAATGGTAAAGTGATTAATCTTGAATATTGGTTCAGCTTTCGACGTCCTTGCTCGCCTTCTTTAGATAAGGCTTCAAATTTCGGGACAACGATCGTTAGAAGCTGGATCATAATTGAGGCGGTCACGTAGGGTCCTAGACTCATCATAACAATAGAAAAACGACTCATCCCACCCCCCGAGAAAACATCAAGGAAGGACAGAGCACTATTCTTTGAAAAAACATTATCGATAAAACTCTTAACGTTATCTGGGTCTGGTCCAGGAATCGGGACGTGAGCCAATAACCGATAAATAAAGAGCATAAAAAGGACGAAAATAATTTTTTTTCTTAGTTCTCTATTCCCTAAAATCCTTTTTATATAATTCATCGTCCCCTATCAATTATTATTTTTGTCTGGTGCTAGATTTACCTGGGCTTGCTTTTTTGCTCCGTCGGTCATATTAGTTACTTCAAAAATAAGTTTCAGGTTAAATTTTTTCCCAGCCACGATCCGGTATTCTTGCCTAGGACTATCGATTAAGCCTTCTTTTGCCATAAAGGTTGTCGTAACTTTGGTGCCCTCTTTATAATCCAAAAACTTATCCAAGCTGATCGTTTTTATCGCCTTACTTCTCGATTTAAAGCCACGTTTTTTTGGAACCCTTTGAACTAAAGGCATCTGTCCACCCTCAAAGCCAGGTCTAATTTTTTTACCTGTCCGAGATAGCTGACCTTTCGTGCCTCGGCCCGCGGTCTTGCCTTTTTTAGAGCCAATACCTCGGCCAATTCGCTTATTATCTTTTTTCGTTGATCCGTATAAACTTTCCAGTTTCATAAAACTATCCTTTTTTCTCTAATTTCTTGTCGCTTGCTTTAATTTTTTCTGGTTTTGGCTCTTTCTCTAGTTTTTCTGGTTTCTCTTCGACTCTTCGTTTTTTTAAATCTTGTAAGGCTAGAATAGTTGCATATGCATTATTAATTTTTGAATTAGAACCCAGCATTTTTGAGAGGATATTCTTAACCCCGGCTGCTTCTAACACGGCCCTAACAGCACCCCCAGCGATAACCCCAGTGCCTTCACTCGCAGGTTTTAGAAAAACCCTTGCCCCTGATTTTTTTGCAAAAACCTCATGAGGAATCGTATTTTTATTTAATTCAACTGTAATCATATGTTTCTTTGCCTGAGAAACAGCCTTAGTGATTGCACCAGTAACCTCACTACTTTTTTCTACGCCTAAGCCAATCTGGCCATTCTTATTACCAACAACAACTGTTGCTCTAAATCTCATCCGTCGACCACCTTTAACAACTCGAGTCACTCGATCTATTTGAATAACTCTTTCTTCATATTCCTCAACCGGTAATTCGTCAAATGCTTTTTCGACTTCTGTATTTAATTTGTCTCTCATCTTTTCTCTCCTTGCAGGGTCCCAGATGGGGTTAAAATTTCAATCCACCCTTACGGGCTCCGTCAGCGAGGGCTTTAACACGACCATGATAAAGTTTGCCGCCCCGATCAAAAACAACTTCAACAATCTTCTTTTTCTTGGCTATCTCTGCTATTTTCTCGCCAACGATGATCGCTTTTTCAGTTTTAGTTTGGCCCTTAGCCGCAGCCAGATCATTTTCGTAACCTAAGGTTTTACCCGTTTTGTCATCTATCAGTTGAGCAATGACATGTTTATTGCTAACAAAAACAGCTAACCTGGGTCTCAAATCTGTCCCCTGTATTTTCTTTCTAATTCTTTGCTTTCGTTGTTTTTTCTTTAATGGTCTCTCTAGCATATAACTCCTTATTTTGCGCCAGTCTTTCCCGCTTTTCTACGAATAACTTCAGTCGTATATTTAATCCCTTTGCCTTTATACGGTTCTGGTTTTCTGAAGCTTCTAATTTCGGCTGCAACTTGACCAACTTTTTGCTTGTCAGCACCAACGATGCTAATTTTATTCTTCTCCACTGATATCTGAATATCTTCTGGTATATTATAAATAATTGGATGTGAATAGCCTAAGCTTAAGGTCAAGACTTGGCCAGAAGCACTCGCGCGATAACCAATACCATTAAATTCAAGTTCTTTCCTAAAGCCCTCTGTCACCCCTTTGACCATATTGGCAATCAAGGTTCTAGTGAGCCCATATAAAGACGCGCTTTCTCGATCTTCAGTTTTTTTGGTTATAACAATCTTATCGTTTTCCACCACAAACTTTAGCTTCAAGTCATTTACTGTCTGCCTTAATTCACCCTTTTTGCCCACGACGACAATAGTGTTCCCGCTTAAAGTCGCGCTAGTGCCATCTGGGATAATAATTGGTAGTTTACCTATTCTTGACATTTATTCCTCATTTACCATACTTTACAAATAATTTCGCCGCCTAAGCCTTGTTTTTTGGCTTCTTTACCGGTCATAATACCTCTCGAGGTCGAGATGACAATCAAACCCCGGCCCTGCAGAACGGTTGGAATGGAGTCTTTAGGCGTATAGACTCGTCGGCCCGGCTTGCTAACCCGGATTAATTTTGTGATTTCATTATTTAAATCAACCTGAATCACATTACCTTCTTTTTCCGCTTTAAAATCGGTAATATAATGCTCTTTTTTTAATACCTTCAATATCTCCATCTTTACTTTGGAAGTAGGTACTATAACCTGACCTCTATCTAGCATAGTGGCATTTCTTATTCTTGTTAACATGTCTGCAATTGGGTCTGTAATCGCCATTTTTTCTCCTTACCAGCTTGATTTGGTTACACCTGGGATCTCGCCTTTGTTGGCAAATTCTCTAAAACAGATTCGGCACATTCCGAATTTACGTAGGTATCCATGTGGCCGTCCACAAAATTTACAACGCCTCACGATCCGAGTTGAATACTTAGGTTTTCTTTCTGCTTTAGCAATCAATGATTTTTTTGCCATTTTAACTCCTAAAAGGGAAACCCAAGCCAGCCAATAATGCCTTACCTTCTTCGTCTTTCTTGGCTGTTGTGGTTATATTAATTTGCATTCCAATAGATGGATTGGCTTCCTCGAAACTGATCTCAGGGAAAACTCCATGTTCTTTAATTCCGATATTGTAATTCCCGTGACCATCAAAGCCATTCGGATTCAAGCCCCTGAAGTCACGTACTCTGGGCAGACTAATGCTAACCAATCGATCCAGAAACTCGTACATTTTTTCACCACGCAAAGTGACCGAGGTTCCGATTTTCATGCCATCTCGTATTTTGAAGCCTGAGATAGATTTTTTTGCCTTAGTGACGATCGGTGCCTGTCCAGTCACCTTTGCGATCGTTTTTACGGCATCGTCTAAAAACTTGGAGTTTTGGACCGCTCGGCCAACCCCAGCGTTAATAACAACTTTGGAAATTTTAGGAACTTGATTAACATTCTGATATTTAAATTTTTCCATCAGTTCTTTGACAATATTTTTTTGATATAAATCTTTCATTCTTGACATTATTGCTCCTTGACCGCAGTTTTACATCTTTTGCAGACTCGTTCTTTGCTCTTGCCTTTTATCATCTTGACCCCGAGTCTGGTCGGTTTATTACAAGACGGGCAGATAAAAGCGACATTGGAGATATTGACTGGTTTAGCGATTTCAATAAAACCACCACCTGGATTCTTTTTGCTGGGCTTGGTTGCTTTTTTGACTATATTTAAACCATTGACGACAATTTGTCCTGTATTTGGTAAAACCCGATTGACTTCACCAATCTTATTCTTATCTTTTCCGATCGTAATCATAACTTTATCGTTTTTTTTCAATTTTGTGTTCATTTACAGAACCTCCGGGGCGAGTGAGACGATTTTCATATAACCCTTTTCTCTAAGTTCTCGAGCGACTGGACCAAAGATTCTGGTGCCTCGAGGTTGACCTTGTTTGTCTATTAAGACGGCCGCATTATCGTCGAATCTAATAACTGAGCCATCTTTACGAATATAATCTTTGCTTATTCTCACAACAACCGCTCGAACTACTTCTTTTTTCTTGGCGTTGCCGCCTGGCATAGCATTTTTCACTGAACAGACAATAACATCCCCCAACGAAGCATATCTTCGACGGCTTCCGCCCAGGACCTTAATACACATCAGCTCTTTAGCGCCAGTGTTGTCCGCAACCTTTAATCTTGTTTGTCCCTGTATCATTTAACCCAGCTCCTTTGTTGTAACTTTGCCCACGACGACCCACCTTTTTTTAGCTGAAATTGGTTTAGATTCACAAATTTCAACCAAATCGCCGGTTTTAAAGTCGTTTTTTTCATCATGGACTAAAAACTTTGTTGAAACACGATAGTTCTTTCGATACAAAGGGTGTCTCTTGGTTCTTTCAACCATGACTGTAATTGTTTTTTCGGCTTTGTCTGAAACAACTGTCCCTCTTAGTATTCGTTTCATTTCTTATCTCCTGTTTTTTCTTTGTTCAAAGGTTTCTCCCGTTCGACAATCTCTCTTTCGCTCAAAATTGTCTTGATCTGAGCAACCGTTTTCCTCGATTTTTTAATCTCACTAACGATCGTCATCTCTCGACTGGCAATCTTAAATCGATCTTTTACAATTTTAGCTTGCGTGTCCGTTAATATTTTATCCAAGGTCTTATTATCTTTATTTACTAAATCTTTAGTTTTCATCTGTCTCACTTCCCGAATCTTTTAAGACGATTCTGGTTCTGATCGGTAATTTGTGCCCTGCTAATCTGAGCGCTTCCTTAGCAACTGCAGTGGTAACCCCGTCCATTTCAAATAAAACTCGTCCCGGTTTAACAACGGCGATGAAATGATCTGGACTACCTTTTCCTGATCCCATTCTGGTCTCATTCGGTTTCTTGGTCACGGGTTTGTCTGGGAATATCCTTATCCAAATTTTGCCACCACGTTTAATGTGTCTGGTCATGGCTCTTCTGGCCGCTTCTATCTGTCTCGATGTGATCCAAGCTGGCTCCAAAGCCTTGATACCGACTTTGCCAAATTCGACGTTTTGTCCACGCGTCGCTTTACCCGTTTGTGGATTTTTTTGGCTTTTTCGATATTTAGTTTTTCTAGGCATTAACATCGGTGGCCTCTTTTTTATCTTTTTTAGTCTTATCAATCATGCCGTTATAGATCCACACCTTTACCCCTAAAATACCATAGGTTGTTTTGGCTCTTGAATAACCGTAATCGATGTCTGCATCAAGGGTCGCTAAAGGTATCTTCCCTTTAAGTGCATGTTCTTTTCGAGCAATTTCCGCCCCATTTAAACGGCCTGAGATCATCACTTTGACGCCTTGAACGCCCTCTTTACTGGCTTTTTCTATCGCTTGCTTCATCGCTCTCTTGAAAGGAATTCTTTTCTCTAACTGTTGCGTGATGCTGTCAGCTAAAAGTTTTGCATTTGCTTCTGGCTTTCGAATTTCCATAATATTTATATCTTTAATCCGGCCTTTGGTAAGTTTGCTGATTTTAGTTTTAAGTTCGGTTGCCCCAGCCCCACCACGACCAATGACCACCCCGGGTCTAGAGGTATGAATGATAACACTGACTTGGTTGGCATTTCTTTCAATTTCGACTTTCGCAATTCCCGCCTTAACGCCCATTTCATTCAAAATATATTGGCGAATTGTAATATCCTCATGCAACATATCGGCATAACCCTTTTTGGCAAACCAGCGTGATTGCCAATTCTTATTGATTTGTAGACGAAAGCTGACTGGACTGACTTTGTGACCCATTATTTTTTCTCCTTTGGCTGAGACTTATCGTCCGACTGAACTTTTTCTGCTTTGCCGGTTTTTTCTACCTTTTCTTTAGGTTGCTTTTGTTTGTCTTTTTTGGCAAGTTTAGCTTGCTTTTTGTTGTTCTTTGTTGTCCCTTCATCTGAAACAATCACCGTAATATGGCTCGTCCTCTTTAAAATACTATCGGGGCTCCCTTTGTATCCGGCTTTATATCGTTTTAGCGACGGACCACCGTCTATGGAAATACTTTTTATGATCAAAGTGTCTCCCTCAACATTATTATTGTGTTCCGCATTTGAGATTGCTGATTTGACAGATTTAGAGATAATTTTTGCTGCCTTTTTATTAGTAAAACGTAAAATATTCAAAGCCTCTTTCGCGTTTGTCCCCCGAACCAGATCGGCGACTAAGCGAGCTTTTTTAGGTGATATTCTGATGTATTTTTCGACGGCTTTAGTTTCCATTTTGTTCTCTTATTTTCCTTGTGCCTTAGCTAATTTACCGCCATGACCACGGAATTTCCTCGTTGGTGAAAACTCTCCCAAATAATGACCAACCATATTTTCAGTAATAAAGACCGGGATATGCTCCTTGCCATTATGAACTGCAAAAGTATGACCGACCATTTCTGGTGTAATCGTGGCATTCCTAGACCAAGTCTTAATGACTTTGCGGTCATTACCCAGTCGAGAAACTTTGTTCATCAACCTTTCATCGATATAAGGACCTTTTTTTAGTGATCGTGACATATTTTCTCCTTACCTTCGACCTTTTTTACGTGATCTTATTATCAAACGGCTTGATAGCTTCTTTCGATTTCGTGTCTTTAAACCTAACGCCGGTACGCCCCAGGGTGTTTTAGGATTCTTTAAGCCAATTGAAGTCCCGCCTTCTCCACCGCCATGTGGATGATCAACTGGATTCATCGCTTTTCCTCTTACCGTTGGTCTAATTCTCATATGTCTCTTGCGTCCCGCTTTACCGATTTTAATATTTGAATGTTCTGGATTTGAGACGATACCAATACTGGCCAAGCAAGACTCTGAAACTAATCTAATCTCTCCTGAAGGGAGCTTGACTTGAGTCATTCCACCCTCTTTGGCCATTAATTGGGCTTTAGTCCCGGCTGATCTGGCTATCTGTCCGCCTTTACCTGGGAATAACTCTATATTGTATACGATTGTTCCAACTGGGATATCTTTCAAGGATTTGCGATTACCGGTTCTTATCTCTGCCTCATCCCCAAAAGCAATCTTAGATCCCACGTTTACTCCAGTAGGAGCAATCATATAAAATTTCGTTCCGTCTTCTTTTTCTAAAAGAGCAATTCGAGCAGACCGATTTGGATCATATTCAATCGCTTTTACAATCGCCTTCTGATTGCCTAGTAATTTATAATCAATTAACCGATAGGCCCGTTTAGCACCACCACCTCGATGTCGAACGGTAATTTTACCTTGGCAATTTCGGCCGGCTTTGTTTTTGACTACAACCGTTAGCGATTTTTCTGGAGATTTTTTTGTAATATCCGAAAAATCATCGACTGACATGCCGCGTCTTGCATTGCTCGTTGGTTTTAATATTTTTACTGCCATTATATTCCTTTAAAATCCTCTATTTTTTCGCCTTTTTTAATCGAGACGATGGCCTTTTTATAATCTGATCTTTGGCCATAGACTTTACCAAACCTTTTGACTTTTCCTTTTGTAACAAAGGTATTAACCTTGACCACATGAACTTTAAAAGCCTTTTCAACGGCTTTTGTAATTTCGATTTTGTTCGCGTCATTTTTTACAACAAAAACATACTTATCTTTTTCGGCCAAAGCAAAGCTTTTCTCACTAATAACTGGTTTTTTTAATTTATTAATCTGGTCCATTTTATTTTCCTAAAAAATCGTTTGTTAATTCAATTGAATCTCCGACAAAAACAATCTTCTGAGCATTCAAAACGTCATATATATTTAAATTACGATAATCACAAACCTTGATATTTCTAATGTTTCGACTCGCTAAGACTTCTTTCTCGGTCAGCTTTGGATAAACAATCAAGCCTTTACCTTTTTCAATTATTTTTTCAATAAACTTAGCAAAATCTTTTGTTTTATCGGCCTTTATTCCTTCAACAATAACAATTTCTTCCTTTTTCGCCGATAAGGCTGAAATCAATGCCACTCGTCTTTTCTTTGCGGGGATGGTCTGTTTAAAATTCTGTAATCCAGTCGGGCCAAAAGTCGTGCCGCCACCTTTCCAGATTGGGTTTCTAATAGAGCCGGTTCTGGCTCTCCCTGTTCCCTTTTGTCGGTAAGGTTTTTTACCGCCACCGGAAATTTCGCCTCTGGTTTTGGTCTTTGCGGTTGATAGCCGTCGATTTGCCAGTTGGGCCACAACCACTTCATGAATCAAAGTTGGATTTACGGGCGCTTCGAAAATAGCAAGCTTTACGGCTTTATCTTCTTTTTTCTCTCCTGAAATTGTATAACTTGCAACTTTCATTCTATCCTTTAATCAAAACAATGCTTTTTCTTGGTCCAGGGATCGCACCTTGGATGGCTAATAAATTATTCTCTGTATCGACTTTAATTATCTTTAAATCTTTGACGGTGACTTGCTCGTGACCCATCTGCCCAGGTAGCTTTTTCCCCTTAAAAACATGCTCTGGGTAACCTGCTCCGATCGAGCCAGGAGCTCGATAATTGTGTGAGCCGTGAGTCTTAGGACCACGATGAAAATTATGTCTCTTAATTGTACCAGCAAAACCTTTTCCTTTTGACGTTCCGATCGCTTTGATTAGTTCGCCTTCATGAAAAATATCGACCTTGATTTCGTCCCCAACTTTTATCTCTTCGTCGATATTGTCTAATTTCACTTCTCGTAATATTTTACTCTCCGCCTTTGATTGTTTAAGGTGTCCGACCATTGGCTTGGTCAGATGCTTGCCTTTACCTAAACCAATTTGAACCGCGGCATAACCATCGGCCTCAATCGTTTTGATCTGAGTGACAATACATGGGCCAGCTTCTACAACTGTAACAGGAACGAAGTTGCCTGCTTCGTCGAAAAGATGTGTCATTTCAATTTTTTTTCCGATGATTGTTTTCATGGTTTTTTACATAAAAAGATATACGTCGGCAAATAGATAGTTTCAAATTTATTTGACTTATCTAATCCCCGCTTGGTTTGCTTGTTAAGTTGTACAAACGCAAGAAAAATTATATTCAATTTCGCATTTAAAGTCAAGACTTTCTCAAATTCCACAATAGCTAATAGTTAGTTCTCAAAAATGTTACAAAAGTAAAGGGGGTGGAGCGCGATTAATGCGCTCCACCCCCGAGAGAGTAGTACAAAAGCGGTCAAGCCCAGGTAACTGTGACTTCCTCTCCGTCTCCGACGGCCCTCGCAATGCCCTTCCAGAGGCGGAAGCTAACAAGCCTCTGGTGAAGATTATCTTCGTCATCCTCGATGTCGAGGACGACGGTAACCTCGGCCTTATCGAGCAAGGCCATTCTGATCTCGTGCTCGATACACGAGATCAAATCTTGCATACTGATCCTTTCTTCAAGTTTCTCTGCCGTTTGACGGCAGATTTGAATGGGATGTGACAAACGAAGGTCGCCATGACCTTCTTTTGTCAGGATTATTGAAGCCATGAATCCCTCCCCACTCGGTTACAAAACAAAAGGATGATAACATATTGATTCTTTTTAGTCAAGACTTTTATGATTGACAAGGTGCAGCATATATGATATTCTATCGTAGCTTAAAAAAAGTATTTTGACATCAATTTCGACACAGGAGAGTATGGACATGGAAAACGTCCTCGCAGTCGTAGAAACAACCACACGGGCCCTATCGAGCGTCCTGTCTTGGAAGCAGTACCAAATGCTTCCAGAAGAAACGCTCGACGAAGCCAGAGAAAGTATCATGATTGTCTCAGCGCTTCGAAACCTGGCCGCGACTGAAAGTGAGGTTGATCTGTATCTGGATCTCCTGATCCACCATGGGGTGACCGATAAGGTCGCCAAAAACCTCGTCATGGAGTTCTCTTTTGAAACAGCTCATCTCGTCTTTGAGTTTATCTCTGAGACAGGAGTCAATTTCAAAAGAAACGAGCTCGACCCCGAGACGGAAATCTTCGCTTTAGCAAGGATTATCGGCATTTTTGGAGTCACGAGCTCATATGAGCTCTGCTCTTTGATGACCGAAATTGGAGGACCGAGTTTCGAGACTCGGTTGACCGAGATCGGGGAATATTCCCTCAAATACATCGAGGAGCTTTCCAGTGGAATTCGACGAGTTTAAACAAAAAGTTAAAGAATCAGGACGGAAGAACCCTCTCGATACGATCTTTGATTTCGAGAGAATCGCCGTTCTAGGACTAGATGCAATCCAAGCTGTAACCGAAAGCGGCTTTAAAGCCGTGGCGATGAGAACCCATCCAGACCTTGGCGG
>CAIMLA010000040.1 GCA_903842085.1 uncultured bacterium | reverse complement strand
TTCTTCTGCTTTACGAAACCAGGCATACCTAATTCTAGCTCCATACACTTGAAGTTGTTTGTTTGTCATATATTTCTTGCTCACTTTCATCTCCTTTCATTTTAGATGAATGTGTCCAAGATGCTCGAGACTTCTACATTTGTATGCTATAAAAATAATTAAATCTTGATATAATTACCAAAGATAAATGAGATCGGTTATGGAAAAAATAGATTATAAAAAAGAATTTAAAAACTTTTATAGTGCCGCTAAAGAGCCGCAGCTAGTCACAATACCGAAAATGAGTTTTTTTATCATTGACGGCCAAGGCGATCCAAACACAGCTAAAGCCTACCAAGAGGCGATTGAAGCACTCTATGGCCTCTCCTACACAATTAAATTTATGATAAAAAAAGGTTCGCGAGGGTGCGACTATGGGGTGCTCCCACTAGAGAGCCTTTGGTGGTCGGAGGAGATGGCTGACTTTGTCTTTTCACGAAAAGACAAATGGCAGTGGTCGGCCATGATTATGCAGCCAGAGATAGTGACTCGAGAGATAGTAGAAATCGCGAGGCAAGAACTTGCTAAAAAGAAAAACCCACCAGGACTACCGAGACTGCACTTCTTGGAGATTGAAGAGGGTTTGTCGGCTCAGATTATGCACACCGGACCATTTTCTGAGGAAGGACCAACGATTGCTAAATTACACAATTATATAAAATCAAATGGTTATTATCTCCAAGGTAAACACCACGAGATTTATCTGACTGATATTCGTCGAGCCAAACCAGAAGCTTGGAAGACGATAATTCGTCAGCCGGTTGGGAAGTGATGACTATCACCGCCTCACAACTTTATAACTATATAGTTTGCCCGCACCGAGTTTGGCGAGATATCTATGGTCCGGTCGCTGAAAAAATAAATGAGCCAAATCCTTTTGTTCAAATGCTTTGGGATAAAGGGGTCCAGCATGAGAAAAAGGTCGTTGAAGGAATGAAGGTTTTGGATCTGTCTGCGGGGTCTAAAGAAGACCGATTTAAACAAACGGTTGAGGCGATGAAGCAAGGAGTGGATTGGATATACCAAGGAGTTTTAATCGAGGGGGATTTGCTCGGAATCCCTGATTTACTTAAAAAGATGCCAGACAATCACTATATCCCGGTGGATGTCAAAAGTGGGATGGGTCTTGAGGGAGTAGATGAAGAAAATGAGGAAAAAGGACGACCAAAAAAACATTATGCGGCTCAACTTTGTCTCTATGTCGAGGCGCTCCAAAACCTAGACTTTGCCAAAGACAACAAAGCGAAGGTGATAGACATTCAAGGAGGAGAGGTTGATTATAACCTCGATGAGGCCATGGGCAAAAGAACGCCGATGACTTGGTGGGAGTATTATCAACAGATTAAGTACGAAGTCCAAAAATTGCTTGAGAATCGAGAGCAGAATAAGCCAGCGATGGCCGGCGCATGCAAGCTTTGTCCATGGTACAACTCCTGCAAGCAATGGGCGCAGGCTGAACATGATTTGACGAATATCTTTTATCTTGGACGAACTAAAAGAGATAAAATCAACGATGATCTCGGGATAGAGAGGGTTGAAGATCTTCTCAAGATTGATTTGGAGGAGATTAAAGAGCGGAAAGCTAAAAATAAGCAATTCCTTAGCGGCGTCGGTGAAAAAACATTAGCAAAAATTATGATTAGAGCCGATATTTTAGTCAATAACAAAGGACCGGTTGTTTATGATAAGATTATCTTTCCTGAAGTTACATATGAATTGTTCTTTGACATCGAAGATGATCCAACTCAGGACTTTGTTTATTTGCACGGAGTTTACGAGCGGAATAATGACACTGGTGGCGAACGGTTCCTCGACTTTACGGCAAAAGAATGTACTCCAAAAGGCGAAGAAGAGGCCTGGGCGGGTTTTTGGGCATATATCCACTCTTTACCACCAAAAGATTTTGCGGTTTATTATTACTCACCCCATGAAAAAACAGTCTATAAAAAAATGCAGAAACTCTATCCGAAAGTTGTCACCAAAGAAGAAGTTGATGATTTCTATGATTCACCAAACGTCATAGATCTATACCAGATTGTCCTAAAGAGCACGGATTGGCCGCTTTCAAGTTATGGCATCAAAGCGATTGCGGTTTATCTAGGCTTTTCCTGGCGTGATGAATCTCCTTCTGGAGCACTTTCGATTCAATGGTATAACGACTACTTAAACACTCAAGATGAAAAGATCCTAAAGAGAATACTTGAATATAACGAAGATGACTGCAAAGCGACCATGGTTGTTAAGGACGGGATAGAAAAAATAACAAAAGAAAATGAAAATAAGGGAAGTTAAAGAAGCTGATTATGGGGGATTGTTAGACTTATTGAGAGAACTAGACCAAGACTTTTTCCCTCCTCTTTCGGTCAGGGGCGACCTAGTAACATATCTTAATACGGATTTAGAGAAACCAAATATTACTTTAGTCTTGGAAGATAATAAAATAATAACAGGACTAATAAGTCTTCAATTGCAGGGCCAGGGAAAAGATGAGGGCTATCTTAGAACGATTGGCATCAAAAAGAGAGAAAGACAACAGGGCCTGGGTTCACTGCTTATGAATAAAATTATTCTGAAAGCAAAGAAGCTCAAGTATAAAGAGATCAAGGTTCGAACCTGGTCCACAAATAAAGCGGTAATTGGTCTATATGATAAATTTGGGTTTGTCGTCGACTACACCAAGAAAAACGACCGCGCTCAGGGGATTGATAGCATTTATTATCGGAAACAACTATGAGGCTTATTTAACGATAGGGGCATTATAAAAGGCGGTTTTCTGATTGAAACTCAGGCCTTTTCTGGTGTGACTAACGAGCAGCTCGTCTAAGATCGAAATAGACGAGAGGGACGCGAATAAAAAATATTCGCTTGAAAGATAACGACAAGGAAGGCTTTAAATATATATTTAGTGAAGAGCTGCTTCCATTTCATAATATTCAATAGGGATAATCTCAACGTTAGCTAAGCCAGACTCTTCGAGCCTGGTTTTTAAGCGACTGATATGGATTTTCGGAACTCTGATTTGGCGAATCTTATCTGGGCTGACACTTGTTTCGCAGTGTAGCTCTTGGCAAGTAATCATCCAATCAACCGGGGTTAGTTTTAGACCATACCCTTCGAGGATAATTACACATGGATATTGTGAAGAAATTTGATCTCTTTCTTTAGGTGTCATGTGCTTAAACTTAGCTAATTTGTATTTCATTGATTTTAGCTTTTGTTTCAATTCAGTCCTTATAAGACTCTTGGGCTTGGTCATATCTTTAGCGGCCCTCCTTGATAATTCGTCAATTTTAGACCACGGTTCAGGCTTGTCCCCTCTTTCTGAGTAGTAGTATCGGACATCGTTCAAGCAATCTAAGCGCATCAATCGTTTACTTAACGCTTTTGGATTAGAGAAATCGTTGTCTAAGATTCTTTGAAGCAAAGCAATATTTGATTTCATTTCATCTTGATTGAAGGTGTAGGCCCCTGGCTGCGACATAAGCGCAATCTTTTGTTCGGTATCTTTTTTTATCCAGGCTCTTGTCGCTTTCGGGTTTTTGTCTGGTTTTGATTTTAAGATAGCCCGAGCTGTTTTTAGATTAATCCCTTCCTCGATCCCTTTGCTATTTATTGTCCGAAAAAAACGCTCAACTCGATCTTCCTGGGTCGCTTTGGCAGAATCAAAAATTAGGTCTGACTGCCCTCCAACTAGCATTGCATAAAAATGAGCGACCGCTTCGCCTTGACCGGCTGAGTCAAATTCGGCAAAAGAAATGGGTCTTATGTCAGAGGCGCCATGATTGATTGCGGAACGCTCTCCATGGAGAACTTCCTCTCCAGACTGGGGGATAAACCCATGGGAAAGAATGCCTTCGAGCGCCATTGAGCCAGTGCCATGAATAATCGGCTTTTGTATTTTTGCTAATTTATCTAACTTAGATTCCTCGAATTTGGAAAAACCAACACCCAGTTTGGAAATTTCTGCTGCTGAGTCAGGGAAACTCTTTAAAAGTTTTTGGAGATAGCTCTTATCAAGTTGATTGGGCTTCTTGAATCCAACTTGTGACTGGTTATTATTTGTTTTCATTTGATTAATAGTGACTTTCTGACGGCTTGTTTTGTAATCCGCCTAAAGTATTTTAATTAGTTTTTTCAAAAAACCAAGAACTAGGCAGAAAAGTTAAGAAGCGAGAAGCATGAAAGCATCTCGCTTCATTTAGGAGATTGAGGCGTGAAACTTGGGGTGGATCTTTTAATAAAGATCAAAAAACGTGAACGATAGTGGTGCCAAGAGTCAAAATGAGACCGATTGTAAAAACGGTGCCACAGAGTTGACCATTGGTCTCAAGGTCATATTCTGACGGGTTTTTTTGTCCTCTTGAGAGATTACGATAAAGGGAAACCCCGAGAATGACTCCGACTAAGACCAAAAAGAGACCAAGGAAAAAGAAAAAATTGCTTATGAGCTGGTACATGTCCCACCCCTTTTTAGATTCATCGTGTCCAAGGTACGAAGATAATCTTCGGCTGTATAATAACCAAATAACCTTGATCTGTAAAGCACCAGCGAAAAAGAGATTGAAAGATTCTGACTTTTATCTATACTTACCCTTATGAAAATAGGAATAGATATCGACGATGTTCTAATAGATTTCTGTTATCCTTTTGCTGAGTTTCATAATCAAACTTATGGAACCAACTGGGATAAAGATGATCTCAATACTTACCGGTTAGAAGATTTAACGGGCGACACTTGGGATGAAATGCAACTAAAAATGGACAAGTTTGTTAAAAACACGGACTTTTTTAATAAAAAAATAAGCCCCGAGATCAAAAAAAGCCTTGAAATGATTAATCAAGACCATGAAGTATATTTAATAACCGGACGGCCAGACCACTATCGAGAAGGAACTCTTTGTTGGGCTAAAAACAATTTGGGAGGCTTATATAAAGATGTCTTCTTTGTTTATGGCAATATCGAAAAGGTCGATAAGTGGGAATTTTGCGTTAATCATGGAATTGAGGTCATGATTGAGGATTTGCCTGAGTTTGCCCTGAAGTGCAGAGACGCGGGCATAAAGGTTTTGTTATTTGATCATCCTTGGAATCAAGGGATAAAGGGTAAAAATATTTGTCGGGTTAAGTCCTGGTCAGATATTCTTCAGTATTTTGTAAAGAGTTCGGGAGTGAGGGCTTAGACAGCTCCCACTCCCGGTGGTCATCGCTTAAAGAAAAGATCGTTTGATTTAACCCCGCAAACAAAATTTCTGAAATAGAGAATGTCTTCGTCTAAGACAAACGGTTCAACTCGGGAGTGCCTTGCCTGCTGAATCTTGAGCTTAAGATAATCTAAGGCCGCTCGGCGAGCTTGATATTCGATCCCGATCTCAATTAACAGTTTACAGTTCTTGTGTTCGGCGATTGGGAAGATAGAGTGACAGACTTGGGTTTCATGAAAAAAGGGGCCAAGCTTTTGCTCAATCTCCTTCGGAAACCGGACAAGCATTCTGACTGTCATCGTGGGCTCCAATCTTTGACGAAGAATAATAGCGATTGATCGAGACCTATCGGCTTTATTTTTTGCAAATTAAGGGGGTGAGGCTACTGACAACCTTTCTCTTTATTGACCGTTCAGTCGAGTGCATTATATTGCTAAATATATGTTTTTTCAACGATAATCGTTTAAAATATAGCCAGGATCAAGTATAATAGCCAAGCTATGAACGAACTCGAAGAAATAAAAAATAAGATAGATATCGTTGAAGATGTTGGTAAATACGTCCAACTCAAGCAATCTGGTCGAAACTTTAAAGGTTTGTGCCCTTTTCATTCAGAAAAAACGCCGTCATTTATGGTTAGTCCAGAAAAGCAAATATGGCATTGCTTCGGTTGTAATGAGGGTGGTGATATTATTTCTTTTACCGAAAAAATTGAAGGCTTAAGCTTCCCGGACACAATCAAGGAATTAGCCTCGCGGACGGGGGTGAAACTATCACAAAACTTTAAGGGCAGAAAAGAGCCGACTGACAGCGTCTTTGCGATAAACGAATTAGCCTGTCTCCATTTTGAAAAATTGCTCAAAGAAAGTGAGGGCAAGAGGGCCTATGAATATCTGAAAAAACGAGGGCTGACCGATAAAACAATGGCGGAATTCCGCTTAGGCTTCTCACCCGTTAGGGGTGATATTCTAACTCAAGAATTAGCCACTTTAGGGTTTGCTAAATCAGATTTAGCAAAGGCCGGGGTTTCAAATTCAAATGATAATAGATTTTATGATCAATTTCGGGGCCGGTTGATGTTTCCGATTGCCAATGTCCAGGGAAAAGTCATTGGTTTTTCGGCTCGCGTTTTAGATGACTCTCTGCCTAAGTATATAAACACACCCGAAACTCCGATTTACCACAAATCAAATATTCTGTTCGGAATGGATAAGGCCAAAGAGCAAGCCAGGAAGCAAGATCACCTGATTTTAGTTGAAGGGAATATGGATATGATATTTTCTTACCAAGCGGGCGTAAAAAACGTGGTCGCTTCGAGCGGGACAGCCCTAACTGAGGCTCAACTTGATTTAATAAAAAGGTTTACAAAAAATATTAAAATAGCCTTTGATGTCGACATGGCGGGCCAAAATGCGACTAAAAGAGCGATTGAGCTGGCCCAGGATAAAGGTTTTAATATCAAAGTAATCGAAGTTCCAGAGGGAAAAGACCCGGCCGATCTAGTCAGAAATGATCCAAAAAAGTGGATTAATGCTTGTAAAAAAGCAAAATATGTAGTAGACTATACTTTTGATAGCACCTTCTCTCATTACGACATTACGAATATTTTAGATAAAAAACGAGCAACGAAAGAATTGCTCGCTACTATTTCACGCTTGCCCGATCCTGTAGAAAAAGAGCATTATTTACAAATATTAGCCCAACAGATCGGAGTTAGTCTACAAGCATTGGTGGAAGCGCTTCACAAATTTAAAAGCGCAAAAGGCAACCAGACAAAAGCAACTCAAAAACCAAAAGCAGTCATCGAAGAGACAAAAACAAAAACAACCCTAGAAGAACGAATTTTTTCTCTTTTACTCGTTTCGCCGCAGTACAGTGATTTCTTTTTTAACAAAATCAACCCTGAAGACTTTGAAAACGATAAGCTCATCAGGTTTGTCGCCGAACTCTACGATTTAAACGAACAAGGAGAGGTTGATATTAAAAAATGGTTAAAGAAGCAAAAACCTGAGGATCGCGACTACATCAATAAGCTGACATTCGAGATAGAAGACGAGTTCCCAGAGGCAAACGAAGAAATCATGGGAGAGGAGTTATTCAACGGTGTATTGAGACTAAGACAAGAAGGTTATGAGGCGGCAAAAAAGAAATTGAATAGAAAAATCTATGAAGCCGAAAAAGAAGAAAATGCAAAACTGGTGAAGGATTTAATGGCGGAGCTACAATTTTTGATCGAAAAAGAGAGAAATATTTAGAAATTACCTTTTTTATGATGAAAGGAGTTAAATGGCGAAAGAAGAATTTGATAGTCGGATGGACCAACTGGTTCAAAAAGGACGTGAACAAGGGTTTGTGACTCAAGAAGAAATATTGACCTTGTTTCCCGATGTCGAAGAAAATATTGATAAAATTGATGATCTTTATGCGGCCCTATCTGATCAGGGCATTGAAATTGTCGATGCCAAAGACAAAATTTGGGGAGAGGGCGAGGTTAGTGACTTTGAATTAGACAAATTTGATGATATTTCTGAGCTGGCTGATGATTCGGTTCGAATGTACCTTCGAGAGATTGGCAGAATTCCTTTACTTACCTGGGACGAAGAGGTCGATCTCGCGAAAAAGGTAGAAGCCGGGGACCAGCAAGCAAAAAAACGTTTAGCGGAAGCTAATATGCGCCTAGTTGTTTCGATTGCGAAGCGTTACATCGGCCGAGGCCTAGATCTTCTTGACCTTATCCAGGAAGGCAATACGGGCTTGATTAGAGCGGTCGAGAAATTTGATTATAAGAGAGGCTACAAATTCTCCACTTATGCGACTTGGTGGATTAGACAAGCAATTACTAGAGCGATCGCTGACCAAGCTAGGACAATTCGGATCCCAGTCCATATGGTGGAAACAATTAATAAACTAATCAGAACTGAGCGAAAACTTGTTCAAGAGCTCGGCCGAGAGCCTTTGCCTGAAGAGATTGCGGTTGAGATGGGGATAGAAGTTGAAAAGGTTAATCATATTTTAAAAATCAAGCAAGAACCGGTTTCGATTGAAGCTCCGATCGGGGAGGAAGAAGATTCGAGATTAGCTGACTTTATTCCGGATAATGATTCGGATACGCCTGAAGAAGCGGCGACCTACCAACTCTTGAGAGAACACATCAATGAAGTTCTCCAGCTTTTAACGCCGAGAGAACAAAAAATATTGAAAATGCGATTTGGCTTAGATGGAGGCAGATCCCATACTTTAGAAGAAACAGGACAAGAATTTGGAGTGACTAGAGAGCGAATTAGACAGATCGAATCAAAGGCCCTGCTTAAATTAAAAAAGCATCGCGACTCAAAAAAGCTCAAAGATTACTTAGGATAAAAATAAAGGGATCAGACGAAGAGGCGCGGGTTAAAAAGCGTCTTTTATGGCGTTGATTATTTTTGAGATACTGGATAAAATAATCCAGACGTAGGTTGTCCTAACCTCAGGGAGAGCGATGAAACGATTAAGAGGCGGATGTTCAGGTTGCCCCGAGCCGGTTTTGTCCTGCGAAAACATCTATATGAGATACCGATGTATTGCATCAAGTGACTACCGAATCATCAAAAACACCAACCCAGAACCAAAAGTCGTCTCAGCTCCAGCAAGAGAAATTAACTCGGTTCGCTGGTCTGGCTAGGCTCCCTGATCTTTAGATTGACCGGTGGAATGGACCTCCTGACCGGTCATAGTCTCCTTAATGGCGCACGGAGACGATCGTTCCGTTGTTCTGCCCTGGGCAATTGAACGATAACTCAAGGGTGAACCTTGGGAAATAGACTGACACCCACCTCTGTCGGCCGCGCCTTGCGGCCCGTCTTCCCTGTTGTCACTTTCTTTTGTGACTTTAGGAGGCGGGCCGCTTTACCTTTTAGCTAAAACTAATCGACAAAAAATGATAAAATAATCTTATGAAAAAGCAAAAACTAGTCATTATCGATGGGCATGCCTTGATTCATCGGGCTTATCATGCCATACCGCCATTAACGACTAAAAATGGCGAGATCGTTAACGCTGCCTACGGATTTTCAGTTATCTTGTTGAAAGTAATTAAGGATTTATCGCCC
This sequence comes from uncultured bacterium, assembly GCA_903842085.1. Lineage (GTDB taxonomy): Bacteria > Patescibacteriota > CPR2 > UBA1875 > CAIMLA01 > CAIMLA01. The sequence continues at coordinate 2,987 of CAIMLA010000040.1, read as the reverse complement.
GATTTTATTGTTGTCGCGATGGACCTTCCTGATAAAACTTTTCGTCACCACGAATATCAGGACTATAAAGCCAATCGACCAAAAGCACCGGCTGATTTGATATCACAGTTTGGACTAGTCAGAGAAGTGATCGAAGCTTTTGATATTCCAATTTTTGAGGAACCAGGCTATGAAGCTGACGATTTGATTGGCTCACTGGCAAAAAAAGCCAGACAAGATGAGGCGCTTGAAACATATATAGTCACTGGAGATCTTGATGAGTTGCAACTGGTTGATGAAACGACCAAGGTCTATACGATGAAACGCGGTTTTACTGATACGGTGATTTACGATCGAGCCATGATTAATGAAAGATATGGTCTAAAACCTGAACAATTTGTCGACTTCAAGGCCCTCAAGGGTGATCCAAGCGATAATATCCCTGGGGTAGCCGGAATTGGTGAAAAAACAGCGGTAAACTTGATTCAAGAATACGAAACGCTTGACCAAATCTATATAAATTTGGATAAGATTAAACCGACTATTAGTAAAAAACTTGAAGAAAATAAGGAGATGGCCTATTTGAGTCAAAAACTATCAAAAATTATTACCGATATGCCGATCGAGCTCGATTTAAAGAAATGCTGTACCCACGAATTTGATAGAAATAAGGTCTTTGAGCTTTTCCGTCGTTTGGAATTTAAGTCCTTGCTAAGTAAACTTCCAGGACAGCCCAACCAAGTTGGCCTATTCGATAATGACACCCCAAAAGCGAAAAGCCAGGAACATTTTTCCGAAAAGAATTATCACTCAGTTCAAACCGAGAGTGAACTTTTGGCACTGATAGAAAAAATAAAGAAGGCTAAAGGTGTCGCGATCGATACAGAGACAGACTCACTGGATGAAATCAGGGCTAATCTAGTCGGGATTTCAATTTCGATTGATGAAGGCGAAGGCTATTATCTCCCGATTAAGCATATCGAAGGAAGCCAGCTCCCGATTGAGCTAATTCGGAAACACTTAAAACCGCTTTTTTCTAATCAAGCTCCGAAAACGGGCCATAATATAAAATTCGATTATATTATTCTTAAAAATGCGGGCTTCGATTTGTCCCCAGTTAGCTTCGATTCTATGGTCGCGGCTTATTTGTTAAACCCAAATGCCAGAGCTCAAAAATTAGAGGACCTAGCCTTTGCTGATTTAGGAGTTGAGATGTCAAAGATTGAAAGCCTTATTGGCTCTGGGAAAAATCAAATCACATTCGACCAAGTCCCGATTGATCAGGCGACGCTTTATGCCGCGGAGGATGCAGATATGTCTCTGCGCCTTTATCATCACCTGAAGAGAGAAATCAAGGCTGGGGGGTTTGAGGAGCTGATGGATAAGATAGAAATGCCATTAATTCCCGTTTTAGCCTCGATGGAAATGAACGGTTTTAAAATTGACACCTCTATCTTGGAGAGACTATCAAAAAAATTTGGGAAGAGATTAAGTGAAATCGAAAAGACAATTTACCAGATGGCAGAAGAAGAATTCAATATCGCTTCGCCGAGTCAACTACAGAAAATTCTATTTGAAAAATTGAAGCTTCAAGACCGGATCGAAAAAAAGACCTTAAAGAAATTATCAAGCGGTGGTTATTCGACTGGAGCGGAAGAGTTAGAAAAATTAAAGGGCACAAATCCGATTATCGATTGTGTGATAGAATATCGCGAACTAGCGAAGCTCAAGAACACTTATATTGACGCGCTACCAGAATTGATAAACCCAAAAACCGGGCGACTCCATACTAGCTTTAATCAAACAATTGCGGCAACCGGTCGTTTGTCCTCGAGCAACCCCAACCTTCAGAACATCCCGATTCGGAGCGAGGTCGGTCAAGATATCAGAAAATCATTTATCGCCGATCAAGGGTTTTCAATTCTTTCGGCTGATTATTCTCAAATTGAACTTCGGGTGATCGCCCACATTGCTGGGGATGAAACAATGATAAAGGCCTTTTTATCTGGCCATGATATTCACACTTCGACGGCGGCTAAGGTTTACAACGTGACAGAGAAAGAGGTTACTTCTGAAATGAGACGCAATGCTAAAGTGGTTAATTTCGGGATCGTATACGGGGTGTCTCCACATGGCTTAGCTCGTCAGTCTGATTTAAATTATACCCAAGCTAAAGATTTTATAGATAAATATTTTGAAACTCATCCAGGAATCCAGAAATATATGAGAGAAGCAGTGGTTGAGGCGCGAGAGGCTGGTTTTGCTCAAACTATTTTTGGTCGGAAGCGATATCTACCAGAGCTAAACTCTTCTAATCACCTGATCCGAGGCGCTGCAGAAAGAATGGCCATGAATATGCCAATTCAAGGAACCGCAGCTGACCTAATGAAAATGGCGATGATTGAAATATATGATCAGATGGGAAGGATAAGTCCTAAAACAAAAATGCTGTTACAGGTTCATGATGAACTTGTTTTTGAAGTCCCAGATGATGAGATTAGTGAGTTAACTAAGTTTGTCAGAGAAAAGATGGAGCAGGTCGTGAAACTAGTCGTGCCCGTGACGGTTGATATTGGCGTCAGTAAAAACTGGGGAGAGGCCAAATAGCTTGTAATTTAGATATATTCAATCTATGATTTATTTAGAAAATAAAAAAAAAGATGAAGGGGGGTGAGTAAATGGATATTTTCGGCTTAAATGTTTGGTACTGGTTCGGCGCCATCGTTATCTTACTAGCTCTTTGGGGAGTAGCTCGTTATGTTCCCAAAAAGCCAGCGGCGAAAAAAGCAAAAAGCAAAAAGAAAAAATAGCTAGACATTGCTCTTATTTTTAAGGTTACAGTCGTTGTAACCTTTTTTATTAACCTTAAATGTAGAAGTCTCGAGCATCTTGGACACATTCATCTAAAATGAAAGGAGATGAAAGTGAGCAAGAAATATATGACAAACAAACAACTTCAAGTGTATGGAGCTAGAATTAGGTATGCCTGGTTTCGTAAAGCAGAAGAA